>PAOB01000054.1 GCA_002708445.1 Candidatus Arcticimaribacter sp.
CCTCGGCAGGATTCAAACCTGCAACCTCTTGAGCCGTAATCAAGTGCACTATTCAGTTATGCTACGAGGCCTTTTTAAAATGATGAAAGGTTGTATTATTTGATTTAGAACTAAAACAATTTATCTCAAATCGTTGGCAAATATAATACTTTGTTTCTGATATCAAATTAAAATAGACAAAGATATCTTGGTTGAATTTTGATTAAGAAGTTTTTGATTTAGTTTTTTTTGAGTAGGCTATTTTCAAGATTATTGACGATCAATAGTTCTGTTGTAATGCAGTAGTAATGAAGTACAAAAAAATTGTTGGAGGCAATAATCTATCCTATATTTGTAAAAATACTATTATTATGTTAGACAGTTTCATCTTCCAAAATGATTTACCTGATGGAGTCAAGTCATTATCTTTTAACGGTAAAACATATTCTAGAGAACAATTTTTAGCAGAACGCGAAAAGTTTTTGAATAGTAAAGTCAAAAGGAGTAAAGAATAATTTTTTTTTACTTCTTAGTCATATAATTTTTTAAAGATATTTTTGAGTTAAATAAAGTTGTTAAACCTTGTGTAACCTAAAGTAGTTGTATTTGATGAATTAAATTATTTAATATATTTATAATTGATTTAACTAGTTGCATGAATATCAAACATTTCATTCAAATTGTTGTGATCGTCTTGTTAACGTTATTATTATTTATTTCCTTAAAAAAGTAAAATGGTTTTAAAATTTATATTGTCCATATTTCTGACATTTAATGCCAATCTATTTCAGGAAGATTTAGAACAGAAAATTTCTAGTCTCAATGATTCACTCTTGCTTTACAAAAATTCTGATCCTGATAAAGCAATAGCCTTTGGGTTTGAAGTTTTGAACATAGCAGATTACAACAATCCTACCGTAAAGCTTCTTTCAATTAATACGCAAGTAGGAGAAATCTTGGCCAGCAGAAATTTAGATGCTGAAGCATTGGGTTTTTACGATGAATCATTAAAACTTTTTCAGGCCATTTCAAAAGAAGAAAGAAAAGAAAAAGAAGTCAATTTACCTCCTTGGGTTTTATTGAATATTGGGAACATCTATTTCAGTAATAAAAACTTTAAAAAGGCTGAAGATTTTTACAATGATGCATTTGATAATTTTAGTTTGTATCAAAACCAAGAAGCGAAAGATTACGGATTTTCTACGGTTTATGACAATTTAGCAATGATAGAATTAACTAAAAACAATTATGAACAAGCAGAAATATTTTATTTAAAAGCCTACGAAATTCGAAAGAATAATAATAAAATAGAAGATTTGATGTATTCAAATGTTGGATTGATGAGTTTGAATATGAAGAAAAATGACCTATTCAAAATAAATACTTATTTTTCTGAAATTCAAAAGTTATTCGATAAGGGCAAAATGAATAAAGAAAAAGATGAGCTTCCAAAAAGTTACTTGATGAGAAATTATGCATATTCTTTTACCTTGATGGGTAAATATTATCATCTTCAAAAAAACTACCAAGTGGCCATTGATTATTACTCCAAAGCAATTGAGTTGTTGAGCAAGTTCCCTGTAGATCTTCCTGTTCTTGAATCCAACATAGCCGAGTGTTATTTGAACTTAGATAAATTAAGTAAAGCACTATCTCTTGCTCAAAATAATCTCAGTAAAATTAAGGGAAATCTTTTTTCTAATGAAAAAAAAAGAAATTTCAAAATTCTTGAGGAAGTTTACAGTAAAAGGAAAGACTATACAAATCTGGTTAGGATTAAAGATTCATTACTCAGTCAAGCATCCATTGGTTCTGTGTATAAGATTGTTGACAAATTCAATGAATTAGAGTCGAATCTCTTGTTGACCAAAAAAAGATCTGAGCTCATTCAAAACAAAATTCTATACAACACTTATTTGTACATTTTAATAATTGGGGCAACTATTTTATTTTTTTCATTGGTATCCTTTAGGTTGAATTTTAATCTTCAAAAAGAAAAAACAGAAAAAACTCAAAATGAAAAGAAAATGCTTGAAAATGAATTGAATCACAAGAAAATTCAATTAATAAACAAGTCAAATTACATTACCCAGCGTAATAAAAACCTTAACTACTTGCTTGATACTATTGAAAAAAACAAACTTTCAAAAATATCTCAAGACCCTACAAAACTTATTCAGGATAAAATTAAAATGATTTTGAATTCTGAAAAAATCAACAATCGTTTTGAACAGCAATTTGAGGAGGTGTATCCAGATTTTTTCAAGAACCTGATCTTTATTGAATCCAAACTAACACAACAAGACCTTAAGCTTTGTGCTTACCTAAAAATGAATCAAAACACACAGGAGATAGCTCAATTAACAGGTTCTTCAATACGAACTGTTGAAAGTCAAAAGTACCGTTTGAAAAAGAAGCTCTCTTTAGGGAAAAATAATAACCTAATTAATTTTCTGCACAGTATTTGATTCAAAAAAATGCTGAAATAGTCATTAAAATTTCAGAAAACATCTATTCATGATATTCCGATAAAATGAGATCAAATTTATTTATTACCTAACTTTTTGTGAATTTATTTAAAAGGATTTTGAGGAATACGCTCCATGATTTTATAGGATGATGTATATTCGTGAAAATTTTAAGTATGGCTTTTGTAGCGATTGTTGTTGGATTGGTGCTGTTGATAAAAGGAGGGGATTGGTTGTTAAAGTCTTCGGTCTCTCTTTCTTTAAACTTATCAATCCCAAGAGTAGTTATTGGTATGACAGTTGTGTCATTTGCTACATCGGCACCTGAACTCATTGTCAGTATTCAATCAGCCCTTTCGGGTTACCCAGACATTGCTCTTGGCAACATTGTTGGTTCTAATATTGCAAACTTAGCTTTTGTTCTTGCAGTTACCATATTGATAACTCCCATCGCAGTTCCTAAAACCTTTTTGAAAACCGACTGGCCAATGATGATGTTTGCCACTCTTTTGTTTATTGGAATGATAGCTTTTGATGGAATTATTTCCTCAATTGAAGGTGTATTTATGTTTTTAATTTTAATAGCTTTCATCTACTACTTGTTGAAAGGGCAGAAGTTTTCAAAAGATGACATAGCCGACTCTCAAGATTTTGAATTGCTAAACTTTAGACAAACACTTCAATACATATTTGCTGGTGGTTTTGCTTTGTGGTTAGGGTCAGAAACTTTAGTTAAAGGTGCAGTATCCTTAGCATCTCTAATGGGAGTGAGTGAACGTGTTATAGGAATTTCAATAATTTCCATAGGCACAAGTATTCCCGAGCTTTCTGCTTCCATAATTGCAATTTTCAGAAAAGAAAAAGCAATTTCTTTGGGTAATCTAATTGGTTCAAACATATTTAATATCTTGGCTGTTTTGGGGATTACTTCAATGATTAAGCCAATCCAAGTACAAGACTTGAATATTATCTCAAACGATTTGGTTTGGATGTTTTCAATTTCAATGCTCGTCCTCATAATGGTTTTAATTCCTAAGGATCAACGTTTAAATCGATTCAACGGACTAATACTCCTTGGACTCTATCTGTATTTTATCCATGACCTATTAGCATAAAAAAAGCACCCTTTAGGAGGATGCTTTTTTGGTTGAATAAAAATACTTAACTTATATTTGTGCAGATTTAACTGTCTTCACAATCCTTGCAGCAATTTTGTAGGGATCACCATTAGATGCTGGTCTTCGGTCTTCTAACCAACCTTTCCAGTTATTCTCAACAGTAATAATCGGGATTCGAATAGAAGCTCCACGATCAGAAATTCCATAACTAAAGTCTGAAATGGAAGCTGTTTCATGAAGACCTGTCAAACGTTGTTCGTTGTATTGTCCGTAAACTTCGATGTGTTCTTTAGTAACGGGTCTGAATGCTTCACAAATCTTTTCATATATTGCTTTGTCTCCGCAAGTTCTTAAAGTTGTATTAGAGAAATTAGCGTGCATTCCAGAACCATTCCAGTCTCCTTTTACAGGTTTTGGGTGGTATTCGATGTAGTAACCGTATTGCTCAGTCAAACGATCTAAAAGATAACGTGCAACCCAGATTTCATCACCTGCTTTTTTTGCACCTTTAGCAAATAATTGAAATTCCCATTGTCCACTTGCTACTTCTTGATTGATTCCTTCGAAGTTTAGACCTGCATCAATACAAAGGTCTGCATGCTCTTCAACGAAGTCTCTTCCGTGTGTGTTTTTTCCACCAACAGAACAGTAGTACATACCTTGTGGACCTGGATATCCTCCTACAGGGAAGCCTAGAGGAAGTTGAGTTTCTTTATCCATGATGAAATACTCTTGTTCGAATCCGAACCAAAAGTCGTTGTCATCATCGTTAATCGTTGCTCTTGCATTTGATTCATGAGCACTTCCATCAGCGTTTAAAACTTCAGTCATTACTAAAAATCCGTTTCTTCGAACAGGATCTGGATAAATTGCAACAGGCTTTAGCAAGCAATCCGAAGATCCTCCTTCGGCTTGTAGTGTTGAAGAACCGTCAAATGACCATACTGGACATTCCTCCAGAGTTCCATTAAAATCTTCAACTACTTTTGTTTTACTACGTAAATTGGAAGTAGGTTTGTAACCATCCAACCAAATATACTCTAATTTAGATTTGCTCATAATTATATTTTTTACTTAATGAATACAAATTTAATTTTTTTGACAGTAGGGTTCTTTTTTATGGGGTATAAATCTTAACATAGTTATTAACTTTTATTAATAACCTATTTTTTAGGGGGGTAAATTAAATTTTACGTAAAAATTGCATTGAAATTACCTCAGATTTTAAAAAATAAATACCTTTGAACTAACATTTTTAACAACCCAAACAATGAATTCAATCCGATTCAAAGCCTTAAATAAATTAGTAAATAGAAAAGCAAATATCACAGACACGGATCATTCAGTCGCTCCCCAATTTGCTAAAAATGTTTTTAATGACATAGTACTGCAACGTTCTCTCAATCAACAAGCCTACGATGAGGTTTCCAAGGCAATTTTTAAGGGAACAAAAATATCAAGATCTCTAGCAGATCAGATTGCTGCTGCCATGAAATCTTGGGCGCGTTCTAAAAATGTCACACATTACACACACTGGTTTCAACCTCTAACTGGAGCAACAGCAGAAAAACATGAATCCTTTTTTGATTTATCTGATAATTCAGAGGCCATTGAGCGTTTTGATGGAAGTCAATTGGTGCAGCAAGATCCCGATGCTTCTAGCTTTCCCAGTGGTGGAATCAGAAACACCTTTGAAGCAAGAGGATACACTGCTTGGGACCCAACTTCTCCTGCTTTTATTTATGGAAAAACACTTTGTATTCCAACGATTTTTGTCTCATACACAGGAGAGGCGTTGGATTACAAAACACCCCTTTTGCGATCTACCTCTGCTCTAGATAAAGCAGCTACAGATATTGCAAAGTTTTTTGATAAAAACACCCTAAAAGTATCTGCAACCTTGGGATGGGAACAAGAATACTTTTTGGTAGATCGAACTCTTGCAGCTTCTCGTCCTGATTTGATTTTGACTGGCAGAACCTTGATGGGGCACGAGTCATCCAAAGGACAACAATTAAATGATCATTATTTTGGTTCAATTCCTCCGCGAGTATTATCATTTATGCAAGAATTGGAACACCAGAGCTTGGTTTTGGGAATACCTGTAAAAACTCGACACAACGAAGTTGCTCCAGCACAATTTGAATTGGCACCAATTTATGAAGAAGTCAATTTATCAATAGACCACAATGCGCTTCTTACAGATTTGATGAACAAGATTGCAGAGAAACATAATTTTACCGTTCTTCTTCACGAAAAACCTTTTTCTGGAATCAACGGATCAGGAAAACACAACAATTGGTCGCTTAAAACCAATACTGGAATTAATTTACTCAGCCCCGGTAAAACTCCAATGAATAATTTACAATTCCTGACCTTTTTTATTAACACCATTGCTGCTGTTATGAAACACGAATCTTTACTTCGAGCAAGTATCGTATCTGCGAGTAATGAATTGCGTTTGGGAACCGATGAAGCTCCACTTCCAATAATTTCTGTTTTTATTGGAGAACAACTTACCGATGTTCTCAACAATTTAGAACAAGTTTCGAAAGGGAAATTATCCCCAAAAGAGAAAACAGATTTAAAACTCAATGTAATTGGAAAAATTCCAGAAATATTACTTGACAACACAGATCGAAATAGAACCTCTCCTTTTGCTTTTACTGGTAACAAATTTGAGTTTAGAGCTGTGGGGTCAAGAACAAATTGTGCTAAGCCGATGACGGTTTTAAATTCAATTGTTGCTGAACAATTGATTGATTTCAAGAAAAAAGTAGATGTACATCTTCAAAATCCAAAGATGAAAAAAGATGATGCTATTTTTAATGAGTTACGGGATTCCATTAAATACATACGAACCATTCTTTTTGAAGGAGATGGATACAGTGATTCGTGGATAAAACAAGCTAAAAAAAGAGGTTTAAGCCCCTTAACATCCACACCAGATGCCCTTTTGGAGTACAGTTCTAAAAAAAGTGTTGAGTTATTCAAAAATTTAAATGTATTCAGTAAAAGAGAACTTGATGCACGGATAGAAATAGATCTACAGCAATACATTCTTACCCTACAAATAGAAGGCAGAACCCTAGGAGATATTGCTCGAAATCACATCATTCCAACAGCAATTCAATATCAAAATACATTGATTGACAACGTAAAAGGGCTTAAAGAAATTTACTGCTCTAGTTTTGAGAAGTATGCAAAAGAACAAATGCTGTTGATTGAACGTATTTCAGGGCATATTGAGCAAATCAATACTGGGGTAAGCGATATGATTGCCGAACGCAAGAAATCAAACCAAATTAAAGACAATTCTGATAAAGCAAACGCCTATCATACTCAAGTAAAGCCTTATTTCGATTCCATCCGATATCATTGTGATAAACTTGAACTCTTAGTTGATAATTCTAAATGGCCTTTGGCAAAATACAGAGAACTCCTTTTTTCACGTTAGTAAATTCCTCTTTCAAAAAAATAGAACCCAGAATTAGCTTTAGGTAAAGGAAATAAATTGATGTATTTTTGTAGTAAATAAAAGCTAGAATGAGTAAAACCTCCAGTGATCGTTATCGTCTTCGTGGCGTTTCTGCCCAAAAAGAAGATGTTCACAATGCCATTAAGAATATTAATAAAGGTCTTTTTCCCAAAGCTTTTTGTAAAATAGTTCCAGATCATTTGACTGGGAGTGAAGATCACTGCATTGTGATGCATGCCGATGGAGCAGGAACCAAATCTTCTTTGGCTTATGCTTATTGGAAAGAAACTGGGGATTTATCTGTTTGGAAGGGAGTGGCACAGGATGCACTGATCATGAATATTGATGATTTACTTTGTGTAGGAGCTTCGCAAAACATATTGTTGTCATCCACCATTGGTAGAAATAAAAACAGAATTCCTGGAGAAGTGATAGCAGCCATCATCAACGGTACAGAGGAATTAATCGAAGAATTGAAAGATTATGGGGTATCCATTCACAGTACAGGAGGTGAAACTGCAGATGTAGGTGATTTGGTACAAACCATTATTGTTGATTCTACGGTAACTGCTCGTATGAATAGATCGGATGTTGTTGATAATGCCAAAATTCAAGCCGGTGATGTTATTGTTGGTTTGGCATCCTTTGGTCAAGCGACTTATGAAAAAGAATACAATGGAGGAATGGGAAGTAACGGTCTCACTTCAGCTCGACATGATGTATTTAATAAAAACTTAAAAGCTAAATACCCAGAAACTTTTGATCTAAGTGTACCCGAAAATCTAATCTATTCTGGATCCAAAAACTTGACAGATGCTGTTCCAGGTAGTCCTTTGGATGCTGGTAAACTTGTGCTCTCGCCAACTCGAACTTATGCTCCTATCATACAGGAGATATTGAATACCGTTGACCGAAAACTTCTTCACGGAATGGTGCATTGTAGTGGCGGTGCACAAACAAAGATTTTACATTTTGTGGATGCTTTACACATCATCAAAGACAACTTATTTGAAACTCCACCTTTGTTCAAAATGATACAAAGTGAATCCGGAACTTCATGGAAAGAAATGTACGAGGTGTTCAATATGGGTCACAGAATGGAGCTTTATGTAGCTCCCGAATTAGCCGAACAAATCATTAAAATTTCGGAGTCTTTCAAAGTGTCGGCTCAGGTAGTGGGAAGAGTTGAAAAGTCCAACCAAAAGGAATTGACAATAAAAGGGCCTCACAAAAAATTCCAATATTCATAGATGTTTTGACATAATTTTTCATAATTTTAAGTATGGAAAATGAATTGATTAAATCTTTGACTCCCAAATCAATTTCAGTAATTCTAAAATTATTCAGCCTGTTTTTTGTGTTGTCTTGTGGAGGTGGTGGTTATGATGATGCTGCTCTTTACAATCCTCCAAGTTCAACAGCCACTGTAATTACAGCCTCAAACTTATCTGTTACAATTCCTGAAAATCCAGAAAATGGAACTGTATTGGGAAATATTCAAGCATCGGTAAACAAAGGAACAATCCAATTTAGTATCATTTCACAAAGCGTGTCAGGTGCCCTTGATGTAAACATTTCTACAGGAGAGGTGATAGTTGCAGATTCCTCTGTTTTTGTTTTTGAAACAGTACAAAGTTTGACGGCAAATGTTCGAATAATTTCAGGGAATGTTACAAAAGAAATAACAGTAACCATAAACCTTACAAATGTTGAGGATTTTAATATCTGGTCTGGAGAAATTATTACCTTTTCAAAAGCCAATGGAGCAGATCCAACCTTGGATTCTAGTCAAGATTACATAACCGATAATGTAATAATCACACGGGGCAATGATGGAGGGCAGTTCTACAATATTGTAGTGGAGTCATCTTATGATAAAGACAATAGTCCTGTTGGAACTGAGTGGGCTTTGGGAACAACAGATGAAATAGCAAATTTAGTTTTCCAGCCCTTCAGAGCAGCAACGGGTAAGCCTACAAATGCAGTTGGGAAAAATATGGTTTTACATCTTATCGCAGATAATATTTACCTTTCTGTTAAAATAACTTCATGGGCAAAAGGACAAAATGGAGGATTTACTTATGAACGGTCAACTGAAAATTAAATGAAAAACAACGTTCTATTTTTCTTTCTTGTGATGGTTTTGTTGCTCCCTTTAAGTCTTTTGGCTCAAGATTGGCGTACGAATTGGGATGATGCAAAATCAGAGGCAGAAAAAGAAAACAAGAAGTTGATTTTAGTTTTTTCAGGCTCCGATTGGTGTATTCCTTGTATTAAATTAGAAAAAGAGGTTTGGGAAAATTCTACTTTCAATGAATATGCTAAGGATAATTATGTTCTTTTTCGTGCAGATTTTCCCAAAAGAAAAAAGAATAAACTTGATAATATTACTCAAAAGCGTAACGATATGTTAGCTGCTGAGTACAACCCCAAGGGATATTTCCCTTTTGTGGTTATTATTGACTCTCAAGGAAATGTTAGGGGTCTTTTAGGGTACGAAAAGAAATCACCCAAAGATTACATCACACGAATTAATCAATTCTTAATTGAAAAATAAAACTTTTTATTTTCTGATTATTATCTGTTTGGGATTTTTTTCATCTCTATTTTCTCAAAAGATATTTTCTGAATCCTTTGTGCTTATGGGATCTGCTTTTGACTTAACTGTAGTTGCCGAAAATAAAGAGAAAGCATCTAACTACATTGAACAAGCAAAAAATGAAATAGTTAGAATTGAAAAGTTAATATCCTCTTGGGACAAGAATTCCGAAACAGCAAAAATAAACTCTAACTCAGGAATTGAAGCTGTTAAAGTTTCCAAAGAGCTTTTTGATTTAATCGATCGATCTCAAAGAATTTCAAAAATTACTTCTGGAGCTTTTGATATTACTTTTGCTGCAATAGATCGAATTTGGGATTTTGATGGAGGTGAATCTCAAATGCCAAGTTTTGAGGTCATACAAAATTCAATTTCCAAAATTGGGTTTCGTAAATTGGAGTTAAACAAAAAAGAAAGCACTGTTTTTTTACCGGAAAAAGGAATGAAAATAGGTTTTGGAGGTATTGGTAAAGGATATGCTGCTGACCGAGCTAAAGAGTTGTTAATTAACAAGGGAGTGAAAGGGGGTATCATTAATGCTTCGGGTGACATGAATACTTGGGGAAACCAACCAGATGGTTCACCTTGGACCGTTGGAATTGTTAATCCAATGAATAAAGAAAAAGTATTTTCTTGGTTTTCACTTGAGCATGATGCAGTAGTAACTTCAGGGAATTATGAAAAATTCACCCTTATTGATGGAGAACGTTTCAGTCATATCATTGATCCAAGAACTGGAATTCCTTCAAAAGGGATCTTAAGTTCTACTATTTTTGCTAATAAAGCGGAGCTAGCCGATGCTTTGGCTACTGCAACCTTTGTAATGGGAGTAGAGTCGGGAATGTTTTTAATCGATCAACTCCCTAACATAGAAGCCATATTGATTGATGATAAAGGAGTTATTTACAAATCTAAAAATATTGAAATTGAAAAAAATTAGACAGACATTAATTCTTTTGATTGTGCTTGTTTCAAGTAGTAGTTGTGTTGCTGTAAAGGAATACAATAAGGTTTATTTGAATGATTTGGACATGGAATTAAAGACACCATTATTTGAACGATTTGAAACTACTTTTCATATTTACAGAGAAGCAGCAGCAGGGGCTAATGGAGGTAAAACTGGAGGTGGTTGTGGGTGTAATTAAGTCGTCTATTACTTTTATTTTTTTGAGTATTGGTCTGTTGGCATATGCTCAAAACGATAGTATTTCAGTCTACAAGAAGAAAGCTCTTGAAAGCACTGAGGTTGATTTTCTCATGGGGTATTATGAACAAGAAGGAGTCCATGCTTCAGTAACTGGAGGAATAGGTAATGAAGATTTGCATAGTACTGCTCCTACTGTAGTTATTCGTATTCCTTTGAATGATGATGATGTTCTTACTGTTGATGCAGGTTTATCTGCGTATACTTCTGCAAGCTCAAGTAATGGAAATCCTTTCAATCAAACGGGTGCTTCTGGCAGTGGAGACGATTACGATGACGATAACGACAAACCTATGAGAAAATCAGGAGAGGGCTCTCCATGGGTTGCTTCTTCTGGAGCATCTAGGAAAGATGTGTTGACTTCAATTAGCATGTCCTATGTACACGCATCTGATGATCGAAACCAGTATTGGTCTTCCAACATCGCTGGTTCTTTTGAGTATGATTATCAATCTTTCGGTTTTGGAGGTGGATTTACTCAACTTTGGAATGAGAAAAACACCGAGTTTAGCGCAAAAGTACAAGTCTATTTGGATCAATGGAAACCAATAATTCCAACTGAATTTCATGAATTTGAAATGTATGGAAATGATTTTTTGATTGATGATCAGAGCTACTTTTATGAAGTGAGTTTATCAGATTCAGACGGAAACGCTGTTGCAGATTATCTTCCATCAAATTTCACTTCTATTGATGATGTAAATCGTAACTCATATTCCGTTTCTCTTGAGTTTTCTCAGATACTGAGTAAGCGTTTGCAGTTTTCTTTTTTTGTAGACTATGTATTGCAGAGAGGATGGTTGGCAAATCCATTGCAACGGGTTTACTTTGAGGATCGTCCAAATTTTTACATTGGTAATTTCAGGTCAATATCTAATTATGAAAGTCCCTCGAATACAGATGTTTTTCACTTGGCAGACGACATCGAACGCTTGCCCATAGAACGCGCTAAATTTCCTTTTGGAGTACGTGTTAATTATTACTTAAATGAATTCATGGTTTTACGTTCCTATTTCAGAAAATATTCAGATAATTGGGGAATCAATTCTAATACGGTTCATTTTGAAATCCCTGTTAAATTCAACCTTAAATGGAAAATAAAACCATCATTCCGTTATTACGACCAAACTGCAGCGGATTATTTTGCTCCATACAATAAACATTTTTCAACTCAAAAATATTACACTTCAGATTATGATTTATCAGCATTTTCAAGTCTTCAATTAGGAGGAGCTCTGGTTTACACAGATGTTCTTTCAAAATACAAATTAGGGAAACTATCCTTGAAGATGATTAGTTTGCGTTATCAGAACTACCAAAGAAGTGATGGGCTCTCGGCTTTTAGTGTCTCAACAGGCTTTAGTTTTGTGATTGAGTAATACATCTTTTTATTTAAAAAGTGTTAATTTTACAACTTAAGATTACGAACTCATGATCGAAAAACTACAAATCATTCAACAACGTTTTGATGAGGTCTCAGACTTGATCATTCAGCCCGATATTATTTCGGATCAAAAACGTTATGTTCAATTGAATAAAGAATACAAGGATTTGAGAATCTTAACCGAAAAGGCAAACCAATACAAAACTTTATCATCTAATATTAGTGAGGCAGAAGAGATCATCAACGAAGGAGCAGATGCTGAGATGGTGGAAATGGCCAAAATGCAATTGGAAGAAGCTAAAGAGAAATTACCAGCACTAGAGGAAGAAATTAAGTTTTTATTGATTCCAAAAGATCCTGAAGACTCCAAAAATGTAGTAGTAGAAATTCGAGCAGGTACGGGTGGAGATGAGGCAAGTATTTTTGCTGGAGATTTATTCCGTATGTATTCTAAGTATTGTCAAGACAAGGGCTGGAGTGTCAGTCTAGTTGATAGTAGTGAGGGAACTGCAGGTGGTTTTAAGGAAATTATTTTTGAAGTTTCTGGAGAGGATGTTTATGGTGTGATGAAGTTTGAGTCAGGAGTTCATCGTGTACAGCGGGTTCCACAAACCGAAACACAAGGAAGAGTTCATACATCTGCAGCTACTGTTATGGTTTTGCCTGAGGCAGAAGAATTTGATGTGGAGATAAACATGAACAATGTTCGAGTAGATTATTTCTGTTCATCTGGTCCTGGAGGTCAGTCTGTAAACACAACTTATTCTGCAGTTCGTTTAACCCACGAACCTACAGGAATAGTAGCTCAATGTCAAGATCAAAAATCTCAACATAAAAATAAGGATAAAGCCCTAAAAGTACTTCGTTCTCGATTGTATGAAATGGAGTTAGCCAAAAAACTGGAGGCTGATTCTCAAAAAAGAAACTCGTTGGTTTCCTCAGGAGATCGCTCTGCCAAGATTAGAACTTACAATTACCCTCAGGGAAGGGTGACCGATCATCGAATCGGTTTGACCTTGTATGATCTTCAGAATATTATTAATGGTGATGTTCAAAAACTGATTGATGAATTACAGTTGTATCAGAACACAGAAAAACTCAAGGAGGCTGGAGAGGTATTTTAAAGAATGAAAATATCCGCTTTAAAAAATCAAATTCTTCTTAAGAAATCGTTCTTATGTATTGGTTTAGACATTGACCTAGAGAAAGTTCATGCCTCTATCAAGGCAACGGAAGATCCATTATTTGAATTTTCAAAAGCAATCATCGATTCCACTGCAGCATATGCCGTAGCATACAAGCCCAATATCGCATTTTTTGAGACTTATGGGTCTCAAGGAATGGCTTCTTTGAAACGTGTGATGGATTATCTCAATAAAAATCATCCAGAAATTTTTACAATAGCAGATGCCAAACGTGGCGACATTGGAAACACAGCAACACGTTATGCAAAGGCTTACTATGAAACCTACAATTTTGATTCGATAACCGTAGCACCTTACATGGGAAAAGATTCGGTAGAACCTTTTTTGAATTTTGAAGAAAAATATGCCATTCTTTTAGCACTTACCTCCAATGAAGGCTCATCTGATTTTCAAATCCAGAAAGTTGGATCACAACTGTTCTATGAAAAAGTAATTCAAACCAGTTCACAATGGAAAGGTTCAGATCGTCTTATGTATGTTGTGGGAGCAACAAAGGCTAATGCAATAAAAGGTATTAGAAATCTAATTCCAGATGCTTTTTTACTAATCCCTGGAGTTGGTGCACAAGGTGGAAGCCTAGCAGAGGTAGCTGAAAGTGGATTGAATCAAGATGTAGGACTTTTAGTAAACTCATCAAGGGGCATAATTTACGCTTCAACGGATACTGACTTCGCCTCAAAAGCTAGAGATGCTGCTTATGATTTACAAAAACAAATGCAAATCATTTTAGAAAAAAAACGATTGATTTAATGTTGAATTACACGCTTTATCAAACTAAAAAAAACGCCCCCTGGGTTACTTTTATTCATGGTGCTGGAGGGAGTTCTTCAATTTGGTTTAAGCAAATTCGCAGGTTTTCAAAATACTTCAACCTGTTGTTAATTGATCTTCGAGGTCATGGAGATTCAAAAACTAAGTTGCATTTATCAAACGAGGAACTTTACACCTTTGATGCCATCGCTCAGGATGTTGTAGAGGTTTTGGATTATGAAAAGATTGAGAAATCACATTTTATTGGTATTTCTTTGGGGACAATACTCATTCGTCAAATTGCGGAGATGGAACCTCAAAAAGTAATAAGTATGACAATGGGGGGTGCGGTCCTTAAGTTTAATATCCGATCTAGAATACTCATGTGTCTCGGAAATTTGGCCAAGTCAGTTGTTCCTTACATGTGGATTTATAAAGTATTCGCATTCATAATGATGCCCAACAGAAATCACAAAGAATCAAGAAACGTTTTTATTCGAGAGGCAAAAAAGTTGTATCAAAAAGAATTTATCCGTTGGTTTAAACTTACAGGAGAAGTGATTCCATTGCTTAAGTTCTTTAGACAGGAGGAATCCAATATTCCAACCTTGTATGTAATGGGTTCCGAAGATTACATGTTTTTGCCTATTGTAAAGGAGGTAGTACTACAACATCATTCATCAAAGCTAAAAGTTATTCCCAATTGTGGACACGTAGTAAATGTTGAACGAGCGAATCAGTTTAACGATTTAACAATTAATTTTCTTAAAGCTCAATAGTTTCTAGGAAAATACAACTGTTTTATTCTGATACACCATAACTTTTCTAGCAACATGCAGCTGTAGGGCTTTGGACAAAACAATACGTTCAAGATCTCTACCTTTTTCAATAAAATCATCTATTGAATTTAAATGAGATACATGGGTGGTATTTTGCTCAATTATGGGACCAGCATCTAACTCCTCAGTCACATAGTGACTGGTTGCACCGATAATCTTTACCCCCCTTTCATAGGCTGAATGATATGGTTTTGCTCCAGGGAATGCCGGTAAAAAAGAATGGTGAATGTTGATTATTTTGTTGGGATAATGCTGAATCAATTCTGGAGAAATGATTTGCATGTAGCGTGCAAGAACAATAAAATCGATGTTGTGTTTTTGAAGTAATTCAATTTGCTTTTGTTCTGCTTCTTTCTTTGTTTCTTTTGTGACAGGCACGTGGTAAAAAGGGATATCAAAACGATCTGCAATATCTTTTAAATCCCTGTGATTGCTTGAGATAAAAGGGATTTCGATTTTTAATTCTCCCGATTGATGACGACCAAGGATGTCGTACAAGCAATGATCATATTTAGACACAAATAGTGCCATTCGAGGCAATACATTGTTGAGGTAGATATCAGTCTTAAGCTCGTATTTTTTCCCGACAGTATTTTTAAAATTTATTTCAAAGTTTTCGACACTTAAATTGTCTTCCACCAGTTCACATTCTACCCGCATAAAGAAAATCGAATTGACACGATCAACATATTGGTCAATGTAAACGATATTACCACTTGTTTCGTGAATAAAATTAGTTACGGCCGCAATTATCCCTTTCCGATCAGGGCAGTTCATAACCAAAGTAATTAGCTTCATATTTTTTTTCGCTAAAATATTAGATAAAACTCAATTGACAAGATCAAAGTCTCCCTTTTGTTGTTTTTAATAAAAAAAACCCCCTGATAGACTACCACGAACTATCAAGGGGAAACCAAACAATTAAGTTTTAGTATTTTTAAAAAGAGTAAATTGCTGCTAGAACAAATGATGAAATATTATCTTCCAAAGCAGCAGTGTCTCCAAATATTTCAGAAGAAGCAGTATCGATTCTGAATTCTGGTTTGATTATTAGGTTACCAGAAGAAAAGCTACCTGTGATTGTAAAAGCATTCAAGTCTAAATCATCTGCTGCTGTTCCGTCTGAAGTACTAAAAAGTTCGCCACGGAAACCAAGGCTGAAAGAATCAGATAAAGCAAGTTGAGGGTACAAAGCTACTCCAGAAAAACCTGCATCACCCTCTAGAGAGGTAGTGGTAGCGTTTATTCCTAAGTAAAATTTTTCTGAAAAGTTAAACCCTCCTGTGTAATCAAATTGTGTGTAGTTATCACCACTCAATAAATTAATGTACTGACCATAAAGACCAAGCTGTAAACCAAAGTATGTTTCATCTGTTTCAGCGTACTCGGTTTCGTCAGTTGTGTTCATAATAGCAGCCATAAAAGAAATATCATCGGATATCGCTATGTCTGCTTTTAAACCCGTGTGAGAAAACGGACCTGTTGAGAACATGTACGAAGTAGAGTAGTTAAAGTTTGCTGCTGGTGCAATAACTTCATATCCTAAAAATGTGTTGAAGTTACCTAAGGTCAAAGTAAATTTATCGCTTATGTTGTAGTATGCATACAATTGGTTAATGATACTTGAAGACCCATTTCCTTCAGATCCAAATACTGCAGCTTCACCTCTAGGACCATAGACTAAATCTGCTACGAAACCATGTTTTTCACCTTCATATGATAAGATGATGTTAGCCATACCCAACGCAAATCCAGGGAGGTCTGCAAAAGATGTTGGTGGAGCTTCTCTATTACTTCTGTAATAAGTGTCTATGCTTCCGCTTACACTGAAAGTAGGTTCCTCTGTTGTTTCCTCAGATGTTGCCTCTGCTTCCTGTGCATAAGTTGTTGCGGTTGCAAGTAAGGCAAGTGTTAAGATAGTTGTTTTAAAAAGTTTCATAAATATAGTTTAAAAATTATTATTTGATTAATGTTGGTTTAGTCTAAAGTCAGCATAAGCATCCATTCCGTGTTCAGCTAAATCAAGACCTTTTAATTCTTCTTCTTTTTCTACTCGAATACTTCCTCCAGAAAGAAGTTTAACTATGAAGAGTAAAATAAAGCTGCAGATTACACAGAAAGCTCCTACAATTCCGACTCCAGCAAGTTGTATGATAAATTGATCAAATCCAGCCATTGCTCCAAAAATCCCAACTGCTAAGGTTCCCCATATTCCACAGATAAGGTGCACTGCAACAGCTCCAACTGGATCATCTAACTTAAGTTTGTCAATTAAAGAGATACCAAGAACAATTATGATACCAGCTATAATACCAATCAAGATGGCGTCGGTTGGACCCATTTGATCTGCACCTGCAGTAATTCCAACTAATCCACCGAGCACACCGTTCATAAACATTGTTAAATCAAAGTTTTTGTAAAGGATATTTGAGAAAATAGCTGAGGCTACACCTCCTGCTGATGCTGCTAGACATGTAGTAACAAGAGTTAAAGAAGTTAATTCTGGGTCTGCTGAAAGAACTGATCCACCGTTAAATCCAAACCATCCTAACCAGAGGATAAGGACACCTGCAGCAGCTAATGGTAAATTGTGACCTGGTAATGCTCGAGGAGTTCCATCAGCATCAAATTTTCCGATACGTGCACCAAGAAGATAAATAGCAACTAATGCTGCCCATCCACCAACTGAATGTACTAAAGTTGAACCTGCGAAATCATAGAATCCCATCGCATCAAGGAATCCACCTCCCCATTTCCAAGATCCTACTATTGGGTAAATTAATCCAACATAAAGGATTGCAAATATCATAAAACTATTAAGTTTGATACGCTCTGCAACTGCTCCAGAAACAATAGTAGCTGCTGTTGCAGCGAACATTCCTTGGAATAAAAAGTCGGTCCACCAAGTGTAACCACTATCGGCATATGCTGTTGTCATTCCTCCTTCGGGAGCGGCAATTCCAAAACCTGCAAATTTTAAGATACCGAGAGCGCCATCTTCAAATCCAGGATACATAAGGTTGAAACCCCCAAGTGCATAAAGTAAGAGTCCTACTGTAATCACAAAAAAGTTTTTGAATAAAATGTTGATTGTGTTTTTTTGTCTAGTTAGCCCTATTTCTAAAAAAGAAAATCCAAGATGCATGAAAAATACTAAAGCTGTACAGATCATCATCCAGACATTATTTGCGGTAAAAAGTGCTGTTGTTTCCATAATATAATTTATTGTTGTAGTTTGATTATTGTTTAGTTAAGTGTACTTCCACCACTTTCTCCTGTTCTGATTCTAATCGCATCATCTATTGTTGACACGAAAATTTTCCCATCTCCAACTGCACCTGTTCCAGCTGCCTCTGTAATAGCCTTGATAGTTCGATCTAGAAATTCATCGTTAACTACAATTGCTAAATGTCTTCTTTGAATGTCCGAGGTACTGTAAGAAATTCCACGGTAAACGTGTCCTTCTTTTTCATTTCCCACACCAGTTACATCCCAGTAGCTGAAAAAGTTTACCTCTACTTTATGAAGAGCATCTCTTACATCTCCAAATTTTGATTTGCGAATAGTCGCTTCTACTTTTTTCATTTTGATATTGTTTTAAATGATTTTAAGCAAAAATACTTTCATTTTAATATCAACATTAAAACTTTTGGGGTAAAATCTGTAACTTTTGTATTATTTTTAATTTTTAGCATATAAAATTAAGGGTATGTTTAAAATATTATTACTTATTTGAAATTAAACCCTATTTTTTTAAGGGGTAGATTGTTTTTATTTACCTTTTTACGTGTTTTTTTGAAGTTAAAACACAAAAAGTCTTTTATTAATCAGTTTGGGAACGATAAGTAGAATTTGATTACCTGTTAAAATAATTTAGAAATCCAAAGACCAATAACAACCATAAGTATACCGAGAAATACACTTGCTAAGGAGTAGAGTAGGGGTTGAAGAATTGAACTTTCACGAAATAATAGTAAATTATCGAGAGCAAAAGAAGAAAACGTTGTCAATCCGCCCGTAAATCCAACGATAAAAAAGAAGTTAGCTTCCCCTTTAATTAGATCCAGTTTGTGAAAAATTCCAAAAAACAATCCAATTAAAAGACAACCCATAAGATTCGCTGAAAATGTAGCCAGAGGATATTGTGAATTCAGATTTTTAAAAAGAAGGTGAAGTAAATAACGAAAACTACTTCCTAAACCTCCGCCCACAAAAACCCAAATTAATATTTTCATACTTCAATTTAACTATTTAAATTTTTAACTCATTCTTATTTAAAGGGAAGATACATTTCGGTTTTCCATTTTAATGGATTTTCTGTTGTTTCTGGCCCTACTTTCTGAATCTTTACAGGGAAAAATTGAATGTCATGATTGAGAAGTTCTATTTCATTGTACAAAATACTCCAGGATTGATTTAAATTTTTATTAATCCCATAGTGAATTCCTTTTAAAGCTTTTCTCTCATTTTTGGAGTTGCACTTTATTAATGAATCTAGCGGGTTGTGATATTTTTCAATGGGTAATCCTATTGTCCAAATTTTTTCATCTGAATTCGATATGGGATTAACAGTAAAAATACTTGCATTAATTTTAATGTTTTGTTTTCTAGCATATTCTAGCAGATGTTGAGTTCCTAATTTTAAAAGTGAATCTTGTTCTTCTTCCTTTGATTTGTAACTCAATGATAAATGGTATTGTTTTGGAAGTAAAACTTCACCTAGGAATTCAAAACGGTGTTGTTTGAGTTTTGACTGCAAGGTTTGATTAATATTTCTCAGCGCTTTTGAACTGTAGGTACCTATCAATTTTTCGAATCCTCCAGACAATAAAGCTTGAATTTTAGTTAAAAAAACCATCTCCCCTTTTATTATTAATTCGAGCTTTTTAGCATCTTTATGAATGTTCCATATTATTTCAAAAGACCTGAAATTCTTAATATTTACTTCTTGTGTAATTTGATTTTGATTACTGGTTGATTTTGTTGTCAAAACTCCATTACCATTTTTACTTTCCCATTCTAGGGTTGGATAAATAGGAGAATTCTTTTTGTGGGTAAGTTTTATGTCAGGGTTTTCTTGAATCCAAGGATTCCATTCGGGCCAATCGTGATGATTGTTTATGTACTCATGTATGGTAGCTGTTGGGATATTGGTGTTTATTGATTTTTTAATAATGAATACTGGGGAGTAATTCTTTATGTACAATACAGATACTAAAAAAGAAATAAAAATTACACCTAGTACAAATCGCAAATAATTCATGTGTTCAATATTGAATCAAAAAGAAGCTCTATTCAATATAGACTTGGGTAGAATATTTAATAATAAAAAGAATGATAATAGCAACAATAAAGGTAAGCAGAATTTTATAACTTCCTTTGTAGTGTATTTGATGACCCTTAAAATCCTTTCGATAAGTAAAAATTACTATTCCAGTAAATGTAATAATAAAAAATACAGCAAAGAGGAGTTGCCCGTTTGAAAACATAACCTTAATTTTCAACAAAATTAAACAAATTAAATCAATCCATTTGGATTTACACTTATGTTGTGAATTCAAGTTTGGATTAATTAATCTTTAAGTAATAAACCACAAACAAGAGATGATAAAAAATGAATTAGAGGCAGTACAATTGTTCCATGAAGCATTCAACCTAGAAGTAAATGAAAAACCTACAGTTGAGGTTTCCGAAAAAATTAAAGAACTGCGATTCAATTTGATGAAAGAAGAAAATGAAGAATATTTAGAAGCCGTAAAAAATAATGATCTGATTGAGGTGGCAGATGCTCTGGGAGATATGCTCTACATATTGTGTGGAACAATTTTGACACATGGGATGCAACATAAAATCACTGAAGTTTTTGAAGAGATCCAACGTTCAAACATGAGCAAATTAGGACAAGATGGTAGTCCGATTTATCGAGAGGATGGAAAGGTTATGAAAGGCCCTAATTATTTTAAGCCAAACATAGAAGCTATTCTAAAGTAGTTTTTACTTCATAGCGCCAATCAAAAGGATCTTCAGCAATATTGTATTGAATGTTGACAATTTTTTCTTTCAAAAGAGAAGCGAAGGATTCGTCAACATCATCGAGAGTGTATTTTTTATTTTGATATCCAAAGCCTTTAATCGGGCTTACAACCACAGCGGTACCTGCTCCAAAAATTTCTTTTAAACTGCCTTCTTTTTTACTTGAAATTAGTTCGTCAATGGATAATGGACGAACCTCTGTTTTGATACCCGAATACTCAGCTATTTTTAGAATACTTTTTCGGGTAACTCCATCCAAAATCCGATCACTTATAGGAGTAGTTATCAGGTTATCATTGATTCTAAAGAAAATATTCATTGTACCAGCTTCCTCTAAAAATTCATGGTTATTGGCATCAGTCCAAATGATCTGTTGATAACCTTCTTTAAGAGCTAATGATGTAGGATAGAATTGAGCTGCATAATTACCAGCAGCTTTTGCATAACCAACACCACCAGATGCAGCACGACTGTATTTTTCTGCAACTTGAACATAAACATCCCCACTTGCATAATAGCTCGCAACTGGTGAACATATGATAATGAACTTGTATGCATTAGAAGCCGTGGCTTGAACCCCAGCTTGACTAGCAAAAACAAACGGACGAATGTACAGTGAATTTCCAACTCCTTTTCGAATCCAATCTTTATCGATTGCTAGTAATTTTTCTAGACCTTCAAAAAAGTATTCTTTCGGGAATTCGGGGATGGATAAACGTTTTGAAGATTTATTAATACGCTCAAAATTTTGATCTGGGCGAAACAGCCAAACGCGATCTTCGTCATCTTTGTAAGCCTTCATTCCCTCAAAAACTGCCTGTCCATAGTGAAAAACACTTGTTGAAGGATCCAACTGAATGGATTGATAGGGTAGGATTTCTGGAGTACTCCATTTTCCATTAATAAAATCACACACAAACATGTGATCGGTAAATATTTCACCGAAGTTTAGATTATCAAAATCAATATTTGATATTTTAGATTTTTGAGCAAGTATTGTATTCATTTCTATGGGATTGTGTTACAAATCTAGATATTAATTTTTATTTAATTGGAACGCTATTTACTATTTTTTTTAATTCTCAAAAAAACACTCTCATAATACTTTTAATTAATATTTCTTTAACTTTAGAGCATTAAGAGAGAGAAAGTCATAACCGCAGACGGAAGCCCTACTTTTTACATGGAGGAATGGGATGAATATTATCATTCGATGCATGGAGCTTACAACGAAGCGGTTCATGTTTACATTCAATCGGGTTTAAATTTTTGGAATTCAAATTACAACTTGGATAATACCAAATGTAGAATCTTTGAAATGGGATTTGGTACAGGACTCAATACACTTCTCTCCCTAGAAAGTGCCAATGAACAAAATTTGAATATTCAATATGAAACCATAGAGCCCTTTCCTTTGGACTATCAAGAAATTAAAGATTTAAATTTCGAACCTTTTTTCAATCAAAAAAAATCTGAAGCTCTTTTCAAAAAATTGCATTTGGCTCCATGGGAACAAACTTCCCAGATTAATGAACACTTTAATATTTTAAAAAAGAAAACAACACTCTCGGATTTCAATCCACAAACAAATTACGATTTGATTTACTACGATGCTTTTGGTTCTAGGGTTCAACCAGAAATGTGGTCTGAGGAAGCCCTTCTACCTTTAATAGAGTCCTTGGCATATCAAGGTGTTTTTGTAACTTATTCAGCAAAAGGAAGTGTTCGCAGAATTCTGGAGTCTTTTGGATTAAATGTATTTCGTATTCAAGGGCCACCAGGAAAACGTGAAATGTTAAGAGCTATTCGACTTTAATTGTATTTTTTAAAAAAAAAAGTATGAGAATATTGATCAGTGGTGCAACTGGTTTAGTTGGTAAAACTTTGGTAAAGCAGGCGCTACTTGAAGGACATAAAATACATTTTTTGACTACCCAAAAATCCAAACTACAATCCATTGATGGAACCAAGGGTTTTTATTGGAATCCCAAAACAAATGAAATTGATGTTTCTTGTTTTGAAGGAGTAGACAGTTTGATTCATTTAGCTGGTGCAACTGTTTCCAAACTTTGGACCAAAAAATACAAACAAGAAATTTTAGATAGTCGGCTTTCAACTACCCAACTATTACTAGAAAGTCTTAAGAAAACTAAACACCAAGTTAAGACTGTTGTTTCCGCATCAGCTGTAGGTGTTTACTCGTCTTCTTTAGAGATAATTCACAAGGAAAATGATCCTGCATTTCCAAATTCATTTATGCAAAAAGTTGTTTTGGATTGGGAGGGCACGGTAGATCGTTTTTCGGATCTGGACATCAAGGTTTCAAAACTTAGAATAGGTCTTGTTTTGGCAAAAGATGGAGGGGTCTTAGCAACTTTAAAAATTCCAACAAAATTTGGAATAGGAGCTGCATTTGGTAATGGAAAACAATGGCAATCATGGATTCACGTTGATGACTTGGCGAGTTTATTTTTAAGAGCTGCCTCCGACAAGTGGGTAGGAGTTTTTAATGCAGTTGCACCTGAGGTGATTTCTCAGAATCAGTTTATTAAACAAATCGCTAAATCAATTAAAAGACCATTTTTTATGCCCCCAATACCAAAGTTTTTATTGCAAACATTGTTTGGAGAAATGAGTACTTTGGTTTTGAATAGTCATAATGTAAGCGCAAAGAAAGTTCAAGAAAAAGGATTTAAATATCAATTTCCTACATTACAAAAAGCGTGTGAAAATTTATTGTAATTATTTGGGGTGACATTTTGACAATTTTAATGATTTGGCAGTAATTTTGCACCTAAGAACAAAAAACAATTTAATGAGTACGTCAGAGGAACCAAAAAAAAAATCTAAAAAAGCAGCACCAAAAAAAGCTACATCAAAAAAAGGACCTTCCAAAGAAGCCAAAGAACTTGTTGCAGCTAAAGAAGCTTTAGAGGCAGAGAAAGATAAATATTTACGATTATTTGCTGAGTTCGAAAACTTTAAAAAACGAACCTCAAAAGAAAGAATCGAATTATTTAAAACAGCCGGTCAGGATGTTATCACAGCTCTGTTACCAGTACTTGACGATTTTGATAGAGCAATAAAAGAAGCAGATAAGTCCGAAAACTCTTCAGAATTTGAAGGATTTAGATTGATCAGTAATAAATTAGGTGAAAGTCTAAAGTCAAAAGGATTAGAGCCAGTTTCTGTTGAAGCAGGAGAAACTTTCGATTCTGAAGTTCATGAGGCAATTACTCAAATCCTTGCGGGAGACGATCAGCAAGGAAAAATAATTGATGTAATTGAAAAGGGGTACAAATTAGACGATAAGATTTTGCGATACCCAAAAGTAGTAGTAGGGCAATAAATTAGACATCACTTGGAGTGATCTAAAAGACAACACATGAAACAAGATTATTATGATATTTTGGGTGTATCCAAACGAGCATCAGCTTCTGAGATAAAAAAAGCATATCGTAAAAAAGCAATTGAATTCCATCCTGACAAAAACCCAGGAGATTCCGACGCAGAAGCTAAGTTTAAAGATGCAGCAGAAGCATATGAAATCTTAGGAGATAAAGATCAAAAAGCTAAATACGACCAATTTGGTCATGCAGCTTTTGATGGAAGTCAGGGTTTTGGTTCTGGCGGGATGAACATGGATGATATCTTCAGTCAATTTGGAGATATTTTCGGTGGTGGTTTCAGTGGCGGTTTCAGTGGTGGTTTTGGAGGTGGTGGTCAAAGACGTGCCAAAGGAAGCAATCTTAGAATCCGAGTTAAACTGACTCTTGAAGAAATAGCAACTGGTGTTGAAAAGAAAGTAAAGGTTAGACGTAAAGTTCAAGCAAAAGATGTTTCTTATTCAACCTGTACCAATTGCAAAGGATCGGGACAAACTGTTCGAATAGCAAATACTATTTTGGGTCGTATGCAAACCGCAGTTACTTGCCCTAGCTGTTCTGGATCCGGGCAAACCATTTCAAATCGACCCAAAGGAAGTGACTCCCAAGGGATGATAAATGAAGAGGAAACGGTATCAATCAAAATTCCTGCTGGAGTAGAGGACGGGATGCAGCTAAAAGTTTCTCAGAAAGGTAATTCAGCCCCTGGAAACGGAGTGTCTGGAGATTTAATTGTACTCATTGAAGAGCATCCTCACAGCCGTTTTATGCGTGAGGGAAGCCACATTCATTACGATTTGTACATCTCTATTTCTGAGGCTGCATTGGGTATTTCAAAAGAATTTGATCTACTCGAAGGAAAAGTGCGAATCAAATTAGAATCAGGAATTCAATCAGGGAAAACACTTCGTTTAAGAGGCAAAGGACTTCCAGATGTAAATCGATACGGTACTGGAGACTTACTAGTGCACATTAATGTTTGGACACCAAAAATACTAAATAGAGAACAAAAACAATTTTTTCAGAAAATGATGGAGGATGAAAACTTTATCCCTAAACCTGAAAAATCTGATAAATCTTTCTTTGAAAAAGTAAAAGATATGTTTGTCTAAAAGGCAAGCATTTCAGTATACTTTTATCGAGAAGAGTAGTTTTTAAAAACAATTTTACCTTAACCTTATTTTTAAGTTGGGTTTTGTTTTTAGCCCTTTTTTTGTTTTATCTTTGAGTACATTATTGGGTCTAAATGCAGAAAATTCTTGATTTTTTAAATTTCAATTTTACAATCGGTTCTTCGATTTCATTTACAGTACAATCCTTTCTGATTATTCTGATTGTATTTGTCTTTACAAGTTATTTTCTAAAACTCATACGTCGAATTGTCTCCAGAACCCTGAGTGAACAGGCAAAATACACTTTTCAAAGTATTTTTTCTTTTATAAATTATTTTGTTTATGTAATCGTTATTCTGCTGACTTTTGACAATATTGGCCTAGACGTAACTGCTGTTTTTGCAGCTTCAGCTGCATTGTTAGTCGGTGTAGGTTTGGCATTACAAACCTTCATTCAGGATATCATTTCAGGTGTTTTTATCATTGCAGATCAAACAGTACACATAGGGGATATTATTCAACTTGATGGACAAGTTGGAAAAGTTGAAAACATTAAATTAAGAACCACCAGAGCAGTCACTATCGACAACAAAGTATTAATCATACCTAATCATAAATTTTTAACATCAATTCTCTACAATTGGACCGAGAATGGAACACTAACTACTGAGTACATTCAGGTAGGCGTTGCTTATGGATCTGATTTAGATTTAGTCAAAAAATTATTGGTTGACCTCACATCTAGTTTCCCAGAAATTTTAAAAAACCCCAAGCCTTATGTCGTTTTTAATGATTTTGGCGACAATGCTTTGGATCTTAAATTAGCCATTACTCTTAACAACAGCTTTGCTGCCGAACGATTAAAGAGCAGAATTCGATTTAAAATTTATGAAGTATTTAAAGCTCACAATATTGACATACCTTTCCCCCAAAGAACAGTCTGGATTAACCAAGTAGAACCCCATTCAAATGACTAAAATTTTAATTATTGAAGATGAAGAACCTATTCGTCGTGTTCTCAAAAAAATTTTAAGCGAAGAGAATGATGATTTTAAGTTATTCGAAGCTGAAGACGGAAAGCAAGGAATCAATCTTATACTAGAAGAGGATTATGATCTTATCTTGTGTGACATCAAAATGCCAAAAATGGATGGGCTCGAAGTTTTGGAAACCTCACGAAATAAAGGGGTAACAACTCCATTCATTATGTTAACGGGTCATGGTAATGTTGAGACAGCTGTACACGCCATGAAAAACGGTGCTTATGATTTTATTCCTAAACCCCCTGATTTGAATCGCCTCCTTATCTCAGTTCGTAATGCTATCGAAAGCAAACACTTGATTAAAGAAAACGTATTTCTAAAAAAGAAAATTGCCAAGAAATATGAAATCATTGGAAATTCATTTAAAATTAAAGAGGTGATTGAAATGATTGATAAAGTAGCACAAACTCAAGCGCGAATATTAATAACGGGTCAAAATGGAACGGGGAAAGAATTAGTTGCAAACCAAATTCATCAAAAAAGCAACCGAAGTAAATCCCCGCTAATTGAAGTAAACTGCGCAGCAATCCCCTCAGAATTGATAGAAAGTGAACTTTTTGGTCATCTCAAAGGAGCTTTTACCTCTGCAGTAAAGGATCGAAAAGGCAAGTTTGAAGCTGCTTCAGGGGGAACTTTATTTTTAGATGAAATTGGGGATTTGAGTCTCGGTGCTCAGGCAAAAGTTCTTCGTGCCCTGCAAGAAAATAAAGTACAACGGGTTGGGAGTGACAAAGATATTTCTGTTGATGTACGAGTTTTAGCTGCTACAAATAAAAACCTCAAAGAAGAAATAACAGCAGGTCGATTCCGAGAAGATTTGTACCACAGATTGGCAGTTATTTTGATTGAAGTTCCACCTCTTGCTCAAAGAACGGATGATATTCCGTTGCTGACGGAACATTTTATTAATCAAATTGCTTCAAAAGACGGAATGCCTGTGAAAAAGATTGATTCGGAAGCTTATGATTTATTAAAACAATACTCTTGGTCTGGGAACATCAGAGAATTGCGTAATGTGATTGAACGACTAATGATTTTGGGAGACGATCCAATAACGAAAAAAAATATTGTCCAATTTGCACCAAAGTAATTTTATTATGAAAAAACTATGCCTTCTTTTATTACTCTTTTTTGGTTTTACTCAAGCCCAAAATTCTGGAGAAATTGAAACTCAGTTGAAATCTATTTACTCCACAGCACTGTTAAATGGTAAAAGTTATTCTTGGCTAGAACATCTGTCTGTTCAAATTGGAGGACGTTTGTCTGGTTCATTGAATGCCGAGCGTGCTGTTGATTGGGGAAAAGAGGAGTTGGATTTGTTAGGTCTCGATCGGGTATGGTTACAACCTGTAATGGTTCCAAAATGGATTCGTGGAACTTTTGAATATGCACACATTGAAACAAGCCCAGGAAACACAATTAATGTACCAGTCTGTGCACTTGGGGGATCAGTAGCCACTCCAATAGCTGGAATTCGATCAGAAGTAATTGAAGTTGATGGAATCAATGCCTTAAAAAAGTTAACTAAAAAGGATGTAGCTGGAAAGATAGTATTCTTTAACCGACCAATGCAAGCCGATTTGATCAACACTTTTGAAGCATATTCAGGCTGCGTTGACCAGCGATATTCTGGAGCTGAAGAAGCTGCAAAGTTAGGAGCAGTTGCTGTAATTGTTCGTTCTGTTAACTTAAGATTAGATGATTTCCCTCACACAGGATCAATGAGTTATGGAGATTTATCTGTTCGAAAAAGAATACCGGCAGCAGCAATAAGTACCAACGGAGCTGAATTGTTGAGTTCTATGTTGGCTTTAAATCCTATACTTCGTTTTTATTTAAAACAAAATTGTAAAAACTTACCTGATGTTCAATCTTACAATGTAATAGGAGAAATTAAAGGATCCGATAAACCTGATGAAATAATGGTAGTAGGTGGACATTTGGATTCATGGGATCTTGGAGGTGGTGCTCATGATGATGGAGCTGGAGTTGTTCAGTCTATGGAGGTTTTACGTTTATTTAAAGAAATTGATTATCAACCCAAAAGGACATTGAGAGTTGTCCTTTTTATGAATGAAGAAAACGGAATGCGAGGCGCAACTAAGTATGCCTCCATTTCAAAAGCAAAAAAAGAAAACCACGTATTTGCACTTGAATCTGACGCAGGTGGTTTTACGCCAAGAGGATTTACTATTGACACCACTCCAGAAAAATTAAAAATTATTCAAAGTTGGGAACCTTATTTCAAACCTTATCTAATTCATATGTTTGTTAAGGGTGGAAGCGGAGCAGATGTTGGTCATTTAAAAACAGATGCTAATATTCTTGCGGGTCTTCGTCCAGACTCACAGCGTTATTTTGATTACCATCATGCTGCAAATGACACCTTCGACAAAATTAACAAAAGAGAATTAGAACTTGGATCTGCAACAATGGCCGCTTTTGTTTACTTGATAGATTACTTCAGTCTTTAATTTTAAAATTATTGAAATCATACACCAAAGAGTTTAGAAAAAATTTCAATTTAGCCTTTCCGGTCATGTTGGGATTATTGGGACACACATTTGTCCAACTAATTGACAACATAATGGTTGGGCAGTTAGGAACTACCGAGCTGGCATCAGTTTCGTTAGGGAACAGTTTTGTTTTTGTTGCAATGTCTTTGGGGATTGGTTTTTCTACTGCAATAACCCCTCTAGTTGCAGAAGCCGATGGTAGTTCAGACACAAAACGCGTTGCGGATGTTTTTACTCACGGTATTTTGATGTGCAGCTTTTTGGGCTTATTCTTGTTTTTAGGGGTCTATTTTTCTAGAAACATTATGTTTTCCATGAGTCAACCTCAAGAGGTAGTAATTTTAGCCTTCCCTTATTTAAATTGGGTTGCTGTTTCTCTTATTCCTTTAATTGTTTTTCAAGCTTACAAGCAATTTTCAGATGGATTATCATTAACCAGACCTGCCATGTATGCTGCTTTATTTGGAAACGGAATCAATATTTGCTTGAATTATGTACTGATTTTCGGTTATTTAGGATTCCCCAAACTTGGGGTAGAAGGTGCAGCAATCGGAACTTTAATAGCTCGTTTAGTAATGTTAATTTACATGATTATTTACATAAAATATCATAAACAGTTTAGTGCTTACAAGCTTTCATTTAAACTTAATCAAATTCGAGGATTCTTGATTCAAAAAATTTTAAAGTTAGGTCTTCCATCAGCATTGCAAATGTTGTTTGAAGTAGTTTTTTTTACATCAGCAGTTTGGATGTCTGGAGTATTAGGGACAAACGCACAGGCTGCAAATCAAATTGCATTAAATCTAAGCTCTATGACCTTTATGGTTGCAATGGGCTTAAGTGTAGCAGCTATGATTCGAGTGGGTAATCAACTTGGAAAAAAAGATTTTGTAGAATTACGTCGTGTTGCTTTTTCAATCTTTTTCCTAATTGGAATCATTGATTTATTTTTTTGTCTGATTTACTTAACATTTAGCGATGACCTTCCTTGGATTTATTTAGGAAATAAAGGGTCTCTTACTCCAAAAGACACTTTAGAGGTTATCGTCATTGCATCTTCTCTGTTGATTGTTTCTGGTTTTTTCCAACTTACAGATGGATTACAGGCAGTGGTTCTGGGGGCTCTTAGAGGTTTACAAGACGTAAATCTTCCAACTGCTTTCACCTTTATTTCTTACTGGGTAATTGGTTTTCCGGTTTCCTATTTTCTTGCATTTTACACTTCTTGGGGAGCTACAGGCATATGGATTGGTTTACTAACAGGACTGTCCTCTTCTGCAATTTTACTATTTTTACGTTTTCAATACCTTACCAAAAAACTAATTCAAGTTAAATAAACACATTATGGAAGTACCAAAGTTTTTAATTGCTGACAATTCAACTTTAGAAGAAGAAATTTTCGTGCTTCATATGGAGTATCCTCGTTTTCTTTTGAATGTTTCTAATGATGATATTTTGTGGTTAGAAGAGTTTACAAAAGAAGATGAAGATGAATTGTCAAAAGTTACGGAAAGTTTAATCGATGAAGCTCTTACTTTTTTTGATTCGGAGATTGAAAATCTACAATAATGATCGATCAACTTTTAGAGTTTGACACTTCACTTTTTTTATTGCTCAACAGATTGGGCACTCCTTTTTTTGACCCGTTTTGGATGCTGATTACCAACAAAATTACCAACATAATAATCTATTTATTGTTGCTGATTTGGTATTTACAAATGAAAGGAGGTAAAGCTTCTTTTTTGATTTTACTTTTTATTGGACTATTAATTTTAATGACAGATCAAACAACTAATTTATTTAAATATGGTTTTGAACGTCTTAGACCTTGTCATAATCAAGAAATCGCTGACATCATGCGTATCGTCAAAAAAGGCTGTGGTGGTTTGTACGGTTATTTTTCAGGTCACGCCTCCAATTCGTTTGCATTATCCACCTATTTTTCACTTCTGTTTGCAAAGAGGTATCCCAAGTTAAAGTTTGCTTTGTTTTTTATGGCATCACTGATAGCATACAGCCGAATCTACATAGGCGTTCATTACCCATTGGATGTGATTTCAGGAGCTTTATTTGGAACATTGTGGTCAACATGCTTCTATTATGTCAGCCACAAATTTTGCTATCGATTTTTCCCAAAAGTTTCTCTAGAACTTTGAGAAAAGTATTGAGTTTTTTGATAATATCTTTCATTAGGATGGAGAATTGTATTCGGGAAATGAGGAATGTTGGGTCCATTCGAAAACTTTTGAGTTTCTAAGCAAATACCATTTATTATTTCGGGTTTAAAAACAACTATTCCAGGTTGATCCGTCAAGACATCCATTTGAATTTTAGTAGTTTTTGCTCTTAATATTGCTTTAACAGTATCTTTTTGTCGCAGAACAAAACAATCATCATAGCGTGAATTATTTATTGATCTGATTTTATTTCGATCAAAATCGGTTTTATTAACTTCAATAAAACTAACAGTTGGAAGTAGATCAGGGTTTAATTCCAGAACTTGATCAGCATTAATTTGTAATTCATGATCAAACAATTTGGGCACGCCACTCAAATTAAAATAACTGTGATTGGTCATGTTGATAGGAGTTGATTTAGTAGTTGTTGCCTTGTATTCTATTTGAAAAATATTCCGGTGAAGACTGTATTTGAGGGAAACTTTGACAATGCCAGGATGTCCATTTGGGACAGGTAAACACTCATGCTCTAAAATAAAATGCGGAATGGTACCGTGATACAAATCTGTTATTTTCCAAGTTAAACCACTCCATCCTTGTTGTCCGCCGTGAAGTTGAATTCCATTTTCATTTTCAATATGAAAAGTTTTATTATCAATTGAATAGCGCTCACTAATTCTACCTTAATAACGTCCAATACAAGCTCCTAAATGTATGGGGTTGTCAAGGTACTCATCTGATTTTTTTACCTATGACTACATTAGTTTTTCCAAACCATAGCTCTTTTATTATTCCTCCATAGGGTAAGACAACTAATTTTAAATCTCTATTTATTAGGGCAATTTCTTTCAAGTGTTAATTTAATTTTTTTTTGAGTAATTCTGGATATGCTTTCTGAAATCTTCTTAGACGAGGAATAGAAACCTGCTGAACGTAAGGATTTTTTGGATTTAATCGCTCGTAGTTTTGATGGTACTCCTCTGCATAATAAAACTTTTCGAGAGGTTTTACTTCAGTTACAATTTCATTGCTAAAGATTTCTTTCTCCTCCAATAATTCAATGTATTTCTGAATGGTTTCTCGTTCATTTTCATTTGTGTAAAAGGCTATTGATCTGTATTGAGTACCACGATCTGGACCCTGTCTGTTAGCTGATGTTGGGTCATGAGATCCAAAAAAAACTTGAATTAATGTTCCAAATGAAACTATTTTGGGATCATAAAGAATTTCAACAGCTTCTGCATGTCCAGTTTTTCCAGTTCCAATTTGATTGTAGTTTGGGTTTTTTGTTTGACCCCCCGAATAACCCGAATAAACTTCATGAACACCTTTTACACTCTCGTAAATTGCTTCTACACACCAAAAACAACCTGCAGCAAAATAGGCTTTTTCTAACTCATCTTGAACTTTTTCGGTTGGTAACCAAATTTGCTCATTGCGATCAATGGGTTTTGTTCCATTTGTTAAACAGGTTTGAAAAATGAGAACGCTAATTAGTGTGATAGTACCTTTCATAAAGCCATACTTTTTTAATATTCAATAGAGTACAAATATCGGCTAAAATTATTAAATCTCTGTTCAAAACCAAATTCACAAACTCATTCAACTTTTAAAACTTGAATTTAATTTATCAAGACAGTAAAAATTAGTCTAACAATCTGATTGGTCTCTTTTCAAAATTACCCTTACAATTTGGACATATGTTATTTAAAACATCAGTAACACAATCGATACAATAAGTACATTTATAGGAACAAATCATTACATTCGAATCTGTTGATTTGGGAACACTGTTGCAATGTTCACATTTTTTTTTCATTTCTAACATAACATTTATTTGTAGGGTTTACTCCAATAAATACTGAGGTGAACTAATAAAAAAGTTGGACCTAGCCAAATTATCAGCTTTGGAACCTCAAAAGGAAAATTTTTGACGTTTACAACAATAAAACCAGTTAATGCAGCAATGTATTTACCCATCATCCGTCCAATATGAATGAGCTCTAATAGTTTGCTTTTTTTTTACCTAAATAATTTCTAAAATCCATTCTAACATTGATCAGTCCAATAAGACCAAAAACCAACATTAATATTCCAAGTTGTTCGGAATAATAAATTTAGTAACTTCCTTTTCCTATGAAATAGCAACCACTCAATAACATACCTAGGGTTAAAAACCAATCAATAAAGGCAGGTTTTTGCCCTTTTCCCAATAGGCGTAAGCGCATGTAACGATCACCAGTTCCTACAAGATACACAGTTAAGACCCCTACAATAAACAAAAGTACATTAGGATGAATAAGAGCCACAATTAATGAAGAAATCCCAGTGTTTACCATAAAAAAGACAAATAATCTTCCAATTTGACGGTGTTGTTTTCACCTTTTTTTCGGATGATATTTATCGTTCCAAGAGCATGACCCGAGAAACCCGAAATGATATCAATAATCAAAGTAATTTGAAAAAGTAGCTTTAAGGTTAACTTAAATAAGATCGAGATATTTAGGTAAAAGATGATCCAAACTACAAAAAACAATCAATATTTGAGAGAATACAAGAAGTTTGTTTTCTGCTTTCAAAAACACTATTGAACAAAAGCAAGCCATTGTTTCACAAAGGACTTCCAACTGTATTTTTCCTTGCTTTTATTGATGTTTTCAGTTGCTTTCAAAAGTTTTTCGGGAGCCAAAAGGGATGCTATTTTACTCGATAAATCTAAAGGATTTAGATCACTAATTTCGCCAGTCTGATCCATCTGAATAGGTGTTTTAAGACCAGTTAAATCTGTAACAGCAATTGGAGTTTGATAATAATAGGCAAGTGGAGTAATCCCACTTTGGGTTGCTGTTTTGTATGGTTGAACGATAACGTCTGTAGCACAAAAATAATCTCGAGCAACTTCAAAAGGCACAAATTTATTTACGATTCGAACTCTAGAATCAAGACCTAATTTCTTTATTTGACTTCGATATTTTTCAATTTTGTCATAAAACTCCCCAACGATTAAAAGCTCGGTTTTGGAATCGAACAATGGATTTTTTGCCATGGCATCAATAAGTAAATCTAGGCCTTTGTATGGGCGAATCAATCCAAAAAATAATAAGAAAGGTGTTTCGGATTTGAGTTTTAATTTTTTGCGGGCTTCTTCCTTTGTAATTGGTCTTGGTAGATCTGTTGAAATTGGGTGAAAACCCTTATTTGTTGGCAGTTTTACATCCTTAATTATTTCTGAATGAACCGCTTCTGAAAATGTGGTCATCAAATGCATTGAATCAGAAAAATAACGATTAAACATCCTATCCCAGGGTTTTGGTTCATGAGGTTTCCAATTATCTACAAGGGCGACTTTTTTAATGGAAGGTTTTAGATTTCTTGCAATATTTCCCAATACTGGAGCTAAAAATGGAGTCCAATACCTAAAAACCACTACTTCTGGATTTTGATCATTGATGTTGGTTGCAATTTTTTTCCAGTTAAAAGGATTGTAAGCATGAATTTTGCGATGGATTGGAAAAGAAAATTCTTTTTTCGAAGTTTCGTATTGTGTTTTTCCAGGAAATATAATGCTGGGGTACAGCTTTGTATAAGTCCAAAGCTCAAATGAAATGTTTTGATTGAGAAGCTCTGTTGCAAAGGCATGATTTGTATCTGCAATTCCCCCTCTAAAGGGATGTGCAGGACCCAATAGAATAAGGTTTAATTTTTCTTTGGGGGTCATTTAGTGGACTATTATGGATCGTTTGGGTAGTGTGTTTAAGATCCAAAGTGTACTTGTCAAAGTTACAGCAAAGTAAACTGTAACTCCAAAGGCAAATAAAGTGTCAATTGACCAAATTATACTTTGAGAGGGGTGCAGTAAAATACACAATCCAATCACAGATCGAGTTATTTCAAATATTACTGCCCATTTTTGACCATCCATCAATGATGTAAAACCGAAGATCGTCGTGGCAATCAGGATTCCGTAAGATACCTGAGAAAAAACATCCAAATTACTAAAGGAACTGAGGAATAAAAAGATAAAGACATTCAAACAAATAAATTGGAATAGAGCAATTATCTTGTGCTTCAAAGTGTAGTTTAGCGCATATTTTTTTTGATTATTGACATCAATTTTTTCGATGGGAAAACGTTCGGATACGTCAGCTGGTCGCCATCCTGTTGGCATAAACCATAGTTTAATTTTATCAAACCAATTTTTGGTGTACCATGCATCTTTAGCAAGACCCCAATTATGCTGAAAATTAATTAAAATGGGATTCCATGTTTGAACAGGTTTTAGTGTCCCATAAACACAGGGAACATCGTCCAATTCCTCCTGAAAAGTACCAAATATTCGATCCCAAATACAAAAAATTGCTGATAAGTTTTTGTCAACATACTCTGGGTTAATTGCATGATGTACTCTGTGTTGTGAGGGAGTTACAAAAATATATTCAAGCCATCCTAATTTTCCGATATGGCGGGTATGATACCAAAATTGACCAAAAAGGTGTAAGGGTGCCAAGATTACGATAACCTTGTGAGGAATTCCAATAATTGCGGCGGGAAGTAAAAACAATGCGCCAAATCCAATCAAACTGGATATGCTTTGCCTTAGAGCACAAGCTAAATTAAATTCTTCACTGCTGTGATGAACAACATGACGATTCCAGAATACGTTGATTGAATGATTGAGTCGATGATTCCAATAACTTGAAAAATCAATACATATGAATGCGACAAAATAAAGTAGAGAAGTTTCTTCAATTGTTGTTACGGCAAGAGTTTCTCTCAGGAAAGGATATGAAATTAGGATAATTCCAATCCCTAAAACATCTTTGATCAAATTTGTTGTTCCAGAACTTAAACTGGAGAGTGTATCCATAAATCCGTAGGTTTGTTTTTTTGTCCATACTCCATAGAGAATTTCAATAAGAATAAGTACTAAAAAACTAGGTAGGGCAATCAATAAAACTTTCGCATAGGTTTCCATCAACTACAAATTTTGATGAAAGTTACAAATTAATTTTTGCCTACCAATACCCATTGACCACTTGAGATAAGTTGATCTGCTTGTTTGTATTTCAAAACTTTGCTCTCACCATTTTGAACATTCTTAATTGTAACTCGATCATTGCGTCCAATTTTTGGTAATTCTCTTACAACAGTTTCAATGGTTTGTTGTGATCTTTGACCTGCATTTGCTCCGATTGAACGACTTTTTTCCGCCAATTCCTCAGTATTCAAGACATCATCTTTGGTGGTTTTTAATTTGTCTTTTCTGTTGGAACGTTTTGCTTCTTGTATTCTAGTATTTTCATTTGACGGTATCGAACCTTTTAGTAAGAAAGATAATACTTCTTTGTTCAAACGCGCCATCATACCTCTAAACAACTCAAATGCTTCAAATTTGTAGATTAGTAAGGGATCTTTTTGTTCGTGGACAGCTAATTGAACAGACTGTTTCAATTCATCCATTTTACGCAAATGATTTTTCCAAGTTTCATCTAGTAAAGCTAGAGTGATGTTGCGTTCAAAATCTTCGATCAAATTTTTCCCCTTACTGTTGTAAGCAGATTCTAGATGAGTTACAACATTAAGTGTTTTGTTGCCATCTGTGAAAGGGACTACTATTTTTTCATATTTATTATTGGGATTTTCATAAACCTGCTTGATGACTGGAAAGGTTAATGTTGCATTAATTTCAGTTTTTTGCTGGTAATATTGATAGACAGTTTCATACAATTTGTTGGTCAATTCTCTTTCAGTCATTGAAGAAAATTCTTCTTCTAGAACGGGAGCTGTGATTGAAAAATTACTAATAATTTCAAATTCAAAATTTTTAAAATCGTCAGTTTGTTTGTTGTTTAAAACGATTTCTTCACAAACTTCAAACAACATATTTGCAATATCAACTTTTAAACGATCTCCCTGCAAAGCATGTCTTCTTCTTTTGTAGATTACCTCACGTTGGGCATTCATGACATCATCGTACTCTAAGAGTCGTTTTCGAATTCCAAAGTTGTTTTCTTCTACTTTCTTTTGTGCACGCTCAATGGATTTTGTCATCATGGAGTGTTGAATTACCTCACCCTCTTCTAGTCCCATACGATCCATTACTTTGGCCACACGATCTGATCCAAACAAACGCATTAGGTTGTCTTCTAAGGAGACAAAAAATTGTGAGCTTCCAGGATCTCCTTGTCTTCCAGAACGACCTCTTAGCTGTCGGTCAACTCTTCTAGAGTCGTGTCTTTCTGTGCCAACGATAGCAAGCCCACCAGATGCTTTCACTTCATCGGATAATTTGATGTCTGTTCCACGTCCAGCCATGTTGGTTGCGATTGTTACAATTCCGGGCTCACCAGCTTCTGCAACAATATCTGCTTCTTTTTTGTGAAGTTTTGCATTTAGGACGTTGTGGTGTATTTTTCTAATGTTCAACATTTTACTCAAAAGCTCTGATATTTCAACGGATGTTGTACCAATCAAAACAGGTCTTCCTGCCTTGGAAAGTTTTGTAACCTCATCAATGACTGCATTGTATTTTTCTCTTTTGGTCTTGTAGATGAGATCATCTTCATCTTTTCTGGCAATGGGTCTATTGGTTGGAATTTCGACGACATCAAGTTTGTAAATTTCCCAAAATTCACCGGCTTCAGTGATCGCTGTACCTGTCATTCCAGAAAGTTTGTGGTACATTCTGAAGTAATTTTGAAGGGTAACAGTAGCAAAAGTTTGGGTGGCAGCTTCTATTTTTACATTTTCTTTGGCTTCTATTGCTTGATGTAATCCATCAGAATACCGTCTACCATCCATAATTCGTCCTGTTTGTTCATCAACAATCATGACTTTGTTATCCATGACAACATATTCTGTATCCTTTTCAAAGAGTGTGTAGGCCTTAAAAAGCTGATTCATAGTATGAATCCGTTCGCTTTTTACTCCAAAGTCTTTAAATAAAACTTCTTTTTGGGCAGCTTCTTCCTCTGATTTTAAGCCTGAATTTTCAATCTTGGCAATTTCCATTCCAATATCTGGAAGCACAAAAAAGTTTTCTTCTTGTACACTTTTGGATAAATATTCAACTCCTTTTTCAGTTAGGTCAACTTGGTTGTTTTTTTCATCAATTACAAAATAAAGATCAGCATCAATAATATGCATTTCTCTGTTATTGTCTTGCATGTAGTGATTTTCTGTTTTTTGAAGCAATTGCTTGATTCCTTCTTCACTCAGGAATTTGATCAAAGCTTTATTTTTTGGTAATCCTCTGTATGCTCTTAGCAAAAGGATTGCTCCTTCGGTCGTGTCACCAGCAGCGATTTTCTTTTTTGCTTCAACCAATACAGAAGTAAGCAAGGCTTTTTGTTTTGCAAATAATTCTGAAACCTTTGGTTTCAACTGATCAAATTCATGTCGATCTCCTTGGGGTACTGGACCAGAAATAATCAAAGGAGTTCTTGCATCATCAACCAAAACAGAATCTACTTCATCTACAATTGCATAGTGGTGTTTTCGTTGAACTAAATCCTCTGGTGTGTGAGACATATTGTCTCTTAAATAATCAAAACCAAACTCGTTGTTAGTTCCGTAAGTAATATCTGCTAAATATGCTTTTCTTCTCTCAGGACTATTCGATTGATGATGATCAATACAGTCAACGGTTAATCCATGAAATTCAAATAAAGGAGCCATCCAAGCACTATCTCGTTTTGCTAAATAGTCGTTTACTGTAACCAGATGTACACCTTTTCCAGTTAAGGCATTGAGGTAAACTGGTAAAGATGCTACTAAGGTTTTACCCTCTCCAGTCTGCATTTCAGCAATTTTCCCTTGATGTAAAGTAATCCCCCCGATTAATTGAACATCGTAATGAATCATGTCCCAAGTAATAGGCTTTCCAGCTGCATCCCATGTGTTTGCCCACAAGGCGTGATCTCCTTCCAGAGTAACATAGTTTTTTTCTTGAGCAAACTCGCGGTCTTTTGCCGATGCTTTTACTTGTATTTGAGTGTTGTGAACAAATCGTCTTGATGTTTCTTTTATTACGGCAAATGCCTCGGGAAGAATTTCATTCAGACATTCCTCTGTTTCTTTCAAAGCTTTTGCTTCTAGAGCGTCGATCGTGTTGTAAAGATCTTCTCTTTGATCGATGTCTGTTAGGTTTTCTAATTCTTTTTTTAGGTCAACTATTTGCTGATCAATCGATTTTCGTGTATCGTTGACTCTATTTTTAAAATCTGAAGTTTTCTCACGCAATTCGTCGTTTGAAATTGATTCATATTCAAGTTGATTTTTTTTGATTTGGTCAACTAAGTGTTGAATCGCGCGGATATCTTTTTTCGACTTGTCGCCGACGAAAGTTTTTAATAATTTATTTAAAATACTCATAGGGCTTCTAAATTAAGCAATCAAATTTAAGTAAAAAAAAAGCCTCCGAAGAGACTTTAGTAAGATAGTTGTTTTAGTATTCGTCCTCATTCCAAAGATAGTCTTCGTCAGAAGGAAAGTCTGGCCATATTTCTTCTATGGATTCATAAACGTCCCCTTCATCCTCCATTGATTGAAGGTTTTCAACAACCTCAAGTGGAGCACCCGTTCTGATAGAAAAATCAATCAATTCGTCTTTAGATGCAGGCCAAGGTGCATCGCTAAGGTAGGAAGCTAGTTCTAATGTCCAGTACATGAATTTCTTTTTTTGCAAAAATAAATTTTTATGCCATACTGACAAACTAAATCTATTTTTTTTGCGGTGGAGTCCATTTTATTTCATTTATCTCTAAATCTTGAGCAAATTTTCTTGAAAGTGTAAACAGATAATCCGAAAGGCGATTGATGTAAAATACAATGACAGGGTTGATTGTGTTGATATCGTTCAACTCTGTAATAAAACGTTCAGCCCTTCTGCAAACACACCTCGCTAAGTGTGTGTTGGAAACACAAACATGACCTCCTGGAATAACAAAATTTGTTAAAGGTGGTAATTCATCAGTTATTCGATCGATCCAATTTTCTATTGTTTTAACATCCTTTTCATTGATAACATCAATTCCAACACTTGATGGGTCATTGGAGTTATTTGCAAGTTCTGATCCAATATGCATAAGATCATTTTGAACTTTTAAAAGCTCCTGAACATGCTCTTCTTTTATGTCTTGACTTCGGATAAGCCCAATCCAACTGTTCAGTTCATCAACCGTTCCATAGGCTTTAATTCGCACATGATGTTTGGGAACCCGCTCGCCCGAAAACAGGCCTGTTGTACCATTGTCACCAGTTTTTGTGTAAACTTTACTCTTTTTCATTTGCCTTCTCCTTTTTTCTTTGTTGATAGCGTCTACGATAGCTCATTCTCTTGCTTACTTTCCTCTTGAACAAAAACTTTCGGATCAATAAATAACCCACCACAAGCAATAAAAGTTTTAGAATATTATCGTTCATCTGTGCAAAATTACTCGTTTTAGAAGAGTTAGCTTAAAAAATTTTAAGAAAAAATGATTCTGTACGCTGTTGAAATCGATGTATCACAATTCCATAAAAGAAAAAGTCCAGATACACGTATTTGTTTTTTGAAACAAAAGAATTCCAATTTTTTCTTTGTTGGTGTAAGTTGTTAATCAGAGTTATGTGAGGTTTTTTTTCATGTTCAAATTCTTCAATCCACTCGATTAATGTCTTGCTTTCGTGAAAATTTAATTCTGGTTTTTCAATACGAAATTCAAGAACGGATTGATCGATAAAACTTTGAAGTTGTTTTGTAATATACTGGTAAAAAAACGCTTTATTTTGGTTGCTCAAAGGTAGCTTTCGAATACTTTTCCAATTGCTATTGTAAAAGCAACTACATACTAGTGCATACAAATAAGGGGAGTGAACGCCGTGTTGATTCGTTACTTTTAATTTAAAAAACAAGTATTTAACATACAATAGAATCATTTTTTTCTAAAAATTTTAGTCAACGCATACATCAAAATCAACAAGAAAGCATAAAGTGAAAATTGAGCAATTAAATCTCCAAACCGAGTGTAAAATGTCAACTTATTATTAAGACCAACAGCTCCTTTTAAACTTCCTTTTTTATTGTATTCAAGAGAGTTTACAATCTCTCCTTTCATATTGATAAAAGCACTGATTCCCGTATTAGCACTTCGTGCGATGAATCTTCTGTTTTCAATAGCCCGAAGTCGAGCATAACTTAACAGTTGCTTGTGACCCTGGGTATTCCCCCACCAAGCATCGTTAGTTAATATTGAGAAAAATTGCGCTCCGTTCTTGGCATATTCGGTAACAAATTCCCCGTAAATCGACTCATAGCAAATAATAGGGGCAGTTTGAGTTCCATGAATAGAATGACTAAAAACTGAACGTTCTTCCTGTATTGCCCGGCTTGAGACAGTTCCTCCTAAATCTAACATAAACTCTCCTAAAAGTGGCTTAAAAAAACTTTTGTAAGGCATGTTTTCAACCCCAACAACTAATTTGGATTTGTGATAGATCTGGGTTTTTTTATTGGGAGCTATTTGTACAGCTGAGTTGTAAAAATCAACCCAAAATAACTCTTGAATTTTATTTGCCGTTGGGCTAGGTTCATTTTTAGTTCTGTAAACTCTGTAAAATTGAGCTCCTGTCAAAAGATTCAATTTTGAGTATTTCCTGATTTGATTTTCAAGGGATTTGTTAAATGGATTGTTTTGAAAAGTTTCCAAATCAAAACCACTCCCTGATGCAAAATAAGTTTCAGGAGCAAGAAGGTAATCTGTTTCATTTGAAATTTCTTTTTCAGATATTTCAAACATTAAATCTTTAAAATCTTGATTTTCTAAAGCATATTTTTTTTTATAGGGATCAATATTGGGTTGAAGTAAAACTATTTCAGTTTTAGCCTCAGGTTCTTCTGTATTGGTGTAAATGACTAATGATAATACTATTGGGAGTGCAATTCCTAATAAACCTGGAACACATTTTTTGATCAATTTTTTAAGAGAACGATCTTTCTCATGAGCTTGATAACAACTTAAGAAAAAGAAATTGAGGGCCAATACCCAAAGTGTTCCTCCAAAAACACCAGTGTATTCATACCATTGAATCCAATAGATGTTTTCCGAAAAAGCATTTCCTAGGTTCAACCATGGCCATGAGAAATCCCAAAAGAGATGAAATTTTTCAAATGAAATCCAGAGGGCGATAAAAAAAACCGCAGAAAGGGTTTTTGAAAGGTGTTTTAATGACCAGTGGTAAAAAGTAATTAGTATAGCATAGAAACTACTGTTACATAAAATAGCAAAGATGGCTCCAAATACCGATGAATTGTAAATCCACCAAGTTGTAGATATGTTCCAAATGAGAAAGGCCAGATAGGAGTAGCCAAAAACAATTTTATTTTTATTCTCAGAAGAGGAGATCCGGGTACTTTGAACAAAGTTGAGCAAGGGAATCAAAGCAATAAATAAAACTATTGGTAAACCGTAGGTTGGCCAACCCAAACTCAATAGTATGCCGGTAATAAAAATGAGTACAAGTTTACGCTTCAAAATAAAAATTTGGCAAAAGTTAAATTTTAATTTTTAAATACAAATCTCTTTGGATCATTTTTTTAGTTCAAAATTCTAAATAAAGAAATAATATTATTAGAAATTAAACTTAAGATAAGGTTGAAAACTTAGTTTAAAACTATTATTTTCGTTCAATATTTTATTATTATGATTAGAAAAAGTATCCCTCATATCTTCACATTACTGAATTTATTTTGCGGTTGTGTAGCTATTTATTTAACTTTTTCGCACTTCTTTCAATCAGCTCTTGTTGTAGTCATGCTCGGTGTTTTTTTTGACTTTTTTGATGGCTTTTTTGCTCGACTTCTAAAAGTGGAAAGTGATTTGGGAGTTCAGTTAGATTCGTTAGCTGATATGGTCACAAGTGGTTTTGTGCCTGGGGCTGTTATGTATCAATTGTTTATTGTTTCTGGAGCAAGAAACATAGACTATGCATTTCAAATAAATGAATCATCATTTGTTTTCACAATTGCTCCTCTTGCTTTGATAGGTTTTATTATCCCTTTGGGAGCTGCTTTTCGGCTAGCAAAATTTAATTTAATTTCTGATAAAGTCCCTTACTTTAGAGGCTTACCAACTCCAGCTAATGCACTTTTCATAGGTGCCTTACCGCTACTCATAAATCACCCATTGATGGTTAACCTCAAAGATTATTTACTTACTCCAGTAGGATTGACCGTAGTAGTTGTTTTATCCGTTTATTTAATGAATACCCACTGGAAAATGATTTCTCTAAAAGGTTTCGATAAATCAAGTTTACAAGAAATTATTTTTCTTTTTGTACTACTGATGATTGCCGTTTTGATGTTTCTTTTGCTTGGCTTAGCATCTTTTGTAGGTATCATAATTACCTATGTTATTTTGAGCTTACTAAAAAATGTTTTTAGGATTTAGAATTTAATTTTGGTTTTTCTTAATTCAAAGTTTTGACCTAAATACACTTTTCTTACCATTGGATCCGAAGCCAATTCTTCGGGACTACCCGCTTTGAGTATTCCACCCTCGAACATCAAATAAGTTTTGTCGGTTATCGCTAAGGTTTCTTGAACATTGTGATCTGTTATCAAAATTCCAATATTTTTATTTTTAAGATGAGCAACAATTCTTTGAATGTCTTCAACGGCAACAGGATCAACTCCCGCAAAAGGCTCATCAAGTAAAACAAATTTGGGATCGGTAGCAAGAGCTCTGGCGATTTCGGTTCTTCTTCGCTCACCACCAGATAATAAATCTCCACGATTTTTTCGTATGTGGGTTAATCCAAATTCCTCCAAAAGGGATTCCATTTTTTCTTTTTGATGTTTTTTACTCAGTGAAGTTAGCTGGAGTACGCTCAAAATATTGTCCTCAACACTTAGTTTTCTAAATACAGAGGCCTCTTGTGCAAGATAACCAATACCGTTTTGAGCTCTTCGATACATGGGGTAGTCTGTTATGTCGTCATCGTTGAGGTAAATTGATCCACCATTGGGCTTAACCAAACCTACAATCATGTAAAATGATGTTGTTTTTCCTGCTCCATTTGGACCAAGTAACCCAACAATTTCACCTTGCTTTAGCTCGATAGAAATTCCTTTAACAACCTCACGACCACGATACGATTTAATTATGTTTTCTGCTCTTAGTTGCATTTAATCTTACTTTTTGACATCTAACTTTGAATACTTTAAAGCTACTATTAAAATTTGTATCAGAACTGATTTATGAACTAAAGTATTAAATTCCTTACGTTTAGTTTCGGTTTCTTTGAGTATTTTTTCTTTTGAACAAATAACAGAGTAAGCATTAAATAATTCTCTACACAATTTATGTTCAATTTTTGAACATAAGGTGTTATTTTGATAAAACAAATTAAACATTTTTCAATTCTTTTTGTTGACTTTTAAAAACGACTTTTGAGATAAAAATACTTACCTCGTACAAGATCAATATTGGAATGGTAACAATAACCTGGCTTGCAATGTCAGGAGGAGTAATTACAGCTGAAAGGATAAGAACTAATACAATAGCAAATTTTCTATTTGTTTTTAAAAACTTAGGTGTAACGATTCCTATTTTAGTCAAAAAATACATGAGTATTGGAAGTTCAAAGATTAAACCAGAGGAAAGAACAGAGGCTCTAAGTAGACTTATGTAACTGCTTAAATCAAAGTCATTAAAAACTTCATTACTTACGGTGTAATTTCCTAAAAAATTAATTGAAAGAGGGGTTACAATGTAGTAACCAAAGAGAACACCAATAAAAAACAAAATTGAAGCAATAAAAATAAACCCTCTTGCATTTTTACGTTCATTGGTATGAAGACCGGGGCTAATAAATCGCCAAAACTCAAAAATAATATACGGAAATGCCAAAATAAACCCTGCTGTTAAGGAAGTCCATAAATGAGCAGAAAATTGTCCAGACATTGTTCTACTTTGTATTCTAAAAGGCATTTCTTCTATGCAGAGACTATTTCCTTGTCCCAAGGATTGGGAGAGTTCACAAAATAGTCTATAGGTAAAAAAATCAATTTTTTTGGGTCCAAATAAGATGGTGTCAAAAATAAAGTCTTTGGCTATGAAAGCTACAGAGGCAATAATTACAATGGCTAACGTTGAACGAATTAAGTGCCACCTGAGCTCTTCTAGGTGGTCCAAAAACGACATTTCATCGGAGGCATTACTCATTATTATACCCCTTCTTTAATCAAATCCAAGATATGAACCATTCCAAAATAAGTTCCAGCAGCATCTTGAACAATAATTTGCCCAATTCCTTTGGATTCAAGTGTTCTTAAAACATCTGTTGCTAGAATCTCTGGATCTACCGTAACTGGATTATTTGACATTATGTCTTTAGCAATCAAAGCTCCAATATTGTCATGTTTTTCAAGCATTCTCCTGATGTCACCATCAGTAATGATTCCTATAATTAGATCATTATCCATTACAATAGTAGCTCCCAATCTTTTTTGAGTTATCTCAGAAATTACATTTTTAATTGGAGTGTCAATTGATACAGAGGGACGTTCGTGTTTTTTTGCCAGCTCACCTACAGTAAGATAAAGCTTTTTCCCAAGTGCGCCTCCTGGATGATGTTGCGCAAAATCTTGGGCATCGAAATTCTTGAGTTTTAGAAGACAAACTGCTAGGGCATCACCTATTGCTAATTGAGCGGTAGTACTTGTTGTTGGAGCCAAATTATTGGGACAAGCTTCTTTCTTAACATAGGTGCTGATTACATTGTCTGCTGCTTCAGCTAGATATGAATTAGGATTTGCGGTAAATGCAATTACTAAATTTCCTCGTTTTTTGATGAAAGGAATCAAAGCTTGAATTTCAGGGGAATTCCCACTTTTAGAAATACAAATTACAACATCTTCTTCCTGAATTATTCCTAAGTCCCCATGGATTGCGTCTGCAGCGTGCATAAACACTGCTGCTGTTCCTGTTGAATTCATGGTTGCAACAATTTTCATTGCAATAACCGCACTTTTACCAATTCCCGTAATGATAACCCTTCCTTTAAAATCTGACAAATGTTTTACAGTTGAAACAAATTCATCATCAAGGGTTAAAATAAGGTCACGAATCGCCTTAGATTCTAGTTCAAGAGTTTTTTTCGCATTCTCTAAAATGTTCTTATTATCTAGCAATAGTTTTAATTATTTTATGGAATTAGTAAACTAAGTATTATATTTAGTGGTACAAATGTAAATAATTTTGATTCAAAGTCGTAATTAAATGTCGCATACTGCTCTTCAAAGAGAACTTAAAAAACATTTTGGTTTTTCTGACTTTAAAGGACTTCAAGAACCTGTTATTGAAAATCTACTTGAAGGAAAAAACTCTTTTGTTATTATGCCCACTGGAGGGGGAAAATCTCTTTGTTATCAGTTACCAGCTTTGATCTCTTCTGGAACCGCAATTGTTGTTTCTCCATTGATTGCCTTAATGAAAAATCAGGTTGATGCAATTCGTGGAATTTCATATCAAACAGGAATTGCACATGTTTTAAACTCATCCCTTACAAAAACAGCTATTCAACAAGTAAAATCAGATATTACTGAAGGAATAACTAAGTTACTTTATGTGGCTCCAGAATCTTTGGTTAAGGAGGATACGATTGAATTTTTAAAAACAGTAAACCTCTCATTTTTGGCAATTGATGAGGCACATTGTATTTCAGAATGGGGGCACGACTTTAGGCCTGAGTATCGAAATTTGAGGATCATGCTTCAAAAGATCAAGAAAAATCTTCCGATAATAGCCCTTACCGCAACGGCAACTCCTAAAGTTCAAGAAGACATCCTTAAAAATCTCAAAATCTCTGATGCAACACTCTTCAAGGCTTCATTTAATCGTCCTAATTTGTATTATGAAGTACAACCTAAGACAGAAAATGTTGAGTCGGATATTATTCGCTTTGTAAAACAAAACGAGGGTAAATCAGGAATTATTTACTGTCTGTCAAGAAAAAAAGTAGAGAAATTAGCTCAAACCCTTCAAGTTAATAACATCAAAGCAATACCTTATCACGCTGGACTAGACAACAAAACAAGGGCCCGTAATCAAGACTTATTTTTAACTGAAGATTTTGATGTTGTAGTGGCTACCATTGCATTTGGAATGGGAATAGATAAACCCGATGTTCGTTTTGTGATTCATCATGACATTCCCAAAAGCATAGAAAGTTATTATCAAGAAACGGGAAGAGCTGGACGAGATGGAGGCGAGGGGCATTGTTTGGCTTTTTATTCCTATGAGGATATCGAAAAACTTGAAAAATTCATGTCAGGAAAACCTGTAGCAGAACAAGAAATTGGTTTTGAGCTGCTCAACGAAATGGTAGCTTTTGCAGAAACTTCCATTTCAAGGCGAAAATTTATTCTTCATTATTTCGGTGAAGAATACGATAACGTAAATGGACTTGGAGGAGACATGGATGATAATATGCGATTTCCAAAAAAGCAAATTGAGGCTAAGGATGAGTTGAAACTTTTGATCGAGACAGTCAAAGAAACTCGAGAACTTTTTAAATCAAAAGAATTGGTTAGAACTTTACTAGGAGAATCAAATGCAATAATCAATAGTCATAAAACAAGTGAATTAGGAATTTTTGGAAAAGGAAAAGATAAGCGGGCATCTTTTTGGATGGCTATGATAAGGCAGGCAATAGTAGCAAAATTTCTTTCAAAAGAAATTGAAACCTACGGACTTGTTAAGATAACCGAAAAAGGAAGAGAATTTAGCAAAAGCCCTTATTCGTTTTTAATGACCGAAGACCACGACTTTGCTGCACACAGAAACGTATCTTACTCGAATAAAAAAAATTCTGTTGCTGACGAAAATCTTTTAAAATTATTAAAAGGATTACGCAAAAATGTTGCAGATAAAGCTAGAGTTCCTCCTTACACCGTTTTTCAAGAAAATTCTTTGGAAGATATGTCATTCAAATATCCGATTACTCAAGAAGAACTTAAAAACATAAATGGAGTAGGTGAGGGAAAAGCTCAGAAATATGGGGTAAAATTCCTTGAGCTGATTCAAAGTTATGTTGAAGAGAACGAAATTGTAAGACCAAATGACTTGGTTGTAAAAAGTACAGGAGCAAATTCAGCATTAAAACTCTACATGATTCAAAGTGTTGATCGAAAACTTCCCTTGGACGATATTGCTGCAGCCAAAGGAATGAATATGATGAAGTTTGTTGAGGAGATGGAAACCATCGTTTTTTCAGGAACAAAATTGAATATTAATTACTGGGTAGATGAATTGCTAGATGAAGACCAACAAGAAGAACTTTACAAGTATTTTATGGAAGCAGAAACCGATGCTATTTCAACAGCATTAGAGGAATTTGAAGGAGAGTATGAAGAAGAAGATATTCGACTTTATCGAATCAAATTTATGAGCGAAGTAGCAAATTAATTAATTTCTTTATTTATAGATTTACTTTTATTCTCTTCGCTATCTTTGCACCCAGAAAATTAATTAAACAAACAAATGAAAGACGGACTTTACGCTAAGTTTTCAACTCCTAAAGGAACAATTTTACTTACATTAACTTTCACACAAACTCCAGGTACAGCAGGAAATTTTGTAGGCCTTGCAGAGGGAACAATTAAAAATGATGTTCAAGCTGAGGGAATTCCTTATTACAACGGATTAAAATTTCATAGAGTCATAGAGGATTTTATGATTCAAGGAGGTTGTCCTCAAGGAACTGGAGTAGGTGGTCCAGGATATCAATTTAACGATGAATTTCATCCCGAATTAAAGCACGATAAGCCTGGTATTTTATCTATGGCAAATGCAGGCCCAGGATCTAATGGGAGTCAATTTTTTATTACTCATGTTGCCACACCTTGGTTAGACGGAAAACATACGGTCTTCGGATCAGTGGTAGAGGGTCAGGATATCGTCGATGCAATTGCTCAAAACGATACCATCGACACATTAGAAATAATTCGTGTAGGTAAAGAAGCGGAGGATTTTGATGCCGCAGAGGCTTTTGCCAATTTTGAAGCAAATCGTTTAAAAGCTTTCGAGGAACAAAAGAAAGCAAAAGAGGTTGCCTTAGCAAGTATTACAGAGGGCTTTGAGAAAACAGCCTCTGGTTTGTTTTACAAAATCGAAACACCCGGTATAGGAGATTCTCCAACACAAGGACAAAATGTTTCTGTGCATTACAAGGGGAGTTTGTTAGACGGAACAGTTTTTGATTCCTCTTACAAAAGAAACGAACCCATTGGATTTGCCATTGGTGTAGGTCAAGTAATAAAGGGTTGGGATGAAGGAATTACTTTATTATCAAAAGGAGCTAAAGCAACCCTAATTATTCCTTCTCACCTTGGCTATGGTCCTAATGGTGCTGGAGGTGTTATCCCACCAAATGCAACCCTTAAGTTCGAAGTTGAGCTTGTGGATTTTAAATAACAATCAGAACAGTGGATTATTTCCACTTAATATTACAACCCATACTTGGAAATTGATTTTCTGGTATGGGTTTTTTGTTGAGTAAATACAAGGCTGCGTTTTCAAGATCTTCTCCGCTAATTGGAATTTTTGATTGGGGTCTCGATGAATCGTATCGACCTCGGTAAACCAATTCGATCTTCTCATCAAATAAATAAAAATCAGGGGTACATGCAGCGTCATAGGCTTTTGCAACTTTTTGAGTAGGGTCGTACAAATAAGGGAATGAAAAATCGTATTTTTTTGAAAGCTTATCCATTTCATCAGGTGCATCAAGGGGATACTCTTTTATGTCATTGCTTGAAATTGCAATTGTTGATATTCCTTTTGGCTTCAATCGAGCTGCAAATTGAGTAAAATGTTCCAGTAAATGAATTACAAAGGGACAATGATTACACATAAAAACAATGATCGTTCCTTTTTCACCTTTGAGGTCGATTAAATCTAATTTCTTTTTTAGGCTTACGTCCATTAGATTAAAAGATGGCGCTTTTTGTCGAAGTGGGAACATATTAGACGGTGTAAGTGCCATTTTGTAAAGTTGAATTATTATGTGTAATTTCATTAAAAAAATAATTCTATGCAAACTTTACAACAACTGCTTGATAAATATGCAGAAAGTCATCAGAATAGAACCAACAAAATAATTCATTATTTCTGTGTCCCTGCAATCTTTTTTTCTATTGTCGGTCTTTTGATGTCAATACCCTCTGGTTTGATATCAACTTTTACAGGAATCCAAAACCCATTAATTGCTAATTGGGGAGTGGTTTCTCTTATTCCTATGATGATTTTTTATCTCCGTTTGTCATTAAAAATGACCGTATTAATTCTTAGCTTTACGATTTTATGTATTCTGGGAAATTTTCAACTTGGGATTTATTTAAACCTTTTGCAAGCCTCATTAGGAATTTTCGTTGTCGCATGGATTGTTCAATTTTACGGTCATAAGATTGAGGGTAAAAAGCCATCTTTTTTGGATGATATTAAATTCCTTTTGGTAGGACCTGCTTGGATTTTAGATCATATTTTTAAAAGTAAAAACTAAAACATTATATCAATTATAAAAAAATCCCCAAGAAATAATTTCTTGGGGATTTTTTGATTCCATCAAGGCCCAAAACTATCGCATAAAATCTGAATAAAACAAAGCATTTGAAAACAATCTGTTTGTTCCATACCAAAAGGCTCTAAAATTCGTATTATCCGTAAAAAGTATGATGTTTCCGTTGCCTTTTTTTATGAATTTAAAAGGAACACTACCCGTCAATAAATTGAGTTGTTGTTTAGAAATGTATCCGCTCAACAATGGATTTCCAGTGTACTGAATAGGGTTGTTAAAACTCTGTTTATCTGGTTCAACAAAGATTCTTGAATTTCTGAACATGGGGAGCATATTTTGTTCTACTCCAAAGTTTATCGGGTGGCTTCGGTCAATACGAGTATTGAATATTGCTCCACCGATATTTTGAGCACCATTGTAATCTGCTTTTTGACCAAACTCTATGCCCTTAGCTTCTCGCTCAAATGACTTAAGATCAACGGTTGCTAGTTTATTTTTATTAATCCACTTAATTGCGCTTCTGTATGCGACTAATGACCCACCTTCTTTGATCCAATGATCAATCTTGTCTTTATTCGTATTTAAGAGGCTACCAGAATAACTAGACAAAACAATGTGTGTGTATTTTTGTAAATCAACATTACTCAATTGACGCACGTCTATTTTAGTAATCGGAATTTTGTATCGGGTATCCATAAGATGCCAAATCTCTCCAGCATCATAACTTCGAACACCGTCACCTATCAATAAGGCTACTTTAGGCTTTTTTAATGTTTTAAAATTACGAGAACCCAAATCAATTCCTTCCGTTAGCCCAGTGTTTACACTTCTGATATCCAGCATAAGACCAGATGAAGCGTTTTTTATGACATCATACAAGACATCAGCACTTAATTTTTGGTTTCCAACAGGAATCATTATGCTTCCATAATCATAAGAATTACCATCTATTGAAAAGGGTTTAAGTCCAACTTTAACTCGAACACCAGCATCTAATAGCTTATAAATAAATTTTGGAGTGTAATATCCGTTTGATTCTAAAAGGTATGCATACGAAGATTGTTCAATTGTTTTGGTTTCTTCAAATTTCAAATCATCAATTTGTTCTCCTGCAAGAGCAGTTGACTTTTCGAAAGAATAGTTCAAATTAAATGCCAAAGGAAATGTCCAGGCAGAAACATCATAAAATAAACTGTCTTGGAATTTGGTTTGTGAATCGAACATTGCATGGATAAGCTTGTTCTTCTTTTGTGTCAATGGTACTACATAGCTCGAGTGTTTTGCAAATTTCTTTCCTTTGATGACTGTATTTTTGTTGAGTTTGTGAACACTTATTTGGTGTCGTTTCAATATTTCTGCCAAATGATAGGAAGTTGCGGGATCTTTACTATTTCCAAAAACAATTGCTTTTTGTTTGTTTTGTTGGGCAGCCTTGAGAGCATTGCGATAAAAATTTCGCTGATATTCAAGTAATTCTAATCGAAGATCTTTCGCAGCCTTTAGGGTTGAAAGGGCCGTGATAAATTGATTTCTGATACTGAAAGGAAAGCTTAGTATTCCGTTGTCACTTTCTTGAAGATGACCTCTTGAACTTGCTTGTTCAAAAAGTATCCCAATACTACCATTTACATCGGGATAAGTAGACCCTTTCCCATAATAAAAGTCATCATAACTTTCTTCAGTGTAATAAAGAGAACCAATTTTATTTAATGCTTTTGCATGAAAGTATCCAATCTCACGAGTCAGTGTTTGATTCATTTTTGGGGTTAAAGGATTTACACGTGATTGAATTCCTGGCTGAAAAAAGAATGTTGCATTGGTACCCATTTCATGGTGATCTGTCAAAATATTAGGTAACCAATCCGTAAAACTTTTGATGCGAACTTTTGATTCGGGAAGTTGTACGGGTAACCAATCTCTGTTCATATCAAACCAATAATGATTTGTCCTACCTCGTGGCCATACTTCGGTGTATTCTCTATCGTTTGGATCAGGATTTAATACATTGCTTTTATGTGTATTAACCCATTGAGAAAAACGTTGCAACCCATCAGGATTGTAACTAGGGTCAAACAATACGACAACTTCTTTAAGCATTTCAACTACGTTAGCGTCTTTTGACGCAGCTAAGTGATAAGCTAATAGCAGACCTGCATTGGAACCACTAGGTTCATTACCATGGATAGAGAATCCTTGATAAACTACAGTTGGCATATCAGTAATGTCTAAACTTGCACCTTCTGACTCACTGAGCATAAGGTGTTTTTTTTGAATCTGATCTAGATTAGAATGATTCTCAGAACTTGTTATGGTAAGGAGTAGCAAGGGGCGTCCTTCGTAAGTTGAACCTCTGTTTTCAATTGAAATTCGATTCGATGAACGAGCAAGAGCTTTCATGTATTCTACCAACTTATCGTGGCTAACATGCCAGTCTCCTACATTGTATCCCAAAATACTCTCGGGGGTTGGAATGTTTGGGTCATAATTGTGTCCTTCTGGAAGATAATAGGATGGATTTGTCTGTGCAGAAACAACAGCATTTATTATTAAAAGAGCTAGTAGAAGTTTTTTTTTCACGGTAAAATGATTTTGTTGGTGTTAAAAGCATTTATTGAAAGAATACAAATCATGTTTAGTTCTTGATCCAGATGATAAATCCAAACACAATAAACACGCAATCTTATTAAAGATAGTCAAAAAAATAATTTAAAATTTAACTCTTTTTAAATTATTTTAGATGTCTTCAAAATTTATGTCCGTAAAATTTGAAGAATTATCTTTAGAAAGATCAGAGGTGTGCTCTGGTTTAAAGTCTTTTTCATGACGATCACTAATAACCTCCTGACCTTTGTGTTTTATTACATAATCCATCATTTCACTCAAAATGTCTTTGAATTCTGAGAAATCTTCTTTGTACAGAAAAATTTTATGTTTTTTGTAAAAAAATGAACCGTCGTCATTGGTAAACTTTTTACTTTCAGTTATGGTCAAATAATAATCACTTGCCTTGGTTTCTCTGATGTCAAAAAAGTAGGTTCTTCTCCCAGCTCGGAGTACTTTTGAATAAATTTCTTCTTGTCCAATTTCCATTTTTAATTCAATTCTGTTTAGGGTAATGATAGAATAAGCAGCAAAAATGAATAAAAAATTAAACAAAAAAAAATTATTGATCTCTTTCTCTGTTTTGCTTGAGATACAAATCTTTGTAAAACCCACCTTTATCCATTAATTCAGTATGAGTTCCTTGTTCGATAATCGCTCCGTGATCCAACACAATTATTAGATCTGTTTCCATAACAGATGATATCCTATGGCTAACAATTAGAGTAGTTTTTTCTTTTGAACGTTTTTTTAAGTTTTTCAGAATTTCTTCTTCAGTATCTGCATCAACTGCCGATAAGCAATCATCAAATAATAAAATCTTGGGATCTTTAATAAGTGCTCTGGCAATAGATATTCTTTGAATTTGTCCTCCAGAGAGCGTGACACCTCGTTCTCCGAGTAGGGTTTGATATTCATCTTTAAAACGCTCAATATCTTCCGAAACTTTTGCGCTTTTGGCTGCAGATTTAATTTCTTCAAAATCTGCGTCTTGCTTTCCAAAACGAATATTGCTTTCGATGGTTTCTGAAAATAAAAAAGGATTTTGAGGAACATAACCAATTTCGGAGCGTATTCCAGAGAGCACATAATTTTTAATCGGAATATTGTCAATCAAAACTTCACCTTCATTAACGTCGTACAATCGATTTATCAGATCCAGTAAGGTGGATTTACCAGATCCAGTTTTTCCAATAATCCCAAGTGTTTTACCTGGATTCAATTTAAAACTAACTTTATCTATGGCTTTAATTTTAGTTTCCTCGTAAATAAAGCTTACATTTTTAAACTCCAAAACTCCATTCTCAATACGTCTATCTAAAGTTCCGTTTTTAATACCAGGAACTTCATTTAGAAATGCGTTAATTCTTTTTTGAGAAGCTTCAGCTTGTTGAACAATAGACGTAACCCAACCAACAGTTGCAACAGGCCATGTTAACATATTCACGTAAATAATAAATTCAGCTAAAACCCCTATCTCGATTACACCATCGATGTACTGTTTTCCTCCGACAAGAATAACCAAAAGATTACTGAATCCAATGAGTAAAACCATGAGAGGGAAAAACCACGCTTGAACCCTAGCCAGAGAGACATTCTTTTCTTTACTTGTTGTAGTTAATTCCTTAAAGTCCTCCTCAATTTTATTTTGAATACCATAGGACTTTATTATATTAATTCCACTAAAAGATTCTTGAGTAAAAGTAGATAAATCTGAAAGAGTCACTTGCACTGCCGTACTCTTGATATTAATTGCTTTACTCAATTTGTAAATGATGATCGACAACAAGGGCAAAGGAAGCAAGGTGTAAACTGTCAAAATTGGTGCTAAGCTTACCATGTAAGAAATTACAATAACGAAGAGTGAAAATGTATTAATGCTGTACATTATTGCAGGACCAAAGTACATTCGAACTTTACTTACATCTTCACTAATACGATTCATCAAATCACCAGTTCTGTTGTTTTTATAAAAACTCAAACACAATTTCTGGTATTGTTCAAAGATTTCATTCTTCAAGTCATACTCAATGTAGCGAGAAACATTAATGATGGTTTGCCTCATCAAAAAAGTCAAAAATCCAGAAACCAAAGCCGCAGAGATGATGACAAGAATATTCCACAGTAACTCTTGCTTTATCACTTCAAGTGTGTAACCATCATTTTTAAGATATCGCTCAACTGCTGTTAATGAATTTCCGATAAGTCTGGGAGCAAAAAGAGAAAATATTCTTGCAACAACCGTAATAATAACTCCCAAGATGAGACGGAAGCTGTATTTTTTTAAATATTTATTGAGATATTTTAGTTCTTTCATAAACCGATAAGGATGCCCAAAGGTACACAATTGATTGGCGACAAAAAAAGGAAATTATTTAGTAAAAAAACATCTGATGTTTGTTACCGTATTTATCAAAACACTATTTTTGTGACCGAAACAAAAGTTCTCATACATGCTAACAAGAAGACATATTCGAATTAAAGTCATGCAATCAGTTTATGCTATTTCGAATGGAAACCAAAATTCTTTATCTGAGGAAGTTAAATTTATCCAGAAAAGCCTCAAAGGTGTTTTTGATCTTTATTTAATCAAACTCAGTTTTTTTAAAGCACTTCATGATCATGCCCTCAATCAACATCAAATCAATGAAACCCGAATTAGAACTCAAGATTCATTTGCCAAAAAACATCAAATAATTGCAAACAATAAATGTTTTCAATTTTTAGCCCAACATAAAATACTTACCGAATTCATAAAGACCAAGAAAATAAATCATTGGGAGCTTGAGTTCGATTATGTAAAAAAAATTTACCATTCATTACTTGAAAGTGAATTGTTTGAAGAATACAGTAAACTGCCAGAACCTACAAATGAGGAACAAATTCGTTTTGTAGTTTCCGTATTTAAGAATTTAATTGCTCCCGACGATTTTTTGTATCAATACTTTGAAGATTTAAACATAACTTGGATTGATGACTTGCCTTTAGTCAATACCTACCTTTTAAAGCAACTGAAACGTGTGAACTTGGATGAAGAAAGTTCAATTGACTTTCCAAATTTTAACAAAAACAAAGAGGATATTGTTTTTGGGGTTGAATTATTCGAAAAAGTGATTGCGAAAGAAGATGAGCTTCAAAAAGAATTAGAAGGGAAAACCCCAAATTGGGATTCAGATCGAATAGCAAATCTAGATGCTATCTTGATAAAATTAGCAATAGCAGAGTTGTTTTATTTTTCTGATATTCCTCCTAAAGTAACTCTAAATGAGTACCTAGAAATTGCAAAAGAGTATTCAACACCAAAAAGTAATTTGTTCATCAATGGGGTTTTGGACAGTCTAGTAAAAGAATATGAAAAAACTAATCGGATGAACAAACAAGGGCGAGGTTTATTGTAATTTTTTCCTTAAATTTGAGATCTAATTCGAACTAATTAAATATGAAAAATTTATTTTTAACAACTTTAGCTATTGCTACCTTGACTTTAGTTTCGTGTGGTGGTAACGAAGCAAAGAAATCAGAACCTGCAACATCAACTGTTGAGGCTTCTTCAGCCAAAGCAACTTCGGTTGCACCAATCATGACATTTGACAAGGGGATACATGATTTTGGAGTAATTAATGAAGGAGATCGTGTTGAGACAATCTTTGAATTTACCAACACTGGTAAAGCTGACCTTATTATTCAAGATGCAAGAGGAAGCTGTGGATGTACTGTTCCTGAATATCCAAAAAACGTGCCAATTGCTCCTGGAGATTCAGGACAAATTCGTGTTAGTTTTGATTCAAGTAATAAACCAAATTTACAGCAGAAAACAGTCACAATTACAGCGAATACCAACTCTGGTAGAGAAACAATTCGTATCAAAGCAATGGTTACTGCAGATCCAATAAAACAACAACAACGTGAGGCTGCACAAGCTGCACGCTTACAACAAACAAACTAATAAGTAGCTAAATGGAAGGATTTTCAAGTCAGGTACCCTTTTTGTTATTGATGCTCGTCATCTTTGTGTTTTTTATTATTTTACCCCAGCAAAGAAGACAAAAAAAAGAGAAAACATTTATGAATAATCTCAAAAAAGGTAATCGTGTAATTACCAAAAGTGGGATTCATGGTAAAATCGCTGAGCTCAATGATAAAGACAATACTTGTGTTGTTGAAACATTGGCTGGAAAAATCAAAATGGAACGTTCTTCAATTTCTTTAGAAATGAGTAATAAGCTCAATGCTTAAGAATAGTTCCAATTACATTAATTTAATTTTAAAACCAACCCACATCGGGTTGGTTTTTTTATTTTTGTAAAAAAATAAAAGATGTATCAATTATTCGTGAAGCCTTTCCTTTTTCTTTTTGATCCTGAAAAAGTCCATCACTTTTCTTTTGCTGTAATTCGTTTGGGTTCAAAAATTCCTGGGATGGCTTTTTTGATACGGAAGTTTTATTGCCACGAACACCCCAAATTGGAACGAAATGTTTTTGGGTTAACTTTTAAGAACCCTGTAGGCCTAGCCGCAGGTTTTGATAAAGATGCAAAACTGTACAAAGAATTATCCAACTTTGGTTTTGGTTTTATTGAAATTGGAACACTCACTCCAAAGAGACAAGATGGAAATCCAAAGAAGCGTTTGTTTCGTTTAAAAGAAGATCAGGGCATTATCAACAGAATGGGGTTCAACAACGAAGGAGTTGATCAGGCTGTAAAACGCCTTAAGAACAATAGGAACGTACTTATTGGAGGCAACATTGGGAAAAATAAAATAACTCCTAACGAAAAAGCAGTTGATGACTACATCTACTGTTTTGATGCATTATTTGATTATGTAGACTATTTTGTAGTCAATGTGAGTTCTCCCAATACTCCAAACCTTAGAGAATTACAAGATAAAGAGCCATTGACAAAGTTGCTTGCCACTTTAAAGAAAAGAAACGATCAAAGAAAAAATTCAAAACCCATACTTTTAAAAATAGCTCCAGACTTATCAAACGATCAACTGTTAGACATAATTGCTATCATAAAAGAAGTCAAAATTGATGGAGTAATTGCGACCAATACCACTTTAAGCCGAGAGAGCTTGCAGTCGAGTGCAAAAAATGAAATGGGTGGATTAAGCGGACTTCCTTTGACACAACGCAGCACTGATGTCATTCGATTTTTAGTCGAAAAAAGCAACAATGCATTTCCTATTATTGGCGTAGGAGGAATCCACACCCCAGAAGATGCGTTGGAGAAATTTAATGCAGGAGCAGTCTTGGTTCAACTTTACACTGGTTTTGTTTATGAAGGGCCAGCGGCGGTTAAGCGAATCAATAAGGCTTTAATTAAAAACGTCTAATCAAAATAGCTCAACGAATCATCAGGATTGATATTAAGCAATGTTTCATAAATCAAACGAATTACATTTTCCACATCCTCTTTTTGTACCATTTCAACAGTAGTGTGCATGTAACGTAACGGAAGTGATATTAGAGCAGATGGAATACCACCATTACTGTAGGCAAATGCATCTGTGTCCGTACCCGTAACTCTTGATGAAGCTAAACGTTGAAACGGAATTTCATTTTTTTCAGCAGTCTCAACAATCCGTTCTCTCAAAATATTGTGTACCGCAGGGGCATAGGAAATAACTGGACCCGCTCCAATTTTTGTATGACCCTCTTGTTTCTTATTAATCATTGGGGTAGTGGTATCGTGACAAACATCCGTTACAATAGCTAAGTTTGGTTTCAATCGTTGAGTAATCATTTCGGCACCACGTAAACCTACTTCTTCCTGAACCGAATTGGTAACATACAATCCAAAAGGAAGCTTTTTTTTGTTTTCATGGAGTAAACGAGCAACCTCGGCAATCATAAAACCACCTGCGCGATTATCAATAGCACGACAAACAAACTTATTGCCATTGATAATTTGAAACTGATCAGGATAAGTTATTACACAACCCACGTGAACTCCCATTTCATCAACTTCAGCCTTATCTTTAGCACCAATGTCAATGAAAATATTATCAAGTTTTGGCACTTCTTCTTTTCCACTTTTTCTGGTATGGATTGCGGGCCAACCAAAAACCCCTTTAACCAAACCTTTTTTAGTATGAATATTAACCCATTTAGAAGGAGCAATTTGGTGATCACTTCCCCCGTTTCTGATGACATAAATCAATCCCTCATCTGAAATGTAGTTTACATACCATGAAATTTCGTCAGAATGTCCCTCAATTACAACCTTGAAAGGAGCATTGGGATTAACCACACCAACTGCAGTGCCGTAGCTGTCTGTAATGAATATATCTACATAAGGTTTGAGGTAATCCATCCATATCTTTTGCCCCTCTGATTCATAACCTGTTGGAGAAGAATTATTTAGGTATTTCTCTAAAAACTTTAAGGATTTGTCGTTTATTATTTTCATTTCATGAATTTTAATCAATGCTAAATTAACATTATTCAGTAAAATTCTATTCAACCTAACCCGTTAATATTTTGTAATTTTGAAATCGATGAAAAAACACTTGTTAACCCTTTTCTTTTTTGCAGGATTTCATGCGATAATGATAGCACAACAGACCGACTTTCCAGGAGATCAATTCGTGCTGATTGATGGCGATAGTATTCCCACTTATGGAATACCTCTAAAAGAAGTTATCGTTTTTCAACCTTTGCATTTCAAAACCCCCCAAGAGTTAAAACGCTATCTCATACTCAGAAGGAAAACTTTGAAAGTGTATCCTTATGCCAAGATGGCTGCCGAACGTTTAACCATTCTTAATAAACGCTTGGAAAGCTTAAACTCAAAACGAAGTAGAAAAAAATATTTGAAACGTATGGAGAAATTCATTTTTGGAGAATTTGAGGAGGAGCTTAAAAAGTTTTCTAGATCTGAAGGACAAATTTTAATTCGTTTAGTCCACCGACAAACAGGAACGACAACTTACGACTTAGTTAAAGAACTTCGAACGGGGTGGAAAGCCTTTTGGTACCAAACCACCGCTTCTTTATTTAAATTATCTTTAAAAGACATCTACGATCCAGAAGATTCTCTTGAAGATTATCTGATTGAGGATATTCTTCAGCGTGCATTTGTAGGCAATTATCTTGAAGAACAAACTGCCGCTTTGGAATTTAATCTGGATGACCTCTATCTCATTTGGAAAGATAAGAAGTGATTTTTTATTTCTAAGCTGCAAAACTCATTTGAGTCTTTTCAAACCTATCTTTTTAACTTTCAGCAAGTCACAAGAATTAAGCTCTAGAAATAATTTTTTTTCATAAATTATCAATTAAATAATTTAAAAAAACTAAAATAAATTATTAAAGGGTATTGGTGTTTAAGTTCTTGTAATTAAATAGTTAGTATTTGCGTTTTGCTAAGTCCCAAAAAAAAAGATAAATTTTATCAGAAAGATGTTGTTGAAGAACAAAAAGGGTTTTATATTTGCACCCGCCAAAGAGAACAACTATGTTGTGATTTTGTGCAAAAGTTCATTGAAAGAATAGAAAAATGACAGCGTGTATCGATAGATATACAAACTAGAACAGAACCATTTTGAGACCTTTGAGGGATATGTCGTAAAAGACAAATTAAAACAAACTACAACGAAGAGTTTGATCCTGGCTCAGGATGAACGCTAGCGGCAGGCTTAACACATGCAAGTCGAGGGGTAA
>PAOB01000055.1 GCA_002708445.1 Candidatus Arcticimaribacter sp.
CCACAAACCTAACTCAAGATTATTTGACGGAAAGACCTCGTAATAATAGGTATAATCACTACTGGTGTAGGCGTTGTTTTCTCCGCCATTAGCAGAAACGATATTAAACCATTTTCCTCGTTCTATGTTTTTAGTTCCTTCAAATAAAAGGTGCTCAAAGAAATGAGCAAAACCTGTTCTGTCTTCTTTCTCATCTTTAGATCCTACATGATATAAAACAGAGGTTGTAACTACGGGCGCTGTGTTGTCTTGATGTAAAATAACATGAAGACCATTATCCAGGTCATATTCTATAAAATTTACTTCTTGTGCTTGAAGATGAACAAAAATCAGACTCAGGACAAGGTAAAAAAAGTATTCTTTCATGACATAAACTTTAGGACTATTCTATAATAATTACTGAAAGTATTGAAAAGTTATTAAAAATTAAAATTAATTACATTTATATTTGTTCGACTACAATTTTGCCGGAATTCTGATTTTTTTTAATTCAGCATACCATTTCCTTATGAAGTTTATTGAACAATTTAATAGATCTTTTCCTTTTTTAGTAGTGGGTTGTGCCCTCCTTTCATTAGTATACCCACAAGGGTTTATTTGGTTTTCTGGATCTTGGATTACTTTTGGTCTGGGAGGGATTATGTTGGGTATGGGTCTTACCCTTCAATGGAAAGATTTTGATCAGGTATTTAAAACACCCCTTTGGGTTGGCTGTGGGCTTTTATTACAATTTACCATCATGCCATTTCTTGGTTGGGGTTTGGCAATTCTTTTTGAACTCCCTCCATTTTTTGCAGTTGGACTTATTCTGGTTGCCAGTTGTCCTGGTGGAACGGCATCAAATGTTATTGCATATTTAGCAGAGGCAAATTTAGCCTTATCGGTAACGATGACCACAATTTCTACGATAGCCGCTGTTGTGATGACACCGTTGTTAACCAATTATTTGTCGGGCAGTTATTTAGAAGTTGATGCAATGGGTCTCTTTATTAGTACACTAAAAGTTGTTTTATTTCCGCTGGTTCTAGGAGTTTTATTGAATCGATTTTTACCCAGAATAACTAAAAAAATCATTCCTTTTGCACCCCCAGTAGCTGTTCTTTTAATTACGTTGATTGTAGCAAGTATCATTGGTCAGGGCAAAGAAATAATTTTAACTTCCGGATTTCGACTAATAGGAGCAATTATGGTATTACACTTATTAGGCTTTCTACTGGGCTATTTTATTTCTAAAATTATTTTTAAAAACAAAGCTGTGAGTCGAACGATAGCGATTGAAGTAGGAATGCAAAATTCGGGACTAGGGGCTGTTTTGGCCCGCGAAAATTTCACAAATCCTTCAACTGCAATTCCCTCTGCCATGTCCAGTTTGGTACACTCTATTTATGGAAGTATATTTGCTTCAATGGTCAAAAGGATTAACCAAAAAAAATAGTTTATGGAATCAAATCAAGTTGTAATTGTATCGGCAAAAAGAACTCCACTAGGAAAATTTATGGGAGGTTTATCAACAATTCCTGCTCCACGATTGGGAGCAATCGCAATTCAAGGTGCCATTGAAGCTGTGGGTATCGATGTATCTGGAATTGATGAAGTGTTTATGGGAAATGTTTTACAAGCCGGGGTAGGTCAGTCACCAGCTCGTCAAGCAGCAATATTTGCAGGAATTCCGGATACTGTTCCTTGTACTACTGTAAATAAAGTTTGTTCCTCTGGGATGAAAACCATTATGATGGCTGCTCAGGCTATTGCCCTAGGAGATGCCGAAGTAGTAATTGCAGGCGGAATGGAGAGTATGAGCCTTGCTCCACATATTGTTCGAATGCGAACGGGTGTAAAATTTGGGGAAACACCAATGGAAGATGTCATGCAAAAAGACGGTTTGGTTGACGCCTTTGATCAAGTTGCAATGGGAACTTATGCCGATGCAACAGCAAAAAAATATTCAATAAGCAGACAAGAACAAGACGCCTTTGCTGTTGAATCTTACCTAAGAAGTGCAGCAGCATGGGATAGCGGAATCTTGCAAGGTGAGGTAGTTCCAGTAGCTGTGCAACAACGAAAAGGAGCTGATAAAATTATTGCTGAGGACGAGGAATACACTAATGTTATGTTGGATAAAATTCCAAAATTAAGACCAGCATTTACAAAAGAAGGAACTGTTACTGCAGCCAATGCATCAACAATCAATGATGGAGCAGCAGCTTTGATATTGATGTCTGAAACGAAAGCAAAAGCATTAGGATTAACTCCCCTAGCCACTGTCCTTGGCTATGCAGATGCAGCTCAAGAACCGCAGTGGTTTACTACTGCTCCTGCAAAGGCTTTACCCAAAGCACTAGCTAAAGCAAATGTTAATTTAGAAGAGGTGGAGTTATTTGAATTCAACGAAGCATTTTCTGTAGTTGGTTTAGCAAACATTAAACTTTTAGAATTAGATTCTGAAAAAGTGAATGTTCATGGTGGAGCAGTTTCTTTGGGTCATCCTCTTGGATGCTCAGGTGCTCGAATCATAGTCAGTCTAATTCATGCAATGAAGCATAAGAACAAAAAACTTGGAGCTGCCGCTATTTGTAATGGAGGAGGAGGTGCTTCGGCAATGGTTTTGGGCAGAACACAACTTCAATAAATCACAAAATATTCTTTTCTTTATTCAGGTATGTACTATCCAAAACAGGGGTAATATGTGCCAATATGTTTGCCAAAATACTCGATCCCAACATGATTCCAAATACCGGAGTAAGACTGTTGTTAAATAAAGCACCCGAAACCAAGCCCAAGACACTTCCAGAAGTAAAAACACTAAAAGACATCATTGCCGATGCACTACCTGCACGTTTCGAAAAGAAACTAATGAATATTGCCGATGCACAAGGAGAAATTAAACCAATTGATCCTACCGCAACGACAATAAGCGGAACAATGTATTCTAGTTTTGCAATTTCAGTCCACTCCAAAAGAAATAAGCCCAAGCAAGCAACTCCTTGAATAGTTAAACCAATTCGAAGTAGTCTTTGTGGATTAACAGTTTTCATTTTTTTCATTGAAATATTTGTACAGAAAATCATAAAAATCACATTAACAGCAAACAAGACAGGAAAGGTTGTGGGACTGACATTGTAAAACTCCATGTAGATTAGTGAAGAATTTGTCAGAAAGCACATTAAGACACCAACTGCCGCCATAACCGTGAATATGTAAAGCAGTGGTAATAGTCTGTCATTTACTCGATGTTTTATTACTTGATAATGTTGTTTTAATATGGGTTTAAAGTTTATTGTAGGTTGAGGATTACTGTGCGTTTCTGGAATAAAGTTTAGATAAAAAAACAAAACTCCGCTGGCATAAATTGCAAGGAAAATAAAGATTGCTTGCCAGTTTATTTTTAAAAGAAAGGTTCCTAAACTAGGAGCAATAACAGGACAAACTAGCATAATCATACTAACCACAGCATATTTTCTACCTGCATCTACAGGGCCAAAAATATCCCGAACAGAGGCTAGGCAAATTACGGTCGAAAATCCACCACCAATGGCTTGAATTACTCGAAGAATCTGAATGTTCAAAATTTGATTTGATCTCGCAATTAAAAAAGACGCAATAATAAAAACAAAGAGTCCAAAGGCACCAATTTTTTTTCGCCCAATTTGATCTGACAAGGGGCCACCAAAGAATTGACCAATGCCATAACCAACCAAAAAATAGCTCAACGTATTGTTTACAGAAATAATTGAAGTATTCATTTCTTCTGCAATAGAGGGAATCGCGGGTAAGTATGCATCCATTCCTAAAGGACCAATTGCTACAATAGCACCAAAAAAGAGAAGTGTATTTTTTGATTCACTTAACAGTTTAATTTTATCCAAATGCGTATTTTTGATTTGAATGCAAAATTAACAATAAAGATTGTATTGAAAAGAGTCCCGATCTTTTAATTTAAATCCAATTCAAATGAAGCAAATTGTATGTTTAATTGTTCTAATGAGTAGCTTTTCTTATGGCCAATTTACTTTTCATGAACCTTATCAAGTACAAATCACCTCTGATGTTCCTTATGAATCTTTACAAACAGAAATAGATCAAATGCGTTTGAGTCTTGAAGTCCAGGAATGGTGTGTTGAAATTTTGAAGTATTGGTTGTCTGAAATGCAAAAAACTCCTTTTATTTCGGGAGATCAAAAAATTAATTTTATCATTCACGATAGTTCAAGCAGTAGAAAAATAACAATCCCAATTTTTGTAAGAGAAAAAACGGTTAAGGCTTTTAAAACTGAAGAAGGTTTTCAGGAGCAGTACATGGATTTTATTTCCGACACCTACGAATGGATTTTAAGAAATTTGTAAAAACATCATCAGAGATTTACTCTGAACAATATTCTTCTCCAATAGAGAATTTATCAAAATCGGCGATGCTTACCTCACCACTCACAGAATCGTCGGGGATGTAAGAATTATTACTACTGCTGTTTGTGTTGTAAATGTCGCTATTGGCATTAAAAATAAAATAGTATTTACCATTTATTTCTTGCTTGTCAATAATGTCTCCACAGCGGTTGTTATCCGAACTACAACGGATATTACTCAAAATGATAAAGAAAAGGGAAAAATATTTTTTAAACATAGATGTATGGAATTCCAATAGAATGGTACAAATTTAATTTTTTTGAATTAAAAAAGGGCATGTTTTGGAAACCAAAGCTTGAAAATAACTTTTTCGCTTATTCTTGTAAAAACAGCAAAGTGGGTAAGTTTAATAATTTACACTGTCCTAAGGTTTTCTAATTTCATCAATCATCTGTTGCACTTTTTTTGGAGGAGTTTGGGTTTGAGAGGCTACTACCACAGCAACTAGAATATTAGCACACATAGCAAGTGTACCAAATCCTTCGGGTGAAACCCCAAACCACCAATCTTCATTAGTGCCTCCACCAAAGAAACCTAGTTTAAATTTCATCATGTAAAAAAGCATTAGGGAAATTCCTACTAGCATTCCACTAATAACTCCCTCTTTGTTCATACGCTTGCTGAAAATTCCCATAACAATTGCTGGGAAAAAAGAAGCAGCAGCCAATCCGAAAGCTAAAGCAACAGTTGCAGCAACAAAGTCAGGCGGATTAATTCCGAAATATCCAGCCAAGATGACAGCAAAAATTGCAGCGATTCTAGCAGCCACGAGTTCTCCTTTTTCGGAGATTGAAGGATACATTATTTTTTTGAGTAAGTCATGCGATACCGAAGAAGAAATCACCAACAACAAGCCTGCAGCGGTTGATAGAGCAGCAGCTAACGCTCCAGCTGCCATAAGGCCAATTACCCAATTTGGAAGGTTTGCAATTTCTGGGTTTGCCATTACAATGATGTCTTTGTCTATGACCAATTCGTTTATTTTAGGATCAGCTACATATTGAACCAGACCATCTTTATTTAGATCTGTAAATGTTAAAAGACCTGTGGTTTCCCAATTTGAAAACCATTCGGGTAAGGTTTCATAGGGCTTATTACTTACTGTTTGAATAAGGTTTGTTCTTGCAAAAACCGCAATAGCTGGAGCGGTAGTGTAGAGTACAGCAATGAATAATAAAGCCCATCCAGCAGATTTTCGAGCATCACGAACTTTTTTTACCGTAAAGAACCTAACAATTACATGGGGGAGCCCTGCTGTTCCCATCATCAATGCGGCTGTAATCAAAAACATATCGAGTTTCGATTTTGAACCAGAGGTGTATTGATGGAACCCAAGTTCTCTATGAAGACCATCTAATTTTTCTAATAGATAAATTCCGTCTACTGCTTTTGAACCCATTCCGATTTGGGGAATAGGCATTCCAGTCATAATTATTGAAATGAAAATAGCGGGGACCAAAAAGGCGAAAATTAAAACGCAATACTGAGCAACTTGAGTGTAAGTAATTCCTTTCATTCCTCCCAAAACAGCATAAAAAAGAACGATCCCCATACCAATTAAAACACCGGTATTGATATCTACGGTCAGGTACCTTGAAAATACCAAACCTACTCCACGCATTTGACCAGCAATGTAGGTAAAGGAAACAATTAAAGCACAAAAAACAGCTACTGCTCTTGCAGTATTCGAATAATAACGATCCCCAATAAAATCGGGAACTGTAAACTTTCCAAATTTCCTGAGGTATGGAGCTAATAGAAGCGCCAAAAGGACATAACCTCCTGTCCACCCCATTAGGTACACCGACCCATCATATCCCGCAAAAGAGATGATTCCTGCCATCGAAATAAAAGATGCGGCCGACATCCAATCTGCTGCGGTAGCCATTCCGTTGGCTATGGGTGAAACTCCCTCCCCAGCTACATAAAATTCCTTAGTCGATGATGCATGAGACCAAATTGCTATCCCTATGTAAATTGCAAAGGAAACACCTACCATTATCCAAATCCATAATTGTTGTTCCATAACTATTCGGCAGTTTTATCGTCTAAACGATTCATTAAAAACACATACACAAAAATCAGAGCAACAAAAATGTAAATAGAGCCTTGTTGCGCAAACCAGAAGCCCAATTTAAAGCCTCCAATTTGAATTTGATTTAATAAGTCTACTAGTAATATTCCAAATCCAAAAGAAACCAAAAACCAGATAGCTAGAAGAATACTTAGATATTTGAGATTGGTTTTCCAATAATTATTTATGGCTTTATTCATAACAAGATTTTATTTTTTATTGTAATTTAGAGAGAATTTAATCAATATCACTTTATTTTAGATTAATACGAAGATTATGTCGACTAACCCTTACCTTTTCCTGATGTTTTTTTTGTTGAGTTTAAATCTTACTGCACAGGTATTTACTTTTACTTCAAATTTAGAGGGTGAAAAAATAATTCATAAAATCTTAATGGATTCGAACTACCTGATAGAGACAAGGTATAATTCTGAATCCAATGTTTTTGTGAGTACACGAGGAGGTTTTTATCAAAAAAGCGAAAAAGGATTTGACATCCGCTTGGAGTTCAATTCAAATTATGCAAAGGATAGTTTGAAAAGAATTATGCTTGTATCCAAAGGTTGGAAAAAGAGTTCTCTCGATAAGCAAATTCATCATGGAAAATGGCTAATGGCAGGTCGTGTCCGTCCTGAAGGTGAAAAAAGAAGGCACATAAACGGAGCTCGTAAAACCCTAAAATTTCTTTTAGATGGTCATTTTCAGTGGACTGCATTCAATACCGAATCATTTAAATTTTATGGTTCTGGAGGAGGAACATATTCTGCTAAAGATCGAAATTATGTGGAGTCAATCGTTTATTTCTCAAGAGATAATTCCAAAAGTGGAGTTGTTTTGCCTTTTGTTTATGAGTTGAAAGGGTCAGATTGGTATCACAAAGGACTAAACAGTAAAGGAGAACCTATGCATGAAATTTGGACTCAGAGAAAAAATTAAATCTGACTTTTGTTTCCAGCATCATCCACAGCTACAAAAACAATATCACAGGCACAGTTTTGTTTTTTAATTTTTTCAACTAAACTTTCACTAGAAACATTAACATGGATGCGTAAGGATGTATTTCCAACTTTAATGATTTTTGCCTTGAGAATTACCAAATCACCAATATGAACAGGTTCTAAAAATTCAATATCATCTACAAATTTGGTAACACAATATTTACCAGAATATTGAACAGACAAAGCATAACCAACTTCATCAATCCATTTCATTACTTTCCCTCCATGAACATTTCCACGATAATTAGCGTCAGAGGGCTCCGCTAGAAAAGACATTTTTAGCTTCATTTTTGACATGTTTAAAGTTACATAATTTTATGAAACCATTTTTTTGAGTTCAATAAAGTTTAAAATCCTTCTAAAATCAGCTGTATTTCTTACCTTTATTCAAGATGAAATACTGTATTTTATTATTTTTCCCGTTTTTACTTATGTCACAAACAGAAGAGCAATCGTATGAAATAATTCAAACTAAAGCTGATTTTGAAATACGCTATTATCCACCAGTAATGATGGCAACTTATGTTTCGGACCGTAATAATTCATCTGGATTTCGTTCGCTTTTCAATTACATTTCTGGAGCAAATGAATCTCAAACAAAAATAGCAATGACTACTCCAGTTCATATGGGAAAAACTAGAGAGGAAAATTCCATGGCATTTGTATTGCCGCGAAAGTTTAAACCAGAGACTACTCCCTCTCCTCAAGAGCCAGAGGTTCAGATATTTCAGTCAAAGGAGGGATATTTTGCAACGATTCGCTACTCGGGATACACCAACGCAACAAAGGAGAAGAATTTTACGGAGCAATTAGGGAAAAGTTTAAAAAGAGAGGGAATTAAAATAACGGGAGCTCCTGTAGTTCTTGTTTACAACAGTCCTTACAATTTTATCAATCGACGAAATGAAATCTCTATTCCGATAGAATGGAAAGAATAATTTAAATTCTTTCTTGTTTATTTTGTGTCAATTTAGTTTTAACATTTCCAGTGTGTTTTGTTGAGCTGGGCTCAAAAAGCATCAACCAAACTTCTTCATCAGCAATGGGTTTGTGTTCAACTCCGCGAGGAACGATCAGAATTTCTCCCTCATTTATGACAACAGCCTCTTTTTGCTTAAACTCTAGTCGCAAACTGCCTTTGATGATCAGAAACAATTCATCTTCATTTGTATGATCGTGCCATACAAACTCGCCTTTAACTTTTGCTATTTTTACGAGCTGTCCATTCATTTCTCCAATTATTTTGGGGCTCCAATGATCTTCGAAGAGCGAAAATTTTTCTTGTAAATTAATTTTTTTCATCAAAGCTTATGGGTTCAAAATTTTTATGAAATTATTTTCAATCATTGAAATTAATTTAAGTTCTCCTTTCTTGTACAATTCTGACAATTCATCCAGTGGGGTGTTTTTTGAAGCACCGTAATTTTCATAATCTTGAAAAACAACTCCATCAATAGTTCTTCGATTTATTGCAACTCGAAAACGAACGCCACCATTATTTGTATGATATCGATAGGCCAAATAGTCTACTGTTTTTGTTTTTTTATTGATCCAGTAAAGAAAATCATCTTGAAAATCTACACCTCCATTTTTATCGGTAAAATTCACTTCTATTTTTTGATAAGTTATCCATTTTATTATTTTAATATCCTTTAGGGTTTTGACGGCTCCTCTATCCTAATAGGGCATATGGTAGCCTATAAAAATAGAGCACCGAATTTAGTGCCACTTTGAAAACAAAGGAGAGAGAGTCTGATATTACAACAGGATTATCGTTAAAGGTTCTACGAAACCCATTTTTTGAATGATGAAAATCGATTGTTTCTGGAGCTTCAATTTTCCTTCGAGAATAAATTATTCCTTCCGAATCTTTGGCTTGGGTGTACTGGTATTTTCGAAAAACAAATTCAATATTTTTTTTATTAGAATCTTTCATACCATGAGCTTTTATGGAAGCTTCAACGAATTCGTCTGCGGTAATATTTTTTATTTTTTCGCAGCTAAAAAAACCAAATGTTAAAATAAAGAGAAGTAGCAATCTTGAAAAGGGCGACATAGCTTTTGTATTTTAATGAAAAACGTAATGTAAGAAAAGTAAACTCAAAAGAAGTACAAAACCCCAAAATTTGTGTTGAGGAGTAGATGCCTCAAAAAGATTTTTGATTGAAACCAATCCGCTTTTGCTTCCTATTATGGCAATCGCCAATCCAGAGAAAATTACCCAAAAAGCACGTACAAAATAATTCATTTCTGGAAACAGAAGTTGGAGTGTGATATTCAATGGAATGGTAATCAAAAATGCGGTAAGTATACGTTTTGTATGGGGCTTGATAATTATTATTGCACTACAAATCAACACAACGATACCACAATTGATGTAATATCTAAGATTATTTAATGTGTGTGTAAAAGCAGAGTTTGGGTTTTCGAATTTGAGGTAAAGTAAAATAAACCCCATTAGTAATGCAGTTCCTAGGCTTACAAGAATTGCTTTACGGCCAGCATTTATTTTTTGTTTATCGTTTGCTTTGGGATTGAGATAAGTAGCATAAATATCAACAGACCACAAAGTTGCAAGAGAATTAAAGGTAGAATCAACAGTACTCATCAAAGAAGCAAATAAACCACACAAAATAACCCCTTTTACACCTACGGGTAGATATGTTTTAACGAGATAGGGAAATGCCAGATCGGGCTCACCCAGACCGTCTCCAAGAATACCGTAGAGTGCAATTCCTGGGATTACAATAATTACGGCCATAAAATATTTGATCATCCCACCAACCATAAGTCCGGCTTGTGCATGAGCAATGTCTTTTGCAGCAAGAGCTCGTTGCATTACTGTTTGATTAGCACACCAATAGTTGATGTTTAGAAAAAACAATCCAAACAGATGTGTCCAGGGTAATGTTTGGTGAGAAGCAGCTAAGTGCAGATGCATTTTTTCTGGAGTTTTTACATACAATTGTTCCCATCCTCCCAGATGATAAACGGCCACTAAACAAACTACAATCCCGCCTATGATTAATACAGAAAACTGGACAATATCAGTTTTTACAACTGCACTAAGTCCTCCGTAATAGGTGTAGATAGCAGAGAATATACCTAAAATAAAAATCAAAATTCCAATTCGAATGATCCGATTGGAGTTTAAGAAAGCAAGTTGTTCTCCAAAAACCATATCAGCAGCATAAGCACCCCAAAAGAGAGCTGCACCTAAAGTAAGGGTTGCAAAAAGGCTGATGTTTGCCAAAGAATAAAAAAGTGCTACCTGAGACCCAAGTTTAACTTTAATGAACTGGGTTATGGTAGTAATTTTTTCTTTTAAAAACAGGGGGATAAAAACAAAAGCCCCTAATAAGATTCCTTGAACAGCATTGATCTCAAGATTAGCCTGTGCCAAACCATAAAGATATGCTGATCCCATCATACCTAAAAACTGATATCCTTGAATGTTAGTAGCTATTGTTGAAAGCGCAATCGAATACCAAGAAAGGCTTCGTGAACTCAAAAAATATTCTTCAGCAGAACTATTAGAAGCTATTTTTCCACGTAATGCAATGAATAGAATTAGTGCAAAATATCCAATAACAATAATGAAATCGATCATAGTTTTATTTTCGTGGACCTTTTTCTAAGGGTGTTTTTGGACTTTGTGTTGGAATTCTTCCCAAAACTTCGGGAAGGGAAACTGTTTTTAATCGAGGCATTACCAGCTTTGAAAAATATTCTGCCTCTTCAAGATGAGGGTAGCCTGAAAAAATAAACGCCCGGATACCCATTTGTATGTAGCCTTGAATTTTTTCATAAACTTGATCAGGATTTCCAACGATTGCAGCACCACATCCCGATCGAGCTAATCCAATTCCAGTCCAAAGATTGGGCTCTACGTAATAATCTTCGTCTGCATCATTTCGCAGTTCTGATTGTCGGGACACACCCAATGACTTTGCATCCTGTGCCCGATTTCGAATTTCATTTCCTTGTTCTACGTCAAGATTAGAAATCAAATACTTAGCATAGGCTTTTGCTTCTTCCTCTGTTTCCCGAACGATAACATGGATACGTAAACCAAATTGAACGGTCCTTCCATATCCAGCAGCTTGTTGGGTCATATTATGCATCAAACCTTTGAGTTTATTCTCTGTTTCTGGCCACATGAGGTACACATCACAAAATTCTGCGCAAAGTGCTACTCCATCAGGAGAGTATCCTCCAAAGTACAAAAGTGGACCACCATTTTGTTGATAGGGTTTGACAGGGTCGGAGGATAATTTTAATTGATAAAATTCACCTTGAAAATCTATTTCATCTTGTGTCCAAGCTTGTTTTAAAATTTCAATTACCTCTCTAGATCTGGCATAGCGTTCTGAGGAGGGAAGTATTGTACCCGGTAAATCCGAAGAGATTATGTTTACAGTTAGTCTTCCTTTTAAAATATGATCTAGAGTAGCTAGTGCACGCGCCAGCATTGGGGGGTGAATTTCTCCGCAACGAATTGCTGCAAGGAGATTGATTTGTTTTGTGAGCGGAGCCATTGCAGATGCAAATGTTAAGGTGTCTTGACCTACTTGATATGAAGACGGACACAACACATTTCTGAATCCAAGTTTATCTGCTGTTTGAACAATCTCAGAAGTATTTTCCCAACTGCTTTTAAAATCTGGATTGCGATGCCCCAAAAAATCATCATCTCCATCACAAAGTGGAGCAAACCAAGAAACTTCTACCCCGTCAAAATCTGGCTGCTCAATATTTGTTTCTCCTTTTTCCATTTTTAATTGTTCTCAACAAGTTTAACAAGAATTATTTGACTGAACAAGGTAATCTCCAAATTCTATGTACAATTAGCCCTTCTACTTTTTCAAAAAGTGAAGTTCTAAAAAAGACTTTGTCAAGGTAAGGATTGTGCTATTTTGTTTAGGAATTCCTAGAGAAAAAGAAAAAAGATCTTACAACCGATGGTTGTCAAATTAAAAAAACCCTTCAGATTTCTAAAGGGTTTTAAAAGGTTTTAAAAATATAGCGGTAAGTAAAGCGTAAAAATCAAAATGTTAATCTCGATGTAAAGATATGCTTTTTTATTTTAATTACCTTAAAACTCAAGCTTTCAAATCATGAATTTTCTTAAATTTTTGGCAGCTTTTTCTGGAGTAAGGTCACGCTGAGGAGATCCAAACATTTCGTATCCTACCATGAATTTTTTTATTGTTGCACTTCTTAGAAGCGGAGGATAAAAAACCATATGCCACTGCCAGTACTCATTTTTTTTCCCATTGGTTGGTGCTTGATGTATTCCACTAGAGTACGGGAATGAACAATCAAAAAGAGCATCATACATCTTTGTTAGCTTTGAAATTGATTCTGCAAATGCAAAGCGCTCCATGTATGAAAGCTCGGAAATATCTGGGGACTTTCTCTTTGGAATAATCATGGTTTCATAAGGCCATACAGCCCAGAAAGGAATCAATACAACAAAATCATTATTTTGAAAAATAATGCGTTCCTCTTTTTGAAGTTCTTGATCTAAATAGGTTTTTAACAAGACTTTTTTGTGTTTTTTAAAATAGTCGAGTTGGCTGCAATCTTTTTTTACTACTTCGTTGGGTAATGAAGCTTGACTCCAGATTTGACCGTGCGGATGTGGGTTACTACACCCCATAACTGCTCCTTTATTTTCAAAAATTTGAACATAATTAATATCTTTTTTCGATCCTAATGATTTGAATTCATTTTGCAAAACGTTAATTACTTCTTCAATTTTAGAAACTTTCAGGTCAGCCAAACTTTTTGAGTGATCATGACTAAAGCAAACTACTTTACATATTCCTGCTTCACTTTTTGCTTGAATTAATCCATCATCCACCGAAAATGTTTTTTGACTTTTTCCCAAGGCAGCAAAATCGTTTCTAAAAACAAAAACATCCTTGTAATCTGGATTTTTTTCTCCATTTGCTCGAAGATTACCTGCACATAAATAACAATCAGCGACGTATTGATCCTTTTTTTCAGGATCAAAATTTTCTTCCTTTCCCTTCCAGGGCCGCTCGGTTCGATGTGGTGAAACCAATACCCATTCGTTTGTTAAGATATTGAATCGTCTGTGCGAATAATTTTGTAAATCTGTGTTCATTTTTCTAAAATAGCTTATAATTTCAATTTATTAAATTTAAATCTTAATAGTCGTTTAGTTGTGAGTATATTTAGGGTATGACAATTAAAGTTGTTTGATTTAGATTTAAAAATAGACTTAATTCGATGTATGGATCGTAAAATAATAGTAACAGGCGGATGTGGTTATGTGGGATCACACATAGTAGTTCAATTGATTGAAAATCAATTTGAAGTACTTATTTTGGACAATCTATCCAATTCATCAGAAGCTAGCTTAGACAGAATAAAACAAATTACGGGCAAGCGACCACTTTTTATTAAGGTTGATTTGTCTGATAGAGCAGCCATGGCTAAAATATTTGAGCAACACAACGACGCTCTTGCCGTGATTCATCTGGCGGCACTTAAGGCAGTTGGTGAATCAATTGAGATTCCTTTAAAATACTATTACAACAATCTTAATTGCTTATTGAATACCTTAAATTCTCAAATTGAAAATGGAATCAACAAGTTTGTTTTTTCTTCTTCAGCAACGGTTTATGGCTCCCCAGATGAACTTCCCATTACTGAGAAGAGTAATACAAAACGACCTTTTTCTCCTTATGGAAATTCAAAGAGAATAGGAGAGGAGATTATTGAAGACCTTTGTAAAATAAAATGTGATTTTTCATCAATTTCGTTGAGGTATTTCAATCCAATTGGAGCACACGAGTCTGGTATTATTGGAGAATTACCCAAAGGTGTTCCCAATAATTTGATGCCATACATTACTCAAACTGCAGCAGGAATCCGAGATAAATTAATGGTTTTTGGAGGGGATTACCCAACCCATGATGGAACAGCAATACGGGATTATGTTCACGTAATGGATTTGGCGCAAGCGCATATTGATGCTTTGAATCGATTGCTAAATGAAGAACAAGACACGCCCTATGAGACATTCAATTTAGGATCTACAAAAGGATACTCTGTTTTGGAAATGATTCAAACTTTTGAGGCTGTATCAAAGGTTAAATTGAATTATGAAATTACAGAAAGAAGAGCTGGGGATATTACCGAGTTGTATGCCTCAACGAAACTTGCAGAAGAAAAATTGGGATGGAAAGCAGAAAGAAATATTGATGAAATGATTCGTTCATCTTGGGAATGGGAGCAAAATTTACGTAGTGAAAAAGAATGAACTTAGATAAAGAAGAAACCTTAAATAAATCTTTGCGATTTTCAGTTTTAGATCGAAAGCAACAGCTTGAAACAATTCAGTCTTCAACTTTTGACTTGATTATTATTGGAGGTGGTGTTACGGGTGCTGGGATTGCATTAGATGCTGCTTCAAGGGGATTGAATGTGTGTTTAGTTGAAAAAAACGATTTTGCTTCTGGAACCAGTAATAAATCAACAAAGTTAATCCATGGAGGACTTCGATATTTAAAACAATTTGAAGTTGGATTGGTTAGAGAATCGGGTTCTGAACGTGCCATAGTTCACAACCTTGCTCCCCACTTAGTAATTCCCGAAAAAATGTTGTTACCCCTAATAAAAGGGGGAACCTATGGAAAATGGATGACTTCCATTGGACTTTGGGTTTACGATTTTCTTGCCAATGTGTCTGGGAAGGACAGAAGAAGAATGCTCAACAAAAAGCAAACCTTAAACAAGGAGCCTTTGCTTGACAAAAATTCCATACTAGGAGGTGGATATTATGCTGAATATCGAACCGACGATGGAAGACTTACTATTGAAATCCTAAAAAAAGCAGCTGAGTATTGCGCTTCAATAATTAATTACTGTAAAATGGATTCGTTTATTTATGGTAAAAATTCTAAAATCGAAAGTGTCAATTGTATTGACGTGAATACAGGGGAGGAACTCAACATCAAAGCAAAAACTTTTGTTTCTCCTGCTGGACCTTGGGTTGATTTACTTCGTAAGAAAGACAATTCTATTACCGACAAATATTTACACTTAACTAAAGGGATTCATATTGTTTTTCCTTTCGAGAAACTGCCAATTTCTCAATCAATCTATTTTGATGTTTCAGACGGGCGAATGATTTTTGCAATTCCAAGAGGAAAAACAACCTATGTAGGTACTACTGATACTAATTACTATGGAAGCCTAGACCGAGTTGTAGCAACTAAAGAAGATGCTACGTATTTACTAAAAGCAGTTAATCATACTTTTGAAGGAATAAATTTAACCCTTGATGATATTGAATCGAACTGGACGGGCTTACGTCCTTTGATTCATGAGGTGGATAAAGAGCCCTCGGAGTTGTCTCGTAAAGATGAGCTTTTCATTTCGGATTCGGGATTGATTTCGATTGCAGGAGGAAAACTTACGGGTTACCGTAAAATGGCAGATAGAGTAATCAAGGCGGTTTTAAAAGAAATAGCTCCAAATCGAAAAGGGCTATTTAAAAAATCAAGGACCATAAAAATACCTTTGGTAACTCCTGTTATTCATTCGGACAAAGAAGTTGCTCTTTATCAACAAGAGTTGGCCAAAAGGCTGACTTTACTGGGGATTGACGATTTTTATTTTTCTAGATATTTATGTACGACCTACGGTAGAAATACAGACTTAATTTTAGAGAAGTTCCCAGATATCAAAGCAAATTCATTGGAAGAACAACTGATTCGAACTGAATTATGGTACTGTATGCATTTTGAAATGGTCAACAGCCTTTCCGATTTTTTTGTGCGTCGAACAGCAAGACTTTATTTTGATATCGAAAGTGTTACTCAATTTAAAGAAGTTATTCTTCAGGATTTTTCGTCTTACTTAGGGTGGTCCAAAAAACGTATTGAGGAAGAACAAAAAACAATGGATGACTTGATTCAAGATGCAACCCATTATTACGATCAAGAATTTCAAAAGGTGTAAAAATAATGCATTAGTAAAATTTAATTTTTGGATATGAAAAGATTAATAATCGCTTTACTCTTCTTTTTTTCTTTTAATAGTTTCGCTCAAGACACCACTACATATTATTTTATTCGTCATGCTGAAAAAGATCGAACCGATCCTTCTGACACTAACCCTAAATTAACTTCCAAAGGGCGTCAAAGGGCTGTAAAATGGAGTGAGGTTTTTCAGGAAGTCTCATTTGATGCAGTGTATTCGACAGACTATAGCAGAACCATAGAAACAGCACTACCTACCACAAATGCTAAAAATCTAAAGCTTATTAAATACGATGCTGATGCAGGCTATTCTTTACAATTTCAAGAGCAAACACAAGGTAAAACAGTTTTAATAGTAGGTCATTCCAATACCATACCCCAATTTGTTAACGCAGTGTTGAATGAAGAACGTTATCCGCAAATTGAGGACAATGACAATTCAAATTTGTACATCGTTACCTTGCTTGCTGATAAAGTAAATTCAGTTTTATTGAAAATAGAATAGATCTGCCAAACTCTAAAAAATCACTTAGTTAATGGTTTTTGGAATAGGCAAAAAGAGCCTATTTAAACCGCTCAAATTTTTTTAGTCTGATTGTTTATGTATCTTGTTGGCTAACAACAATTAAACTATTCTATTATGAAAAAATTGATTTTATTAATTTCTATTGCCTTTGTAACATTTTCTTGTTCAAACACACCAGATATGACACTTTACAAAGCAAATCTGGGAGTAGCAAAAAAATACCTTTCAACTTATGAGTCGCCAACAGACTTTGAATTATTCAAGTCGATGACTGCTGAAAATATTGAGCACCAATCACCAATGTACGGGGTAGGTAAAGTTGGATACGATCAAGTTTTGGCTCAAGGAGAATTTTATATGAACGGTTTTGAAAACGTATCGTTTAAGGCAGATGCTTGGTTGCCTGGTGTTAACGAAGAAACTTTATTGGTTGACGGGAGTGTTCGTGTTTATGGAACTTGGTCTGGAAATAATATTGCTTCAGGAAAAGAATTTTCGATAGATACTTACCATTATTTTATGGTAGAAAATGGCAAAGTAGTTGCTTCTGGAGATTATTTTGATGCTACTGGAATGATTATGGCAGTTCAGGCAGATGCGACTGAAGAGTCTAGCGAGGAGTAAATAACTAACAAAAAAATTGAATAGAAAATCCTCCATTGGAGGGTTTTTATTTTTGAGTAAGGCTTACAAATTGTAGACCCCTCTGAAGGTAATAAATCGGGGTTGGATAAAAGTTTGTGTGTTTAATACCGATAAGTTGTTTGCACTGTTTCTTACTTGAATATCGATATTCAAAATGTTGGAAGCTTTCAATTCGAACTCCCATTTAGCATCTTTGTTTTTTCGGTAGATTAGGCTGGCATCCCAATTTTGAAAGGATTGTGACTCAGTTTCTAGTTCTTGGGTAGTGTAACTGTAATTGGTAACAAAAGTAAATTTTTCTTTGATGTAAGCATCAAATTCAATTGACGGAGCTTTTATGATAAACGTTGTTTCTTTGGATCCTTGTTTGTTTTCAACTACACTATATCGATAACGAAGGTTAATATTGGGAGCAACCTTAAAATTTGTTCGGATTCCGGGGGTAAGGGTTTGGGTGTAACCCTCGTTTATGGATTTCTGATTTTGTATGAATTGATTGATTTTATTGTAATTGAAAGCTCCATTTAAACTGGCTCTTATCTTTCCGAAGGTACGCTGTACTCTACCAAAAGCATTTAGACTTTCATCCGCAAAGTTTGAGTTGAAAAAGGTACTGGTGCGGATGATGTTTTCAAAACCTGTTCGGTTTCGAATTTGATCGATGTTGCTGGAGTAGGCTACTCGTGCAAATACATTGGTGTAGTTAAATAAATTAAAACTGCTGTAAAATAGGCTTATGTTGTGGGACAGCGCGTTTTGAAGCTCGGGCTCTCCATATTGGATGTTGTTGTATGAATTTAGAACCAAACCACGGGCAAGTTTGGTAATGTCTGTAAATTGATTTTGCATGCTGTAATTTAGGGTCAAAGTTTCTCCTTTTTTGATTTGTATTCGGGTTTCAAAATCGGGTAAAAGACGTAAAAAATTGTCTTTAACAGTGGTATCGTTTTGAAGGTTTTTGTTCCCATAAGCATGGATTGAAAATCCTGGGGTAAAAGTAAATTTACCCGTTCTGAAGCGGTAATGTACTCCAAGGTACAAATCCCTGAAATTGTAATCAACATCATTGATTGAAAGACCTTGATTGAAATTAGGTGTGGGATCAAACTCTTGTCCACTGTCAAGGAATTGGAAGATATTGGAGTTGAATTCTTGTTTACTTAGAATTGTTCCCAGAGTTAGATTGAGGTTGCTTTTGGTATTGATTATGTGATAATAATCCAATTTAGCGTCCAGTTGATTTGACAAAATTTTTCTGTTTTGACCAATGTTGTAGTTTGCCAAAGAAGAATTTAAACCTAAAGCTAAAGCCGTGTTATCAAAAGCATCCAGTCCGTTGGGATCATTTGTTAAAACAGCATTGTAAAAAGGATCTTCGTTTTTGAATAGATGTTGGGCTTCGAAGGCGAAAATATTTTTTTCGTCTAGGGTAAAATAATAATTTAAATTCTGGTTGATGCTGTAGGGTGTGGTCTCATTTAACTCCTTAGTATTCCCAATAAGTGAGGATACAACTTTTTGACTTTGGAAGTCATCGGTGGTTCTGATAAATATATCGTAATCAATTTGGTTGTTTATGTTTGGTTTGTACGAAGCACTTAATTTAACCAAACTTTGATAGGAGTTTTCTGTAGTGGATTGGTCTATTTGTTCATCGGGAATTTGTAGTACCGCATCGGTGTATTGAATAAAGCTGTTCGCTTTGGAAGTGGTTTTGTTAGAATTAAAAATAAGGAAACCGCTGAGGTCAAGATTTTCGTTTGGAGAGTAACTAAAGTTTGCAGTAGCCAATTTATTTTCTATGTTGAAAGCATCACTCTGGTCGGTCAAAAAGTTGAGACTGTTGTCTCCTAAATTGATGTTGGTTCCACTTTGACTGCTGGGCGGTCTAAAGCTTCCACCAAAACCTCTTAAATCTCTACGAGACAAGGCTACCTCACCAATGTTGTTGAGGTCTCCAATAAAGTTGATGGTGTATTTGGGGCTGTAGTAAAACAATTTGGGTTGTAATAAATAGCGGTCTTTTGTGGGAGAATTTCCCCCTCCGCTGGTAATATTGCCAAACCAAAAACTCTCTTTTCCTTTTTTTAATTTAATGTTGATAGCAACATTGTTTTGATTGTTTCGAACCCCTTTTAGCTGCACTACTTCTCCAAAATTTTTGAGGACTTGGATTTTGTCAACCGTACTGGACGGAATGTTTTTGGTAGCGATTTTGGTGTCTCCATCAAAAAAGTCTTTTCCGTTAACCATAAGTTTATTGACAACTTTACCTTCAACTTCAATTTGCCCAGTGTCGTTGATGTCTACCCCAGGTAGTTTTGCGATGATGTCTTCAAGCTTTCTTTCGGTTCCATTTTTGTATGAGTCTGCATCGTAGATGAGGGTGTCTCCACGAATCAAAACGGGTATTTTTACCACAACCTCGTCCAATTCAATGTCTGCACGAAGGGTGTAATCTCTTCTCATCCCGGTAGTCTGTGTGCTCAAGCTATCGTTAATTGTTTGTAGACCGAAATAACTGACCTGGATTTTGTATTTGGTGTTTTGTTTTAGATTCAGTGAAAATAATCCCAAATCATCGGTCATTGTGTAGGCGTCTAGGGCATTGGTAAATTTGTTGATCGCTACTACGCTTGCTCTTTCCAATGGACTTTGTAAAGTATCGAGAACCGTACCCTTTAGTTCAACTTGTGCATTTGTGCAAAAGGCAAAGAGTAGCAGGGCAAAAAAGAAATTTGTTTTAAGGTTCATAGTTAAAGGTTAAATGGAGAAATGTTTAACCTCTTCTTCTTCCCCGATTGTTTCTCATTTCCAGCATCTTGTTTACGATGGTAGAACGGTAATCAACTTTGTTGATTTCGGTTCCTTTATCGGGCGCCGTAATTTTTTCTTTCGCTTTGGGGTTAATGATAATTTCTGAACAAAGGATGGTTGTATTTCCTGCGCTTACTTCTAAAATAAGACCGGGGAGACCCCAAAATTCGGCAGGACCTGTTTGTAGAGGAATTTGCATAGTGTACCAAGCCTCTACTTGAGTCAATTGAATATCTTTTTCTGTGGTGTCTGTCGAATTGTTGGAGAGGTCACTCCACTCAAAATTGTACCACCGCAGTTCTTCTGTTGGAACAATTGCTGAAGCCTTAAAACAAGTGTAACCCCCAATTTCTTTTGTGTCGCTTCCTAGCTTCCAATCAAAAGCTTGCAATTTGTCTTTGACTAAAAAGCGTTTTCCATAAAATTCTTGTGCCTGAACAAGGCTGTTTTCTGTAATATTTTTGTACTGTTTCCCTCGAGCAAAATTACTACCCCAAGAATCTGTTGCTCCCGAAATGGCATCAACTTTTTCTTCCTCTACAAATAAAGATTCCTCGGAACTGAAGTTTAGGATGTAAGTTTTTTCTAATCTGTTTTTCAAACGAGCTTTAATCTGCTTTTTTTGAGCTTCGCTCATTCGTGCACCCCAATTTCCCAATTCTAGTTTAGACATAGAAAAATAATAGGCTCGCCCCTGTAGTTCTTGAGCATCTGTGTCATTTGAATAAAAATCTGATTGTAGGAGCGTTACTAACAAAAAAGGATAAAGAAAGACTTTCATAAAAAATATTTTGTTTAACAAATATAAGTAATTATGAAACAACATTAAACAAGAACGGGTTCAATTCTTGTTTTTAGGGGTTTACTTTTCAAATATTTTTGAAAACCCTGCCGCAAAAATCAACTATTTCAGGACTAGCTGCCTGCAAATGGAGATCCAAAAACTCCTAGGGCTAACTCCGCCCAAAGCAACATAAAAATTAAAATTATCAGACCGATGTAGAGGCTTCGGTTTTTCACCTTTTTATGGAGCACAAAATTAATCCCGATTCCAACAAGGAGGAGTAAACTTCCCATAGTGATAAAATCGAAAATACTCCAATTAATTTGATCCGTTAGATTCATGCCAATTGCAGGAATTAGTAACAAAAGCAGAGGGATAAAAATTCTTTTTGACATATTCAAAAATAAATAAAATAGTACATCTGTAGAAGTTTGTTGGATTATTACCAAAATACTATTTTTGACCCAGCTTCCCTTTTTGTGGAGCATAAATCCCTACCATTGATTTTGGTTTAAAAATAAAATCAATAAACTTTAATTATTCGGACATGTACCCCATATGGGTTTATTGGCTTCTGTTAGGACAGAGGAGGTAGAGAAATCATCCGGTTCGGAGGAAATATTTGTAACACACCAGCCTGTTAAATCTTGATTGAATGAAGTGTTATTGGAAAACATACTTTCCATATTGGTTACACTAGAGGTATCCCAATCGCCAATGTCTTGATTGAATGCTGAGGTTTGATTGGACAGATTAGAAACTTTAAACATAAAACTCATATTGGTTACATTTGAAGTGTCCCAACTGCCAATATTTTGGTTAAATGAAATCGCATTAAGGAACATCCCATACATATCGGTAACCTTAGAGGTATTCCATTCTCCCAAGTCTTGATTGAACGAACTTGCACCACCAAACATATTAATCATGTCGGTTACTTTAGAGGTATCCCAGTTTCCAATATTTTGATTAAATGATGTCGCATTTGTAAACATGGCATACATGTCGGTTACCTTGGAGGTATCCCAGCCGCCAATGTCTTGATTAAAAGCAGTTGCACCCGCAAACATATTATCCATATCTGTTATGTTAGAAGTATTCCAATTTCCGATGTCATGATTAAAAGTAACTGCATTTGTGAACATCTGATAAGACTTTGTAACCTGAGAAACATCCCAATTTCCGATGTCTTGGTTGAACGCACTCGCGTTTTGAAACATCCACGTAAAATCAGTAACCCCAGAGGTATCCCAACTACCAATATTTTGGTTAAAGTCTTCTTTATCTTTGAAAAGTTTGCTCATAGAAGTTACCCTGGATGTGCATACACAAGTAACATCCTCATCATTATTTACTTTTGTTATCAGGCTTGAATTATCTACTACTTCATAAGTCTTTTCATTGAATTCTTCAGTATACCCAATCTCTGCATTTGGACATTTTATGGTTATGCCATTAGGCGCTAAAAAGATCTTAGCAGCATAAGGGTCTGTAACCTCATCATAATTTCTATCCCGATCTCCCTTGAAAGATTTATTACAATCCGAAGATATGAATGTGAATGAAATAAAATTATTGGTCACAGTAAGGTTTTCAATCCTACCCGCATCGGTCTCACCAGAGACCAATAAAATATGAAATGCTGAACTTTGAACCTCAGTAACCACATAAGTTCCTCTAATTATTTGTTCATCTAACAAAAGAGTGAAGGTTCCGTCGGAGCGAAAGATGGCTTCATCCATTACACAGTTTGCTGCCAAAGTTTTACTTGCCGATTTTGGTTTTCTTATTTTCCATTTCCCAACAACACCAGTCTCTATTTCTTCTTCTGTTATGATTTGCTCAAAGGTTGCTGTTGCATTGATTGAACTATTTACCTCAACTTCAATGGGGTTGTCAAAATCTGTGGATACTTCTTCCTGACCCGTTGCTGCATCAATAAACCCTCTGGATAAACCTTCCCATCTGTAAAATAACCAGTCGGTTTCGGGGGTAGCTGTTAAACGAACGGTGCTACCAGATTCATAATCCGTTTTGGCTTTAGCTGAACTCACTAACTCTTCAACTACAGTTCCCTGACCACTGGTTTGTATGTTAAAACTAAAATTTGATCGTGTAAAATTAGCTACAATAGTTGCATCGTTGGTGACCAAAAAAGATAAAGGATTTGTCATTCCTGTAGCATCACCTGACCATCCCGAAAACACGAAACCGTCTGCCGCAGTAGCAGTAAAGGTTGCAGTTGCGTTTTGAGCATAAGACCCTCCTTGAGAATTTACACTTCCTCCCTCAGAAGCTGATACTAAAATAGTGTAACTAATCGCTGCTGGTTCTTCTGGAACAACAGTGTCTTTTGATCAGGCCAAAAGCAGAAAAAAAATGAATGCAGAAGCTTTTCTCATTTTGTGTTTAAATCTTCTACATATTTAGTAATTTTAATTTTAAACTACAACTGAAAATAAAATTAAAACCTACTCTTACTATTAAAATCTTATTTGCGAAATTAATTCTTTAGCCCAAAAAACAGGGTCTCATCAATTTCCTGTTTTTCTTTTTAAGATTGTTCCTCTAAATTATTTAAGGTTGAAGCACAAAAAATATTTTAGATTTAGTTTATTTTTGAAATTA
>PAOB01000019.1 GCA_002708445.1 Candidatus Arcticimaribacter sp.
GCTCCAGATTTGTTGTTATCAAAAAAACTAACGGGTAGGGTCAACAGTTTTTCTTGAACTTTAGCCCGAAGAATTGAAATTAAATGCTGTGCCTCAACACTCAAAAGGCGAGTAAGCGAAAACGAGCTTATTGATTGAAACAAGAGTGCAGTACAAACGGCAATCAATAAAATAGTCAGCGCCTCTGTATCCTTTGACGGGATAACTTCATCGATCAAGTTTTTGCTCGCATAAGGAAGCACCAGGCCCGATAAACTTCTAACGATTATTAGGAACAATCCAAAAGAAACAATTTTTCTTCTCGGCCAAATAAATTCTTTGAATGCCCAACTAAAGGAAACATTATTTTTACTCATATCTTTGTTTGATTGATAAAACTAGGTTAAAATTTAGAATTGGAATCTTTTGACCCAAATAGTTTTTAATTTTATGATTATGAGCGATGAATTACTCTTGTATCCCCCATCAGTTTACTTAGCAATAGGTGTTTTTTTTGGTGCAGTAGGTGCTTACTTAGCAGAACAAAGGGGAAGAACGCACTACAAAGGATTTTTGATTGGATTCTTTTTTGGCTTTTTTGGTCTTTTGTCCATGATTTTTTTCTTGAAGAATAAAAAAAAGCCCGATCAATAGGTTAACTTTTAGAGTTTTTTTTCTCCTTCTACCCGAGGTAACAAATGCCAAAGCAAAACCACTCAATACAGTAATCAGACCGAGAAGTGAAAAAATACGAAGAATTAGAGTATTGAAATTATCTCTTCCTTCATAATCCATTGTGTGGTGGGTCATCCACAAAAAACCGAACCACCTCCACTGAAGATGCCTGATTTTTTGAAAACCACCATCTTTCATGCTGACATAAGCAATTGGATTTCCTTTTCCACTGAGCCAAACCTTGAAAGCTGGAAGGGGTTTCCCTCGATATTCATCATGATTTGAAACCGAGTCGATACGTTCAATTTTTTTTCAATAGAATACAAATCGAGCACATGTTCTCTTACAATTTCGGCAGTTTTTTTTTGAAATAAAGTCAAGTTTGTTTCCAGTTTTCGCATGAAATAAAAAATTATTATTGATCCAGAGGTAGGGCTGACCCCCAATGGATTTTAGTTCCAATGTTTCAATATAAAATTCAGACCTATTCTCAATTGAATCGATGGCAATTAAAGAATCAAAAGCCTTTTTTCCGAGACTTTTGAGATAATGATCTCCGTGGATTTCATCGAGATTGGTCCAGCTAAAGTAGAGCCCCGAAAGGGTCCAGAACAAAAATTGAATCCCGATAAAAATATCCAGAAACCGATGTGCTTTTCAAAACTTGTTAATTGTACGAAAGTTCATGGACACTTATTTTTTAAGTAAGACTTTGACACCTTCATAAAACAAAACTCCTACGGGCCCCATCATAAAAGTAGCCAGTAAAGGCAGTACAATAAAAAGGTGTTTGATTTGTTTTTGTTTGGCTTCTCTCATAATCCAACAGCCAACCCAAAAGTCAAAGGCAAGATAGTGAAGCCATCCTGCCGCGATAAGTTCAGGGGAACTGTTTTCATACAAAGCAATAATACCCTCTAATGTTGAAAAATCTACGTCGTCCATACCCCCATTTACAAAGATGAAGTACAGGTAAAAAAGACTCAAAACAAGCGGTACATAGGGTCGTTCCGAGATGAGTTCAGTAAACTTCCATTTTGGTGCTAAAAGGAGTAAGCCCCAGGCCACCAGAATACTTGTATTGCAGATTGTAAATAATGTTTCAGTTATTGTCATCGGTTTATTTTTTTAAGAGTCCCAATTCAATTAATCTTTGATTTAAAAAAGAACCAGCTGTTGTATCTTCATATTTTTTCGGGTTTTCATCCGAAAAACAGTTTGGTAAACAGTTCAGCGACATCTCTGCTTCTGGATGCATAAAGAAGGGAATGGAATATCGTGAACTGCCCCAGGAAGACCTAGGAGGGTTGACCACCCGGTGTAGTGTTGATTTAAGTTTATTGTTGGTAAGCCTCGACATCATATCGCCCATATTAATAATAAGCTCGTCGGGTTCAGCAATAGCATCAATCCACTTTCCTTGATTGGTCATCACTTGTAATCCTTTTCCTTGAGCACCCATCAACAAAGTAATTAGATTAATATCCCCGTGGGCAGCAGCCCGGACAGCTTCTTTGGGCTCCTCAAGAATTGGGGGGTAATGAATCGCCCTAAGAATAGAATTCCCATTGGAGGTGTATGTATCAAAATATTGTTCTTTCAAATCGAGATGTAGTGCAATTGCTCGCAACACATGTAGTGCAGTTTTTTCCAAAAGTTTGTAGGTTTCTTTTCCCAGTTCATTGAATTTTGGAAGTTCATTTACAGTTATGTTTTCAGGATATTTTTTTAATGGAGATTCTTCGTACTGACCAAAATGCCAAAACTCTTTGAGGTCGCCTTCTTTTTTGTCTTTGGCGTGTTCTTTTCCAAAAGAGGTGTATCCTCGTTGACCTCCACCCCCTTTTATTTCGTAGGATTTCTTTTGTTCTAACCCCAGATCAAAAAAGTTTTTGATTTCCAAATAGAGGTCATTCATAAGTTTAGAGGAAAGGAAATGACCTTTTAGAGACACAAAACCAATCTCTTCGAAGGCGGCACCCATTTCAGTCACGAATTTTGTTTTTAGTTTGGGATCAGAACTTAAAAAATGAGATAAATCTACTTTTGGGATATGTTGCACACAGAATGGGTTTAGAATTGAAAAATAAAGATCAGAAGTAAAATTAAAAAAGCAGATCCATCGACCTGCTTTTGTTTTTTAAAAAAGGGAAAGGCTTAAAACTGAAACCTCAAAGGCATCAGTAGCCGATTTTTCCTCAAATAATTATTACACGACATATGACACCTCCTTTCTGCATTTAGTTCGACTTTGCTATTGTCATAGCATTAACTACTCCATTCAAAGATAAAAAATAGAATGATTTTCAAAAACTATTTTACAATCTTTTTGAGGGTCAATCCTTGAACTAAAATAGTAAAAAGGACAACGGTGTAGGTCAAAAACAAAATAAGGTTTTTACCTTCTCCAATTTGGTCGGGTAGGTTCAAAGCTAACGCAATACTCAAGCCCCCTCGGAGACCACCCCAAGTAATTATTAGAGCAGTGTTTTTTTCAAAAGTTTTGAAAAATGAAAGAAATTTAATTGGAGTCCAAACCCCGATTCCTCTGGAAACAACTACCAAGATTATGGTCAACATAGCGATCAACAGATAACTAGAATCAAAACTTTGAAGTATTGGAATTATCTCCAGCCCAATGAGAATAAATAAGATGGCATTAAGAGTTTCATCTAGTAAATGCCAAAATTTGTAAACATAGTCGCCCATTGCTTTCTGAACACCTTCTTTTTTTTGGTCAACATCAATATTTTGATTTAAAAATAACCCCATAACAACAACTCCTAAGACTCCTGAGAAATGAAATTGCTTTGATACTATTGATGCCAGCAGCACCAACGATAGTGTTATCAGAACTTCCAGTTCTACATGGTCATTTTCGATGTATTTTACAAGCTTTAGCCCCAAAAAGCCGATCAGTGCGCCAAGTGCAATTCCTCCAATAACTTCAGTTGCAAATAAAGAACCAACACTTGCGGCAGTTACATTTTCGATGCCCAGTTCTTTGATGTTGAAAAGAGTTAAGAAAATGACAACACCAATTCCGTCATTAAACAGAGATTCTCCTGCGATGCGGGTTTCAGTAATTACAGATAGGTTCATTTTTTTGACCATTGCAAGCACAGCAATTGGATCTGTTGGAGCTATTAAGGCCCCAAAAAGTAAACAATCTATATAACTCAACCCAAGAGAGTTTAGGTTGAAAAAAGGGAGTTCAACCAGCCAATAAATACCAGTTCCGACCACAAATGTTGAGAATAAAACACCAAATGTAGCCAGAAGAAGAATGGTAACTTTATCTTTTAATAATTCATGCACATTAACACTAATGGCTCCTGCAAAAAGTAAAAAAGGGAGCATGATGTCTATGAGTAGTATTTCAAAATCAAAGCTTTTAACAATCGTAGAAACGGAGTCTAAAACTGAAGGGAAAACAAGTCCTATGGCTAAAATAAAAAAGGATAACGCTATGGCCAAGACCATCAATCCTATTGTTTGAGGCAACTTTAGGATACGTAAATTAATAATTGAAAAAAAAGATGCTAATAAAAGTAAGACCGTTAATAATTCTAAGACCCCCATAATTAAAAAGTTTTATCCAATTTACAAATTTGTTTGGATGTTTCCCTATTCTTGATTTAATAGTTGCATTTTGGCAATGTATTTACCCACAACATCAAATTCTAAATTTACTACTGTCCCCAATTCAAATTGATGGAAGTTGGTATGCTCGTAGGTGTAAGGAATAATAGCTACCGAGAAGTTTGAAATCCCAGAGTCTATGACTGTCAAACTTACACCATTGATGGTAATAGATCCTTTTTCAATGGTCATGTTTTTTTGAGCAGCATCGTACTCAAATGTAAAATACCAACTGCCGCCTGTTTCTTTAATCTGTGTACATTTTCCAATTTGATCAACATGACCTTGTACAATATGTCCATCCAGTCGAGCCCCCAACTTCATGGCACGCTCCAAATTTACTTTAGAACCAACACCTAAATGGTTGAGGTTGGTCTTGTCCAAACTCTCTTTGATTGCCGTAACGGTGTATTGATTTTTTTCTATCTCAACAACAGTAAGGCATACTCCGTTATGAGCAACACTTTGGTCTATTTTCAATTCAGGTGTAAGATCACTCTCCATAGTAATGTGAAGGTTATCGTTTTCTTGAACTAATTTTTTTACTTCCCCAAAACCTTCTATGATTCCTGTAAACATCCCCTAGATTTTATTGATTAACTTTGTCTCAAAATTACTAATAAATCAAGGAATTGATGGAACAAGCCCGAAAAATTAAGGTAGGAATATCAATTGGTGACCCCAATGGAATAGGCATAGAGGTAATCCTAAAAACCTTTCAAGAAAAAGAACTTTTCGATTTTTTTACACCAATACTTTACGGGAATATGAAACTGATTAGCTTTCAGAAAAGACATTTAAATCTCAAAACCTCGCTCAGCCCATACAAAGAGGTAGGTAAATTGAGTCTCAATCAGGTTAATGTTTTAGATGTTTGGAGCAATTTATTTACAACCGAATTTGGTAAATCAACCGAAGAGGGAGGTCAACATGCTCTAAAATCATTGAAAGCAGCTACCAAAGCTCTTAAAGAAAACAAAGTTGATGTTTTGGTTACTGCCCCTATCGACAAGCATAATATTCAATCGGAATCGTTCAAGTTCCCAGGACATACCGATTACTTGAGTAAAGAGCTTGGAGGTAAAAGTCTAATGTTTATGATTACAGAGGGATTAAAAGTAGGCTTACTTACTGATCATGTCCCTGTCAGTGAAGTCGCTCAGTTGATAACACCCGAACGAATAGATGAAAAAGTGAGTTTAATGACGGAGTCTCTAAAGAAAGATTTTGGGATTTCAAAACCTAAAATAGGCGTATTGGGAATCAATCCACATACAGGAGACCAGGGCATCATTGGGAAAGAAGACGATGAGGTACTTCGCCCAACCCTAAAAAAATTGTACGAAAAAGGAGATATCATCCTGGGGCCCTATGCAGCGGATAGTTTTTTTGGTGCTCAAACGCACACCCAGTTCGATGCAATCCTAGCAGTTTACCACGACCAAGGCTTGATTCCTTTTAAGACCCTGTCTTTTGGGCAAGGAGTCAATTATACCGCTGGTTTATCAAAGGTTAGAACCTCTCCAGATCATGGCACAGCTTTCGAAATAGCAGGAAAAGGTGAGGCAAGAATAGATTCGTTCAAAGAAGCACTTTTTGCTGCTAGGGATATTTATTTTGAACGAAGAGAAAACGAAAATCTAAGGAACTAACGCTGAGTATCTGACAATTTCTAGAGGAAAGCTTTTTGGTTGGTATTTTTTTGTTAAATTTGCAGGCTCAATAGGTATTGAATGGAACGCACATCCGAATTTATGTTGCCCTTCGTTGGACTTAAAGAAGGTGTTCACCAGCTCAAATATGAAATTGAGAATACGTTCTTTAAAGCATATGATTTTAATGACTTCTTCGATGCTAAGATAAAGGTAGAGTTGACTTTCGATAAAAAAGCAACCCTTATGAACCTAAATTTTAGAGCAGTTGGGAGTGTTGAAGTTGCCTGTGATGTTACCAACGAGCATTTCGATTTTCCAATCGACACAAATTATGATTGGATCATCAAATTTGGAGATGATTACAACAACGACAACGATGAAATCCTAATCATTCCCCACGGAACCTATCAAATTGATGTGGCACAACCCATTTACGAAATGGTAGTTCTGGCAATACCACTCAAAATTATTCATCCAGGAATTGAAGATGGAACATTAGAATCAGAAATATTAAATAAATTAGAAGAATTAAAACCCAAAGAGCGTTCGATTTCAGAAGAAAAAAGCGACCCTCGATGGAATAAATTAAAAGACTTACTACAATAATCAATTAAAGGAATAAAATGGCACATCCTAAAAGGAAAATATCCAAAACAAGAAGAGATAAAAGAAGAACGCACTTCAAAGCAACAGCTTCTCAAATTGCAGTTGACTCTACAACTGGTGAAGCTCACCTGTACCACCGTGCTCACTGGCATGAGGGAAAATTGTATTACAAAGGAAAGATCCTTATTGATAATACTGAAGTTGCAGATGCATAGAAAGTTATTGAAGTTGTAAAAAAGATGCTCTCATTTTTGGGAGTTTTTTTTTGTAAAAAAAAGATCTTATCGATTAAAATCTAGTATCTTCACCTTCCGAATGCTAGATTATTAAGCAAGCATTTTAATGAAAAGTATTAATTCAAAAGGCATTAAGGCTGCCATTACTGCTGTAAGCGGTTATGTACCCTCAGAAGTTTTATCCAATAGTGATTTGGAAAAAATGGTTGATACAAGTGATGAGTGGATAGTCACTAGAACGGGAATAAAAGAGCGTCGGATCGCTCGAAACCCTCTAGAGCCAACTTCTTTCCTTGCAATTCAAGCCGCAAATCAACTTTTTCAAAAAAACAATATAGATCCAAGCACAATTGATTTGGTAATCGTAGCAACGGTGACTCCAGATATGCCTGTAGCAGCGACTGCTCCATACGTAGCCACGCAAATTGGTGCTCACAATGCATTCGGTTTTGACCTTCAAGCAGCGTGCTCTGGGTTTTTGTATGGAATGTCTTCAGCTGTAAATTACATTGAATCGGGACGTTACCAAAAAGTACTTTTGATTGGAGCAGATAAAATGTCATCAATTGTTGACTACACGGATCGTTCAACCTGTATCATATTTGGTGATGGAGCAGGAGCAATTTTATTTGAACCTTCCTCAAATGATTTTGGATGGGAAGACTCTTATTTTAGAAGCGATGGCTCAGGGAGAGAATTTTTAAATATCAAATCAGGTGGATCTTTGCACCCTTTCAATGAAAACACTTATTCAGAGGGTGGACACAACATCATGCAAGAGGGTCAAATGGTTTTTAAAAATGCAGTAAAAAACATGGCTGATGCCGCCGAAAAAGTAATGATTCAAAATCAACTCAAGGGAAGCGATATCGCATATTTATTGCCACATCAAGCCAATAAAAGAATTATCGACGCCACTGCAAGAAGAATGAATCTTTCAGATGAGCGTGTTCTGATGAACATAGAAAAGTACGGAAATACTACCGCAGCAACTTTACCTTTATTACTTTCGGACTATGAATCAAAGTTTTCTAAGGGAGATAAATTGATTTTCGCCGCATTTGGTGGTGGTTTTACTTGGGGAGCTGCGTACTTAACATGGAATTACGACAATAACAATTAAATATTTAGCAAATGGATATTAAAGAAATTCAAAACCTCATAAAATTTGTTGCGAAATCAGGCGCGTCTGAGGTTAAACTCGAAATGGGCGATATCAAAATTACCATTAAAACTGGTGGTGATGAACGTGTTGAGCCAACTACAATTGTACAACAAGTACCGAGTCTTTCACCTTCGGCACCAGTAGCTGTAGTACCAGCACCATCAGCTACTCCAGATGTACCAGCTACTCCAGCTGCAGTTGAAAACGATAAATTGATCACTGTAAAATCTCCTATTATTGGAACTTTCTACAGAAAACCATCTCCAGATAAACCAACTTTTGTAGAAGTTGGCCAAGAAATTAACGAGGGTGATGTTCTTTGTGTCGTTGAAGCAATGAAATTATTCAATGAGATTGAATCTGAGGTTCGCGGAAAAATTGTAAAAATATTAGTAGACGACTCTACACCCGTAGAATTTGATCAACCTTTATTTTTGGTTGACCCTTCCTAAGAAGTTTCACAAAAAAGATATTTATGTTTAAAAAAATATTAATAGCCAATCGTGGAGAGATAGCCCTTAGGGTTATTCGAACCTGTAAAGAGATGGGGATTAAATCTGTGGCGGTTTATTCTAAAGCAGACGAAGAAAGTTTACACGTAAAGTTTGCAGACGAAGCGGTTTGTATCGGTCCTGCTGCAAGTTCAGAGTCCTACCTAAAAATGTCTAACATTCTTGCGGCAGCTGAAATTACCAATGCAGATGCAATTCATCCGGGGTATGGGTTTTTATCGGAGAATGCAAAGTTTTCCAAAATGTGTGAAGAGCACCAGATTAAATTTATTGGAGCATCTTGCGGCATGATCAACCAAATGGGAGATAAGGCATCAGCTAAAGCAACTATGAAAGCTGCTGGAGTTCCAACCATTCCGGGTTCAGAAGGAATATTAAATGATTTTGAAGAAACTCAAAAACTTGCCTCCGAAATGGGCTATCCTGTAATGCTCAAGGCTACCGCTGGAGGTGGAGGTAAAGGAATGCGAGCAGTTTGGAAAGAAGAAGATCTTCAAAAAGCTTGGGACAGTGCTCGTCAAGAAGCTGCTGCAGCTTTTGGAAACGATGGTATGTACATGGAGAAACTTATTGAAGAACCACGTCATATTGAAATTCAAATTGTTGGAGACAGTTTTGGAAAAGCCTGTCATTTGTCGGAACGTGATTGCTCGGTTCAACGACGTCACCAAAAGCTAACAGAAGAAACTCCTTCTCCATTTATGACCGATGAACTTCGAGATAAAATGGGAAAAGCAGCTGTTTTAGCAGCAGAGTACATTAAATATGAAGGAGCAGGAACGGTTGAGTTTTTGGTTGATAAGCATCGTAATTTCTATTTTATGGAAATGAATACGAGAATTCAAGTAGAGCACCCAATCACAGAACAAGTAATTGACTTTGATCTGATCAGAGAGCAAATTTCTGTTGCTGCAAAAATTCCAATTTCTGGAAAGCATTATTTACCAAAACTACATTCGATAGAGTGTCGAATAAATGCCGAAGACCCTTACAATGATTTTCGTCCTTCGCCAGGTAAAATAACCAACCTCAATATTCCAGGCGGACACGGAATTCGTTTAGACACTCATGTGTACTCAGGATACGTCATTCCACCTTTTTATGATTCTATGATTGCAAAATTGATTACTACTGCTCAAACCCGAGAAGAAGCAATCAACAAAATGAAAAGAGCGCTACAAGAATTTGTTATTGAAGGGGTAAAAACAACCATTCCTTTCCATTTACAATTGATGGACCATCCCGATTATTTGGCTGGGAATTACACTACTAAATTTATGGAAGAGTTTGAGATGAAATAATTTTATCTTAATGCCTTAAACCCAACCTTGAGCTACTAAATATTCAGCAATTTGAATGGTATTGGTTGCTGCACCTTTTCTGAGATTGTCCGATACAATCCATAGATTAAAGGTGTTTTCTTGAGAGAAATCTTTTCTGATTCGTCCCACAAAAACATCGTTTTTGCCCTCAGCATAGATGGGCATTGGATAGGTGTTGGTGTCGGGATTATCTTGAACAATCACTCCTGGAGTTTGGTTCAACAAAGTTTGTATTTCTTGTACAGAGGCCTCTTTTTTTAATTGTACGTTTACAGACTCACTGTGGCCTCCTACAACAGGGATTCGGATTGCTGTAGCAGTTACCCCTATGCTGTCATCACTCAAAATTTTGTGAGTTTCTTTTACCAATTTCATTTCTTCTTTGGTGTATCCGTTTTCTTGAAAATTGTCACAATGGGGAATTGCATTTCGATGAATGGGATAAGGATAAGCCATTTCTCCTTGTTTACCCTCATATTCGTTTTCTAATTGTTGTACCGCTTTAACTCCTGTACCTGTTATGGACTGATATGTCGATATTACTAATCTTTTGATTCCATATTTGTCTTGTAGAGGAGCAAGTGCAACCAACATTTGAATTGTAGAACAGTTTGGGTTTGCAATAATTTTATCTTTGGGGGTAAGTTGATCTGCATTGATTTCTGGAATCACCAATTTTTTGGTAGTGTCCATTCTCCATGCAGAGGAGTTGTCTATTACTGTGGTTCCTGCAGTAGCAAACTTTGGTGCCCACTCCAAAGAAGTTTCTCCACCAGCAGAAAACAAAGCCACATCTGCTTTCATTTCTACAGCAGTAGACAGTCCAACAACAGTGTAAGATTTTTCTTGAAATGTTATTTTTTTTCCGACTGAGCGTTCGGATGCAACCGGAATGAATTCTGTTAATGGGAAATTTCTTTCAGCGAGTACTTTTAACATGACTTGACCTACCATTCCAGTAGCTCCAACTAAGGCAACTTTCATCTGCTCTTTTTTAGATTAATGACCGCAAAAGTACTGATAATATTAATGGCTTCAAACGAAAGCTTTAGAAATATCAAATTTAAAACAAATTGTTTTAAACACAACAAACCTAAACATAAACCCTTTTAATTCGGGGGCTAAGGCTTGTTAGAATTTCGTAGGAAATCGTATTTGCTGATGCTGTAAAATCTGATGCAGTGAAATTTTGGTCGAAAATAATAGCCTCTGTTCCAACAGTACAGTTAACGGATGTTAAGTCTATCATAAGCAAATCCATACATACATTCCCAATTATGGGAACAGTTTGCCCCAAGACATTTACTTTCCCAACACCGTTTCCGTATTGTCTTCCAATTCCATCAGCATGACCCAGTGGAATGATGCCGATTCGACTTTCTTTTGTAGCAATCCATCCTTGATTGTAACCAACACTTTCGCCTTTTTTGACAAAATGTATTTGACAAATAGGAGAACTGAGTTTTGCAATTGGCTTAAGTGTCTTGTTCCATTCGGGATTATTTGCAAAACCATAGAGCGCAATTCCTATTCGAACGGCATCCAATTGGTGTTCAGGATAATTAAAAACACCTGAACTGTTTAGGATATGGAATTTTGGATGTGAGGGGCAAAGTTCTTTTACTTTTGATTTTATCAATTCAAAAGCATCGAATTGCTTTTTTGTAAAAGCACAGGGTTTTGGGTTTTCTGAGAAGCCTAAATGAGAATAAATACTTTTAATATCGATTAAAGGAGAATTAACTTCTTTAAAAAAAGATTCTAAATTTTCTAAAGAAAAGCCAATACGGTTTAGGCCAGTATTACATTTGATATGTACCGGATAGTTTTTAATATTTTTTTCTTTCAATAAAGAAATAAATGCCTTGCTGATTTCCAAATTGTAAAGAACAGGCTCCAATTGGGATTCGATTATTTGCTCCAATTGTGCCAATTGGGGATAAAAAACCATAAGGGAATCTTCGATACCAGCCTTGCGAAGTATTTTACCTTCAATAGCATAAGCCACTGCAAAAGAAGCAACTCCAAGTTTGGAAAGTTCTTGAGCAATTCGGGCCCCATCATTTCCGTATCCATTGGCTTTAACAACAGCAATAAGGGTTGTTTCTGGATTTATTTTTGATCGGAGGCTGTTGTAGTTATGTGCTAAAGAATCAAGGTTAATGGTCAGACGCGCTTCTTTGATCATGAATTATTTTTAGACTTTCCTTTTTTATTTTTTTGGAGTGATTCTTCCTTGCGAGATTTGTAAAAAGCAGCTCTACTCAAAGGTTCATAAACTTCCCTTTCACCCAATACAACCAGACCATCTTCTTGAGAAATTCGATGACTGTATTGTGCTAAATTTCCAGTTTGGGTACAAACAGCGTGTACTTTGGTAACATATTCGGCTGTTGCCATGAGGGCGGGCATTGGCCCAAAGGGGTTTCCTTTGAAATCCATATCCAAACCTGCAACGATCACTCGAATCCCTTGATTGGCAAGATCATTACACACCTGAACTATTTCAGAGTCAAAAAATTGTGCTTCATCTATGCCTACAACATCGCAGTCTGAAGCTAAAATTGGAATATTTGCAGCTGCTGGTACGGGTGTTGAACGAATTTTATTCTGATCATGTGAGGTGACTAATTCGTCTTCATAACGATTGTCAATACTGGGTTTAAATATTTCAATTCGTTGTTTGGCAAATTGAGCGCGTTTGAGCCTTCTAATTAATTCTTCAGTTTTCCCAGAAAACATGGAACCACAGATTACCTCGATCCACCCGAATTGTTCATTTTGATTTACAGTGTTTTCTAAAAACATTTTTGTAATTTTCAGCAACGCTAACAACTAGCCTTAACAAAAGTATTAAAACTAATTGTTCAAAAGAGTCAAATTTAATGATTAATGTACTTCTTTCAGAATTAAAACAAATAGCGCAGTCTATTTTAGATCATGAGGATAGTGTAAATTTAGCTGAGCTTGAATTACAGCTTCGGGCATTACAGAAGCAGATTACAATTTTGGAACACGAACGGCAAAAGAATTTAACAGAAACCCAGAGTAATGTTGAACCTGAAGAGTTTGAAAACTCAAAGCAAATTATTGAAGATTCAGCACCCTCTGAGCTTGCTCCCCAAGAAGAAGTCACTTCATCACTTGAAAGCTTGTTTGCTAACTCAATTAGCGATCCCGTTTTTGTAAAAAAAGAAAACCCAATTTTAACAACTTCAGATTCAGCTGAGGAAAATTCTAAAAATCTCAACGACATTTTAGGAAAAGGTTTAAAAGTGGGGTTGAATGATCGACTGGCTTTCATAAAAAATTTATTCAATGGAAGCGTTGAGGAATATCAAAGAGTTATCTCTCAAATCCAAACGTATGATGACCTTGAAGAAGCACAGAATTTCATCGAAAACCTTGTTAAACCAGACTATAGTAATTGGGAAGGGAAAGAGTCTTTCGAGTCCAGGTTTATCAAATTAATTGAACAAAATTTCAACTAAATCTGACCCCTATGAACCTACAAAAAAATCTTTATTGGACAGCAACCGTTATTCTTTCGCTAATAACTTCAGTAAGCGGAATCATGTACTTTATTCGAACAGAAGAAATAGAAATGGAATTTTTATCTCTGGGTTATCCAACGCACATTATCATTCCTTTAGGAGTAGCTAAAATATTAGCTGTTATTACCATACTGAGAAACAGAGGACAAAAACTTGTAGAATGGGCTTATGCAGGCTTGTTTTTTGATTTTGTTTTAGCTGCAATTGCTCATTGGAAAGCTCAGGATGGAGATATTGGAGGAGCCTTGCTCGCGTTAGTTGTTCTGTTGCTGTCGTATTATTACAAAAATAAAGTTAGATAAGGCGTGGGGAAATTATTTTTGGTACCAACACCGATCGGGAATCTAAAAGACATAACCTTTAGAGCAATAGAAGTACTTTCACATGTAGATTTGATCTTGGCAGAAGATACTCGAACAAGTAGTAAACTTTTAAAACATTACGATATTTCAGTCTCTTTACAGAGTCACCACATGCACAACGAACACAGTATGTTGTCGTCTATTATTTCAAAATTGAAACAAGGTAAAAACATTGCTTTAATTTCTGATGCTGGTACTCCAGCAATTTCAGATCCTGGTTTTTTATTGGTTCGAGAAGCGATTGCGAACAATATCGAGACGGAATGTCTACCTGGAGCCACTGCTTTTATTCCTGCATTGCTTCAAAGTGGTTTCCCTAATGATCGGTTTATTTTTTAGGTATTTCTCCCTCCAAAAAAGGGAAGACAAACCCGTTTAAAACAATTGGCCGAAGAAAACAGAACGATCATCATTTATGAATCACCCC
>PAOB01000001.1 GCA_002708445.1 Candidatus Arcticimaribacter sp.
ATAAAAAGTTAGTATTGGCCTATAGTGGTGGATTAGACACCTCCTACTGTCTTATGAAACTTTCACAAGAAGGTTATGAGGTTCACGCCATCAGTGTCAATACCGGAGGTTTTGATGCTACTGAGGTCGAAGAAATGGAAACCAAAGCGCTACAGATGGGAGCCCATACCTATCAATCCATCAATGCTTTGGACTCCTTTTACCACAAGGTGGTTAAGTATTTGGTTTTTGGCAACGTTCTAAAAAATAACACCTATCCCCTATCGGTCAGTGCAGAGCGAATTGTACAGGCGATGGAAATCGCCGCTTATGCCAAGAAGATTGGAGCAGATGCCATTGCACATGGAAGCACTGGCGCAGGGAACGATCAGGTCAGATTTGATTTGATTTTTCAGGTCATGGCAGCCGACATAAAAATCATTACCCCCATCAGAGACCTACAACTTACCAGAGAAGCAGAAATTGCTTTTCTCAAAGAAAATGGAATCGATCTTTCATGGGAAAAAGCGCAATACTCCATCAATCAGGGTTTGTGGGGAACCAGTGTGGGCGGGAAGGAAACTTTGACCTCACACGACAGCCTCCCCGAATCGGCCTATCCCTCACAGCTTGAAAAAAAGTCATCCGAAAAAGTAAGCCTTCATTTTGAAAAAGGAGAACTGGTTGGGATTGATGGACAGATGGACAGTCCAGTCAATAACATCATCAAATTACAAGAGCAAGCCAAAAAATTTGGCATCGGCAGAGACATCCATGTTGGGGATACCATTATAGGCATCAAAGGAAGGGTTGGTTTTGAAGCCGCAGCTCCTCTTTTGATCATCAAAGCCCATCACCTACTGGAAAAACACACCTTGAGCAAATGGCAACAGTTCCAAAAGGAACAATTGGCTAACTTCTTCGGAATGCTGCTTCACGAAGGACAATACTTAGACCCCGTCATGCGGGATTTGGAAGCTTTTTTGAGCAGCAGTCAAGAAACGGTGAGTGGAAAAGTGTTTGTAAGCCTCCACCCCTACAGATTTGAACTCAATGGAATTGAGTCTGAACACGATTTGATGAATGCTTCCTTTGGAAGTTATGGAGAAGTCAACAAAGGTTGGAGCGCAGAGGATGCCAAAGGCTTTATCAAATTATTGTCCAACCAAAACAAAATATACCAACACGTAAACAAAGAAAAATGAAGAAAGTAGGCATCATAGGGGGATCGGGTTATACCGGAGGTGAGTTGATACGATTGGTATTGCATCATCCGGCATTGGAACTCGATTTTGTATACAGCACTACAAGACCGGGAACACCACTCCACGATACACATTCCGATTTATTGGGTGCTGGAGCACCAGACTTTACGGGAAGTATCAATCCCGAGGTCGATGTAGTTTTCCTTTGTGTGGGCCATGGAAAATCAGTTGGGTTTTTGGAAAAAAATCAATTCTCTGAAAAAACCATCATCATTGATTTAAGCAATGATTTTAGACTGAAAAAAGACGCTCAATTCCAAGGGTATGATTTTGTTTATGGCTTGCCAGAAAACCAAAGGTCAAGTATCGAAAAAGCCAATGCTGTGGCCAATGCTGGTTGTTTTGCTACTGCCATTCAATTGGCCCTTTTGCCTTTGGCCAAAGCGGGAATGATACAAGAGGCCGTTCATGTCAACGCCACCACAGGAAGTACGGGAGCCGGGGTAGGATTGAGTCCCACTGGACATTTCAGTTGGAGAAACAATAATGTTTCCTGGTACAAGCCCTTTACCCACCAGCATTTGGGTGAAATCGGAGAAACCCTGGGAGCACCCAAAATGTATTTTCTCCCACAAAGGGGAAATTTTACTAGGGGTATTTTTGCCAGTTGCTACACCCCTTTTGAGGGTAAGCTAGAAAAGACCGTGGAAATGTATAAGGAATTTTATAAAAGTCACCCTTTCACCCATGTATCTGACAATGAACTTACCTTAAAACAAGTGGTCAATACCAACCATTGTGCTTTGCATCTGCACCAATTTGAAGATCAGTTGCTCATCACATCCGTCATTGACAATTTGATCAAAGGTGCCTCGGGACAAGCCATACAGAATTTAAACCTCATCATGGGATGGGAAGAGGATTTGGGACTACAACTCAAAGCCAGTGTATTTTAAAAATTAAAGAGAATAAAAATGAAAATAGCCATCATCGGATCAGGAAATTTGGGATTGAGTATTGCCAAAGGCTTGGTATATAACAATACCTATACTTCACTCTACCTGACCAAAAGAGATCTTAGTGAAATCAAAAAATGGGAAGAATACAACAACGTAAAAATTACAACAAACAATCAAGAGGCTGTAAAAAACTCAGACATCATCATTTTTACGGTACAGCCCCGACAGTTTGACGGTATCTTGGAAGAAATAAAGGATGTATTGACCGACAAGCACGTATTGATTTCTGCCATCACTGGCTACAGCATCCAGCGAATGGAAGACCAATTGGGAGGGAATTATCCCATCATCAGAAGCATGCCCAACACCGCCATTTCTGTTGGAAAATCCATGACTTGTTTGTGTTGTAATACCACTGGAGAAAAGAGAATTGCCATTGCCGAAGCCATTTTCAATGGATTGGGTACTACCATCAAGATCGACGAAAAACAAATGCAAGCCGCTACTGTAGTTTGTGCTAGTGGGATTGCTTTTTGGATGCGATTGATTCGCGCCACAACCCAAGGAGGCGTACAAATGGGCTTTGATGCCGATGAATCCATGCGCATGTCAATGTACACTGCTTTGGGCGCAGCCAGTCTATTGATTGAAACCGACTCCCATCCCGAAACTGAAATCGACAAGGTCACCACCCCACAAGGCTGCACCATTACCGGATTGAACGAAATGGAACACCAAGGGCTGAGTTCCTCCTTGATTAGAGGACTTATGGCTTCTTTCGAGAAAATCAATGAAATTAAAATTCAATGAATATTAACACATGAAATTATTTGACGTTTACCCACTCTATGAAGTTTGCCCCGTAAAGGCAAAAGATGTCCATGTTTACGACGAGGCGGGAACGGAATATTTGGATCTTTACGGAGGACATGCGGTCATTTCTGTAGGACACAGTCACCCCCATTACATCAATCGATTGCAGGAGCAATTAAATAAAATTGCCTTTTATTCCAATGCGGTAGAAAACCCGCTACAGCAACAATTGGCAGATGAAATCGGGGAACAATCTTGTTTGCACGACTACCAACTTTTCCTGTGTAGCTCTGGAGCCGAAGCCAATGAAAACGCCCTCAAGCTGGCCTCTTTTCACACCGGAAAGAAAAGAGTAGTGGCTTTTAAAAATGCTTTTCACGGGAGAACCTCAGCAGCAGTAGCTGCAACGGATAACCAAAACATCAATGCCCCACTAAATCAACAGCAGGAGGTGACTTTTATTCCCTTTAATGATGTACAGGCTTTGGAAGAAGAATTGCAAAAGGGAGATGTCTGTGCCGTCATTTTCGAACCCATTCAAGGGGTAGGCGGTCTTGATATGCCAGAGGATGATTTCGTTTTGAAAATGGAGCAGCTCTGCCAGCAATATGACACTGCCTTGATTGCAGACGAGGTGCAGTCTGGTTTTTCAAGATCGGGAACCTTTTTTGCTTTTCAAAACAACAACATCAAACCACATGTGATTACCATGGCCAAAGGAATGGGCAATGGCTTTCCCATAGGAGGAATATTGGTTCATCCAGATGTCAAACCCAAATACGGGATGCTGGGAACTACCTTTGGAGGAAATCACCTGGCCTGTTGTGCCTCATTGGCAGTTTTGGAAATCATAAAAAAAGATATGCTCCAACAACATGCCAAAGAAATGGAAACCTATTTCAGAAGCAAGGCGGAAAAAATAAAAGGAGCCAAGATCAAAGGACGCGGACTGATGCTCGGATTGGAATTTGACTTTGAGGTCGGACCTTTAAGAAAAAGGCTCATCTATGAAAAACACATATTTACCGGAGGCAGCAGCAACAAAAACGTATTGCGAATCCTTCCGCCATTGACCGTTCAAAAAGCACATTTTGATCAGCTCTTTGATGCATTAGAAGATTTACTATGAAACATTTTATCACCTTAGCGGATTTGCCCGACTTTCACCAAACCTTGGATTTGGCAATGGAGTTGAAAAATCAACCCACAAAATGGGATGCGATGGGTAAAGGCAAAACCCTAGGGCTTTTATTTTTCAATCCAAGTCTTAGAACCCGATTGAGTACCCAAAAGGCAGCCCAAAACCTAGGACTTCCAACCATGGTTATGAATTTTAGTCAGGAGTCTTGGGCATTGGAATTTGAAGACGGCACCAAGATGAGTGGACTGAGATCAGAACATGTTAAGGAAGCTGCTGCTGTAGTTTCCCAATATTGTGATATGGTGGCCATTAGGGCTTTTGCATCCCTATCTGACAAAGAAAAAGATGAGGCCGAAATCGTATTGAGAAGCTTTGCCAAATACGCTTCTGTACCCATCATCAACATGGAAAGTGCAACTGCACATCCTCTGCAAGCCTTGGCTGATGCCATTACGATCAAGGAATTTCAACCCGCCCACAAACCCAAAGTCGTATTGAGTTGGGCTCCTCATCCCAAAGCACTTCCTCATGCAGTTGGAAATTCTTTTACCAAAATGATGAAACATATGGATGCCGATTTCATCATTGCCCATCCCGAAGGTTATGCCCTGAACCCTAAAATTACTGAAGGGATCACATGCACCACCGATCAAGAAAAAGCTATGGAGGGAGCCGACTTTGTCTATACCAAAAACTGGTGTTCCTACGAACAGTATGGGCAAATCCTCAGAACGGATGACGAATGGATGATTACACCTGAAAAAATGCAAAGGACCAACGATGGAAAGTTCATGCACTGTCTTCCCATCAGAAGAAATATTGTTGCCGCCGATGGCGTACTCGACAGTCCCAATGCTCTGGTCATTCAACAATCCCAAAACAGAATTTTCTCGGCCCAATCGGTCTTAAAACAACTGTTGGAAAATGGATAAACTATCGGTGGTCAAGATCGGAGGAAACGTCATTGAGGATTCAGCAGCACTGCAGTCCTTCCTGACCGACTTTGCCCAAATGCAAGGTTCCAAGATTTTGGTTCACGGAGGGGGTAAAAAAGCCACTGCCATGGCCGAAAAAATGGACATACCCGTTCAAATGGTCGAAGGCAGAAGGATCACCGATGCTCAAAACCTCGATATTATCACCATGCTTTATGGGGGTAAAATCAACAAAAACATTGTGGCCCAATTGCAAAATTTAGGGTGCAACGCCTTGGGACTTTCTGGAGCCGATGGCAACGCCATTCAAGCCGTAAAAAGACCGGTAAAATCTATCGATTACGGTTTTGTAGGGGATGTAGTTGGTGTCAATAACGCTTTGTTTCAAATGTTGCTCAAGGGAGGATACACTCCTGTTTGTTGTGCCATTACCCACGACCAAAAAGGACAATTGCTCAACACCAATGCCGACACCATAGCCGCCACCTTGGCACAAAGTTTATCGCAATCTTTTGAAGTATCTTTATGGTATTGTTTTGAAAAGCAAGGCGTTTTGGAAAACATCGATGACGACGGTAGTGTGATTGAAACCATCACCCCCCAAAAATACAAGAACTTAAAAACAGCTCAAGTCATTCATTCGGGAATGATTCCCAAAATTGACAACTGTTTTGATGCTTTGGCAAATGGCGTAAATGAAGTTAAAATTGGAGCGCCAAAAATGATAGCGGGAATTTCCCAACACACCACTCTAACACTAAAGGATGAATGAGCTTAGCGCAGCAGCGATTGATTTATTGAAGGATTTGATTGCCATTCCCTCTTTTTCACAAGAGGAGGACAAAACTGCCGACAGGATTGGACAATGGTTTGACTATTACGGCATTCCATATCAGCGATCGGGAAATAATATTTGGGCACAAAACAAAGGTTTTGACCCCCAAAAACCTACCCTATTGCTCAATTCTCATCACGACACGGTTCAGCCCAATGCGGCCTATACCAACGATCCGTTTGAGCCCAAAATCGAGGATGGAAAACTATACGGCCTGGGAAGTAATGATGCTGGAGGGGCCTTGGTTTCTCTTATTGCTTTGTTTACCCACTACTATGATGCACAAAATCCAAAATACAATCTAATCATAGCTGCCTCGGCAGAGGAAGAAATTGCGGGACAAGACAGTCTTAGAGGGCTGCTCTCTCACTTACCCAAAATCGACGTGGCCATAGTAGGTGAGCCTACAGAAATGCATTTGGCGGTAGCCGAAAAAGGTTTGTTGGTTTTTGACGCAGTCATCAAAGGGACTCCTGGACATGCCGCACACCCCAACGATGACAACCCCATTATGAAACTCCCCAAAGTATTGGAATGGTTTCAAAACTTCTCCTTGGAAAAACAATCCGACTTTTTGGGAGATGTCAAAATCACAGTCACCCAGATCAATGCAGGAAAAGAACACAATGTGGTTCCTGCAAGCGTAGATTTGGTAGTGGACGTAAGGGTCAACGACCAATACAGCAATGAAGAATTGGCCAAGATACTCACCGAGGCTGCCCCCTGTGAAATGACACCAAGGTCGTTGCATCTCAATTCTTCTTCCATAGGAATGGATCATGAATTGGTTCAGGCAGGAATTGCCTTGGGAAGAAAAACCTATGGTTCTCCTACCCTATCGGATCAAGCAGCACTTCAATGTCCATCGCTCAAAATGGGTCCCGGATTATCTACAAGATCACACTCAGCCAATGAGTACATCTTTGTGCATGAGATCGAAGAGGCAGTAAAAATTTATATTGAACTTTTAGGAAAAATACTTTAAGCATGAAACTCTGGCAAAAAAACCAAGCTCCACACGAAAAAATAGACCATTTTACGGTGGGAAAAGATCGAGAATATGATCTCTATTTGGCTGCCTATGACTGCCAAGCTTCCATAGCCCATGCGCAAATGTTAGCCAAAATTGGGGTTTTATCGCAAGAAGAATCCGATCAGATCGTCGAGGTGTTGGAAGAACTAAAAACCGATGCCGAAAATGGAGATTTTGTTATCGAAACCGAGTTTGAAGACATGCATTCCAAAATCGAATATGTACTGACACAAAAGCTTGGGGATTTAGGTAAAAAAATACATACCGCCAGATCAAGAAACGATCAGGTATTGGTGGCCCTTCATTTGTATCTTAAGGCCGAGATTGAGACGATTAAAGGACTCACGCACAGCTTTTTTAGGTTATTGATGGATTTGGCCGATCAGCACAAGGATCATTTATTGCCAGGATATACCCATTTTCAGGTGGCCATGCCATCTTCTTTTGGACTTTGGTTCTCTGCCTATGCCGAAACTCTGGTCGATGACATGACCTTGCTCAATGCAGCTCATCAAGTAGTGGATCAAAATCCACTGGGAAGTGCTGCAGGCTTTGGGAGTTCATTTCCTATTGACAGAAAAGCCACCACCGAAAGTTTGGGCTTTGCCGATTTAAAATACAATGTGATTGCCGCCCAGATGAGTAGAGGAAAGGCTGAAAAAACTACTGCTACCGCCATGGCGGCTTTGGCCGCTACGCTTTCCAAAATGGCAATGGACATCTGTCTTTATATGGGTCAAGAGCACAACTTTATCAGTTTTCCTGAGGAGTTAACCACAGGATCCAGTATCATGCCGCATAAGAAAAACCCCGATGTGTTTGAACTCATCAGAGGCAAATGTAATCTCCTTCAGGGACTGCCCAATCAGTTGGCTTTACTCATGGCCAATTTGCCCTCTGGCTATCACAGAGAAATGCAACTCGCCAAAGGCCCCATCATTGAAGCCATCAATGAACTCAAAGCTTGTTTGGATCTTTTTACTTTCAGTTTAAAGGAAATACAAGTCAAAGAAAATATTTTGGACGACCCTAAATACCAATATGTTTTTAGCGTTGATACGCTAAACGAATGGGTCAAGGAGGGAATGCCTTTTAGAGATGCTTACAAAAAGATGGGAGAAAACATTGCCAGTGATGACTACCAACCCCACAAAAACTTATCCCATACTCACTTGGGAAGTCTGGGGAATCTGACTTTGGAAGCCATTCGATCTAAAATGGAAAAGGCTTTTCAGCAATAAAATAACTAAATGTGCAGAGGTCGATTTTCTGAGGCTGCCAATGCAGCCTCTTTTACCGCTTCGGCATAGGTAGGATGAGAGTGGCTCATACGGGCGATGTCCTCGGCAGAGGCACGAAATTCCATGGCCACCACCGCTTCGGCGATCAAATCGGCCACACGGGCTCCGATCATATGAACACCGAGTACCTCATCCGTTTGGACATCGGCCAAAATTTTGATAAAACCATCGGTATCACCACTGGCACGGGAACGCCCCAAGGCACGCATGGGAAACTGTCCACTTTTATAGTTGAGCCCCGCTGATTTGAGTTCCTCCTCGGTTTTGCCTACGGCAGCCACTTCAGGCCAGGTATAGATTACATTGGGGATAAGGTTGTAATCAATGTGAGGCTTTTGTCCAGCCAATATTTCTGCCACCATTACCCCTTCCTCCTCAGCTTTGTGCGCCAGCATGGCACCTCGAACGACATCGCCAATGGCGTAGATGTTTGAAGCAGAAGTTTGCAGATGCTCATTCACTTCAATCTGACCGCGGTCGGAAAGTTTTACGCCAGCCGCTTCTGCATTTAATCCATCGGTATAGGGTTTTCGACCAACAGAAACCAAACAATAATCCCCTTCTAAATTGACCTCCTCCCCTTTTTTGTCCAAGGCAGTCACAGTAATTGTGTCTGCATTGCGCTCTACTTTATTGACTTGATGCGACAAATAGAATTTTATTTTTTGCTTTTTCATCACCTTGGTCAATTCACGGGAAAGTGCGCTGTCCATCACCGGTGTGATACGGTCGGCATATTCTATAACAGAGACCTCGGCTCCAAGTCTTTTGTATACCTGTCCCAATTCTAAACCGATAACGCCTCCACCGATGACGATCATGTGTTTGGGAATTTCCTTCAACTCCAAAGCCTCGGTTGAAGTGATGATGCGTTCCTTGTCGATATTTATAAAGGGCAAGCTTGCGGGCTTGGATCCAGTGGCAATAATAATATTTTTGGCAGTAATGTCTTCGGACTTCTCCCCTGCTATATGAATGGTAGTGGCATCTTTAAAAGACCCCAAGCCATTGAATACACTTACTTTGTTCTTATCCATCAAAAAATCGATGCCTTTGGTGGTTTGTTCGACCACAGAGGCTTTACGGGCAATCATTTTTTCCAAATTGACCTTGACCTCTCCAGGAATTTCAATACCGTGTTCTTCAAAATGCTTAACGGCATCTTCGTAGTGGTGAGATGAATCCAATAGGGATTTTGAGGGAATACAGCCCACATTAAGGCAGGTTCCTCCCAGAGTATTGTATTTTTCTATAAGGGCAGTTTTCATCCCTAACTGAGCACAACGAATGGCAGCTACATAGCCTCCAGGGCCCGATCCAATTATGGCAACATCAAATGATTGCATAGTTTAAATTTAGATTTACTGTCAAAAATACAAAAGTTAGGGTTTAAGATTGATCAAAGCAGTTGTAAAAAAAGGGTAAATTGTACTTTTAAAATAATATTAAATTGAAAACCCCAAGACTATCTCTATCGGCTGCATTACTTCCACTGTTCATATTGGTCTTGTTATTGACCTATAATGTTACTGTTTTTGGCGATGATGCACTGAGTGGTTCCAACCAGTTTATTCTTTTGTTAGGGGGAGTTGTAGCTGGCTTGGTAGGCCTCCGAAACAAGGTCACTTACGGGCAAATGTTACAAAAGGTGGGGGAAAACTTACAATCGGTGACGGGCCCCATTTTGATTTTACTTTTGGTGGGGGCCTTGGCCGGGACATGGCTGTTGAGCGGAATTATTCCCGCCATGATCGATTATGGTTTACAAATCGCCAACCCTCGTTTTTTCTTGCCCGCATGTGTATTGATCTCGGCCTTGGTCTCTTTAGCCACAGGGAGCAGTTGGTCCACATCAGCCACCATCGGGATCGCCTTGATCGGCATAGGAAAGGCTTTGGACTTACCCGTGGGCATGGTGGCTGGCGCTGTGATTTCCGGAGCCTATTTTGGGGATAAACTTTCTCCATTGAGCGATACCACCAATTTGGCCCCTGCCATGGCGGGAGGTGAACTCTTTGCCCATATTCGCTATATGCTTTACACCACACTGCCCAGTATTGTGATCACCCTTTTGATCTTTATTGTTTTGGGCTGGAGTTTTTCTAGCTCTGGGGATGTGGACACCTCTCTGTTGAGCGAATCCATTCGGGAAAAATTTAACATCAGCCCCTGGTTGTTTTTGGTGCCTCTGGTCGTCATCTTGATGATTGTCAAAAAAACCCCACCGCTTTTGGCACTATTTGTTGGAACAATATTGGGGGGACTTTTTGCGCTGATTTTTCAAACTCAACTGCTGATAGATCTATCCGAAAGTTCAGTGTTGAATTTTAAAACCATTTATAAAAGTATTTTTAACGCCATTACTGTCGATACCCAAATCGAAACCAATGACCCCCTTTTGAACGAATTATTTTCATCTGGAGGAATGCAAGGGATGTTGGGTACGGTTTGGTTGATTATTTGCGCCATGGTTTTTGGCGGGGTGATGGACGCCGTCGGTGCCTTACAGTCCATCAGCCATGCTTTTTTAAAATGGGCCCAAACCACTTTTCAACTTATAGCAGGCACGGCAGCATCCAGTTTGACGGTCAACCTTACCGCCTCAGATCAATACTTGGCCATCGTGGTACCGGGAAAGATGTTTGCGCAAGCCTATCGGGATCGAAAGCTGGCTCCCGAAAATCTGAGCCGCACCCTAGAGGATGCCGGAACGGTAACCTCTGTATTGGTACCATGGAATACCTGCGGGGCCTATCAATCGGGGGTATTGGGCGTGGGTGTGGCAGAATATTTTTTCTACGCTTTTTTTAATTGGATCAGTCCTTTGATGACTTTGACCTATGCTTATTTTAAAATTAAAATTAAAAAATTGAAAGTTCATTAATCTCATCTTCAGGATGATTAATATTTCTTATACTAGCAAAAAAATTAATTATCATCTCTTTTAAATTTTACCTTAAATAAATTTAATTTTACTTTACTGAAAAAAACATAAAATCATTTACCTATGAACAATCACGCAAATGGAAACGGAGACATCGCAAAATGTCCTTATCTCGGAGGGGTCTTAAGGGAAAGCGCTGGTGGTGGATCGGTTAACCGTGACTGGTGGCCCAACCAATTGAACTTGAATATTCTACGTCAACACTCAACGCTGTCTGATCCTATGGATCCTGATTTTGATTATGCGGAAGAATTTAAAAAATTAGATTTGGCAGCCGTCAAAGAGGACTTGTACGAATTGATGACCAATTCACAAGAGTGGTGGCCCGCCGATTATGGTCATTACGGCCCCTTCTTTATAAGAATGGCATGGCATGCTGCCGGTACCTACAGAATTGCTGACGGTCGAGGTGGTGCCGGGGCAGGGACTCTGCGTTTTGCACCGCTGAACAGCTGGCCAGACAATGCCAACTTGGAAAAGGCCCGACTTTTGTTGTGGCCCATCAAACAGAAATATGGTAAAAAGCTCTCATGGGCTGATTTAATGGTTCTAACGGGAAACTGTGCGTTGGAGTCCATGGGCTTTAAAACTTTTGGTTTTGGCGGTGGTCGTGTCGACGTTTGGGAACCTGAAGAGGACGTTTACTGGGGACCCGAAGCAGAATGGCTGGATGATAAGAGATATACAGGTGAGCGCGAATTGGAAAATCCACTCGGTGCCGTACAGATGGGATTTATCTACGTTAATCCTGAGGGCCCCAATGGCAATCCAGATCCCCTAAAATCAGCGTATGACATCCGCGAAACTTTTGGCCGAATGGCCATGAACGATTATGAAACGGTAGCTTTGATTGCCGGAGGACATACTTTTGGAAAAACACATGGTGCGGCTGATGCTGACCAATATGTTGAGGCCGAACCTGCAGGAGCAAGAATTGAACAAATGAGCAAGGGATGGAAAAATAATTTTGGCTCCGGAAAAGGAGAGCACACCATCACCAGTGGTTTAGAAGGAGCGTGGACAACCACACCCACCCAATGGAGTAATAATTATTTTGAAAACCTTTTCGGTTTTGAATGGGAGTTGACCAAAAGTCCCGGAGGAGCCCAACAGTGGACTCCCAAAGGGGGTGCCGGTGTAGGATCGGTTCCCGATGCTCACAATGCTGAAAAGCGTCATGCACCCATGATGCTGACTACAGACATCGCCTTAAGGATGGATCCCGCATACGAACCCATCTCAAGACATTTTTACGAAAATCCCGATGAGTTTGCCGATGCATTTGCCAAAGCTTGGTATAAGTTGACCCACAGAGATATGGGGCCGATTGAGCGTTATTTGGGATCTGAGGTACCTAATGAAACTTTGATATGGCAAGATCCAATTCCAAAAGTAGATCACGCACTGATTGACGATAAGGATGAAGCAGCCCTAAAAGCTAAGATTTTGAATTCCGGATTGAGTATTGGTCAACTGGTAAGTGCCTCTTGGGCCTCTGCTGCAACCTATAGAAACTCTGATAAGCGAGGTGGTGCCAATGGAGCACGCATTAGCCTTTCTCCACAAAAATACTGGGATGTCAATCAACCCATCAAGTTGGGAAAAGTATTGGATGTATTGACGGGTATTAAAAACGAGTTCAACGCCATCAGTCGAGACAAAAAAGTTTCTCTGGCCGATCTGATTGTTTTGGCCGGAAGTGCGGGAATCGAAAAAGCCGCTGCCGATGCCGGACATGATGTTAAAGTACCTTTTACAGCTGGAAGAACAGACGCTACACAGGAGCTAACCGATATAGAATCTTTCTCTGTATTGGAACCATTGGCAGATGGATTCAGAAACTACATGAAAAAGCAGTATGATATCGATGCGGAAAAACTATTGATTGACAAAGCGCAACTGATGACTTTAACCGCACCCGAAATGACAGCTTTGGTCGGAGGTATGCGTGTGTTGAACACCAACTTTGGTGGTTCCAAGCACGGTGTGTTGACCGATCGCCCCGGAACCTTAACCAACGATTTCTTTGTCAACCTACTTGACATGAATACCACCTGGGAAGCTACTGACGATAACGAAAGTGAATTTGAATGTCGTGATTTGACCACAGGCGAGATCAAATGGAGCGGAACAAGAGTTGATTTGATCTTTGGCTCCAACAGTGAGTTGCGTGCCATTGCCGAAGTTTACGGTTGTGCCGATGGTGAAGAAAAATTTGTCAAAGATTTTGTTGCCGCATGGAGCAAAGTGATGGAGCTCGATCGATTTGATTTGGCCTAAAACATTGTGAAAACTTCATAAAGTAAAAACCCCGAGCCAATTGTGGTCTCGGGGTTTTTTTAGACCGGGGATTGAAGATGAATTTGTATTTTTGTTAAATAAGCACCATACATGGCCAAAAAGCGTTCCCGTCCCCGTGTTCCTGAATTTTCGGAAGAAAAAAAACACCGTATCAGAAGAAGGCAAATTCTTTTGGGAAGCTTTTTGCTGTTGTTGGGATTTTTGATGACCGTTTCCTTTGTTTCTTTTTTGTTCCATCATCAATCGGATCAAAGTACATTAGAAGTCTTTTTTGAAAAGAAAGTCCAATCACAAAACCTTTTGAATAAAGTAGGTGCCTTGGGAAGCCACTTTTTTATTTACCAACTGTTTGGAATCGCTGCTTTTATCTTTCCCTATCTACTGGGCTACACCGGTTATTTACTTTTTTTTGATCGCAATAGAAAACAACTGATAAGCCATTGGAGTTGGGCCATGCTCTATATGATGTGTTTGTCTGTTTTTTTTGGATTTTACCATCTGGACTCCCCTTTATTGGGTGGATTGGTTGGCTTCGAGATCAACAGTTTTTTGGTAGCTTATTTGGGCATTGTAGGGGTAGCCGGTCTTCTCATATTTTCGGTGATTGCCATACTGGTCCTCCAATGGCGATTTACCCCCGAAAAAGCCTTGTTGTTTTTTCATTCGCTTTTCAAAAAAGTGGAAACTCGCGCTGAACTTGGCATCGAAAACAGTCTGGATTTAG
>PAOB01000020.1 GCA_002708445.1 Candidatus Arcticimaribacter sp.
CCTCGAAAATAATGAATTTTTACGTCAATTTGAAGTTGTTGTAAACGGATCCATGGCGCGCATTGAATATGCAGAACAAGAACGAAAAATTTTCCTGACCAAGTTGATCGTTCCCGAAGAAATTGATACGGCAACCTTCAAAGATGAATTCATCAAAACAGTTCTTGACTCTGTTGCCGAAAAAAAATTGAGAGTCGTTCCAACCAGTCCAGATATTGCTATTTTTTTAAGAAAAAACAAGCGTTACAAAGAACTTTTACCTGTAGGAATAAAATTATAAATTGATACGAACGTATCCCTCTTCATCAATATGTTCCAAGCTAGCTTTGTGAAGGGTATTGATTAGACTGGGATCCCAAGGCATTCTTACTTTGATGTAGTTATCGGTAAAACCGGTAATGTATCCTTTTTTGTTTTCTGCCTCAAAAAGAACAACTCGCTCTGATCCTAACTGGGATTCATGAAAATGATGCCTTTTTTTTACGGATAGTCCTCTAAGCATTTTACTCCGTTTTGATCGGATGTGTTGTGGCACTACTCCAGTCATCTCTGAGGCCTCAGTATTGGGGCGTTCAGAATATGAAAAAACATGTAAGTACGAGATGTCTAGATCGGCCAAAAACCTGTAGGTTTTCAAAAATTCTTCGTCAGTTTCTCCAGGAAAACCAACAATTACATCTACACCAATACAGGCGCTGGGCATAATTTCCTTGATGGCTCTTACCCGATCTTTGTACAACTGAGTTAAATATCGTCGTCGCATCCGTTTCAAAATCTGATCGCTACCGCTTTGCAGAGGTACATGGAAATGAGGAACAAAAGAATTGCTTTGTCCTACAAACGAGATGGTTTCATCTTTCAGTAAATTGGGTTCAATAGAAGAAATTCGAATCCGATTAATTCCTTCGACTTCATCTAAGGCTTTGACTAGATCAAAAAAAGTGTGTTGATGCTTTTTGGTTCCAAATTCTCCTTTCCCAAAATCCCCAATATTAACTCCTGTCAAAACAATTTCTTTGATATCTTGTGCAGCAATTTTTTTTGCATTGGCCAATACATTTTCTAGGGCATCACTTCTAGAAATACCCCTTGCCAAAGGAATAGTACAATAAGTACATTTGTAATCACAACCGTCTTGAACTTTCAAAAAAGCTCGCGTACGTTCACTTGTAGAAAAACTGCTTGTGTATTGGGTTACCGTATCAATTTTACAAGAATGAACAACCCCAGTCTCTTTTTTGGTGAGGTCATTTAGATATTGTGTTAACTTAAATTTCTCTGAAGCTCCCAACACCAAATCAACGCCAGTAACCTCAGCCAAAGCTTCGGGTTGCAATTGAGCATAACACCCAATAGCAGCCACAAATGCTTCAGGATTTTGGCGTAATACCTTTGCCACCAGAGCTTTGAACCGTTTGTCTGCATTTTCGGTTACCGAACAGGTATTGATCACATAAACATCTGCCACAGACTCAAAAGGCACCCTTATGTAATGTTCTTCCGAGAAATCTCTGGCTATGGATGCCGTCTCAGAAAAATTAAGTTTACATCCTAGGGTATGGAAAGCAACGGTTGTTTTTTTGACTGCAACAGCCTTATTGGTAATTAATGATTCCAAGATGTATCTAAAAAAGTTTAATTTTGGGACAAATATACTACTTTGATTTTCAAGTTCAACATCAATTTACACAAGCTATTATTTTCAAAATTCATTCTGTTTTTGGGGCTTCTGGTTGTAGGCTGTCAATCAGAAATTAAAATCCATGACAATACTGTTTTTAGATACAACGAATTTAGAAACATTACTTCTCTCGACCCCGCTTTTGCTCGGAATCCCCAAAACATATGGCCGATCCAACAAATATTCAATGGTTTAGTTCAATTGGATGATTCGCTACAAATACGTCCCGAGATTGCAAAATCATGGCAGATAAACGAAGACGGAACAGTTTACACCTTTGAGCTACGTGACGATGTTAATTTTCATAAATCAAAAGTTTTTGGTTCAAAAGAAACGAGAACGGTTACGGCAGAAGACTTTGTTTATAGTTTTAATCGCCTAAAAGACGAAAAGACGGGCTCACCAGGAGGTTGGGTACTCCAAAATGTCAAAAATTATTACGCCCCAAATACGCATGTTTTAAAAATCGAATTGAAACAACCTTTCCCTGCATTTTTGGGTTTACTAACCATGAGGTACTGTGCTGTTGTTCCCAAAGAAGGAGTTGCCTTTTTTAAGGATGACTTTCGATCCAATCCCATTGGAACAGGCCCTTTTCAATTTAAAAAGTGGGAGGAAGATGTAAAGTTAGTACTCCGCAAAAACGATCTCTATTTTGAACGCAACAAAAGCGGAGAACAACTCCCCTATCTGGAGGCGATTGCCATCAGTTTTTTGCCCAATATTCAAAGTGAATTTATGATGTTTATACAAGGGAAATTTGATTTTTTAAATTCATTAGACACCTCCTACAAAGACGATTTACTAACTCCTTTGGGAGAACTTCAAGAAAAACATCGCCAAAACATAAAAATGGAAAAGGGGCCTTATTTGAATACAGAATACATTGGCTTTTATTTAGATGCCAACAACAAGGCTTTAAAATCACAAAAAATAAGAAAAGCAATGAATATTGGTTTTGATCGAGAAAAAATGATTCTTTTTCTCAGGAATACTGTTGGATTCCCTGCTTTTCAGGGATTCATACCCAAAGGACTTCCAGGGCATGGAAATAAAATTTTCAATGAATACAATCCAGCTTTGGCACAGGAATTGGTTCAAGAATACACAAAAGAAAAAGGTGAGAACCCAAAAATTCGACTGGCTACAGATGTAAATTACCTTGATATTTGTGAATATCTTCAGAGAGCTTATCAAAATATTGGCATTGATGTTACAATTGAACTCATGCCAACGGCTACACTAAGACAAGCCAAAAGTTCGGGGAATCTGGAAGCGTTCCGAGCCAGTTGGATTGCAGATTACCCAGATGCCGAAAACTATTTATCTTTATTTTATTCAGAGAATTTCAGTCCAAAAGGACCCAATTACACCCACTTTTCTGAGGCTGATTTTGACAAACTTTATGCAGAAACCATGAAAATTTCTGACCCAGAAAAACGAATTATTTCCTACAAAAAAATGGATGAGTTGTTGATGTCAACATACCCTGTAATTCCTTTGTACTATGATCAAGCCATTCGGTTTACAAGAAAAAACATCAGCGGATTAGAAATGAATGCCATCAATTTATTGAACCTCAAACACGTTCAAAAAAACTAGGCTTAGGAATCTCTTCTCCAAACCGATGATTGCTCAAAAACTGCCTTGAGAATTTCCAAATCCAATTCAGAAAGTGACTCGTCTTTTCGATCCATCATCATACGATTTGATTCCATTGCCTTTGAAAAAGCATAGGTTTGAAAGCCCTGTGCTCCGCCATAACTAAAACTGGGGATAAAGGTTCTTGGGAATCCTGTTCCAAAAACATTAGAATTGACACCAATTACAGTTGCTGTATTGAACATGGAATGAATTCCGCAACGACTGTAATCTCCCATGAGAAGCCCACAAAACTGCAATTCACTTTTCGCGAAATTTTCAGAGGTGTAATTCCATATCCGAACCTTACTGTAGTTGTTTTTTAGGTTAGAAGCATCTGTGGCTGAGCCAATGTTACACCACTGACCAATTACCGCATTTCCAAGAAACCCATCATGTCCTTTATTAGAATTTCCAAGAAACAAAACATTATTCAGCTCCCCTCCTACCTTCGAACCAGGACCAATAGTTGTTCCTCCATAAATCTTTGCTCCCATTTTTACGATAACCTCATCACACAAAGCAATTGGACCACGAAGCATGGAACCTTCCATAACTTGGGTGTTTTTTCCAACATAAATCGGCCCATCAGTTGCATTGAGGATGGCGCAAGAAAGCTGTGCTCCTGTCTCAATAAAAATTCGTTCGGGATGAATAAAGCGATTATTACCCTCCTCCAAAACTTCATTTTTTTTGCCATGAGTAAATCGTTCAAAGTCCTGTTCAAGAACAGCTGCATTTTTTGAAAATAAATCAGAACTTATTTTGATATGAGTAGGTTTAGATATTAACTCAACGATAAAAAAATCAGCCGTATTATTTGGCAATTCTTTTTTTTCTGTACAAAAAACAACAGGGTTATTATCAAAAACCAAAACTTGATTCGGTTCTAGTTTTTCGATTTGATCGGTTAAAGCTTGTGTTGGAACATAACTTGCATTGATAAAATAATTGAGTTCAGCAGTATGTATGGGGTATTTTGAAGACAAATAATCTTGGGTAGCATAGGAACAATTTTGATTGAGAAAAGCTTCCCATTTTTCTTTCAGGGTATCAATTCCAATCCTCAGTTCTGCAACAGGTCTAACATAGGTAAATGGAAGCAAATCTGTGCGTTCAGGACCATCAAAAAGAATGGGGTTTATTTGTTGTGACATAAGCTTTTATTAACCCGCTCGGGTATTGAGGAATTTGATGCAAATTTAATAGTTTTTGAAGACTTGATCCCATCAAAAAAACAAAAAAAAAGCTGTCTAGAACACTAGACAGCTTACCAAAATATGGATATTTGATTTACTTCTTAAAATTAGAGTATTTGTTTTTAAACTTATCAATTCTACCCGCTGTGTCCACCAATTTGGATTTCCCGGTGTAGAAAGGGTGTGATGTTCTTGAAATCTCAAGTTTTACAAGAGGATACTCAACACCATCTACTTCTAGTGTCTCTTTGGTGTTGACCGTTGACTTGGTTAAAAAGACATCATCGTTAGACATATCTTTAAAAGCTACGAGTCTGTAATTATCTGGGTGTATGCCTGCTTTCATAAAATTATTTTTGAAACGTGTGCAAATGTAATTGTTTTTTCTAAATTTAACCAAAAATAATAAACAAAAATATTACATCCTTATGGAAAACCAAAATCTTGAAATTAAAAAGTACATCCTAACATACGGAAGTTTGCTGGGTGGTATCTCGGTGGTGTTTGGATTGATGCTCTTTTTCTTTGATATGCACTATCAACAAGAAACTAGTGTTAATGTAGTTAATTCTTTAATTAGCATCAGTGTTATTGGGGTTGCCCAATTCGCTTATCGAAAAGACAATGAAGGATTCATGTCTTTGGGTCAAGGAATAAAAATAGGGTTAGGAACGTCAGTAATTAGTGGTGTCATGGGCGTTGTGTATTTCCTTATTTTATCCAATATTCTTGATCCTGAAATGATGAATAAAGCGCTTGAAATGGGGATGAATCAATTCATGGATCAAAATCCAGAAGCAAGTGAAGAAATGATTGATCAGGTAAAATCCATGCAAGAAAAATTTACTGGTCCTGTCATTACTAGTAGTTTTATTTTGATCTTTAGCCTCTTTTTTGGATTAATATTTTCCCTAATCACAGGGCTTATCCTCAAGCGTAATCGACCAGAATAAGCTGATAATTTTGTAGCTTTGCAAAGCAATACGAGCTATGAATTTATCCATCATCATCCCGCTTCTAAACGAAGCAGAATCGCTAACTGAATTACATCAGTGGATTCTCGACGAATTGACTCCAACTTCTCTGAGTTTTGAGATTCTGTTTATCGATGACGGAAGTACAGACAATTCATGGGAAGTAATCGAAAAATTACATCAATCCCACATCAACACTCATGGGCTTCGTTTTTCGAAAAACTTTGGGAAATCACAAGCGCTCCACGCTGGGTTTGCAGAGGCAAAAGGATCGGTTGTCGTAACTTTAGATGCAGATCTACAAGATGCACCCAGTGAAATTCCCAATTTGTACCACCGAATACAAAAAGAAAATCTAGACTTAATTTCGGGCTGGAAAAAGAAACGATACGACTCTTTGTTCCTAAAAAATATTCCTTCGAAGTTATTCAACTGGGCAGCTAGGCGTAGTTCTGGGATTTATTTACACGATTTTAACTGCGGGATAAAAGCATACAAAAGTGAGGTCATCAAAACCATTGAAGTGTTTGGTGAAATGCATCGATACATTCCCGTTTTGGCCGCTCATGCTGGATTTACCAAAATAGGAGAGCAAATTGTTCAGCATCAGGCTCGCAAATACGGGGTTACTAAATTCGGTTGGACTCGTTTTGTGAACGGATTTCTTGATCTACTTACTCTTCGTTTTTTAAATAAATTTGGAAAACGTCCCATGCATTTTTTTGGTTTTTGGGGTTCCCTTATGTTTTTAATTGGTTTTGGCGTGGCTGTCTACTTGGGAATTGATAAATTATTACTCAACCCAAGTGGTCGTTTAATTGCTCAATTGCCTGAGTTTTACATTGCTCTGACTACTATGGTTTTGGGAACTCAATTTTTTGTAGCTGGTTTTCTGGGCGAACTGTGGATCGGACAACAAAAAAACAGCCAACGCTACACCATTAAGAAAAAATTGAAAAAAAGTTGAAGGATTTAAAAGACATAGCAGCCTCATGGTTACAACCTGCTTTTGACGTTGAAACACAAAAAAAAGTTGCTGAGCTTTTCAAAAATCCTTTGGAACTAGAAGATGCCTTTTACAAAAATTTAGAATTTGGAACTGGAGGCATGCGTGGAATTATGGGTGTGGGTACAAACCGAATAAACAAATACACTTTAGGCAAAAGCACACAGGGTCTCTCCAAATACCTAAAAAAAGAATTTCCCTCAGAAAAAATAAAAGTTGTAATTGCTTACGACTGCCGTCACAACAGCAAAACCCTTGCAAAAACGGTTGCGGATATTTTTTCGGCTAATAACATTGAAGTATTTCTTTTTTCAGACCTCAGACCCACCCCAGAATTATCTTTTGCTGTACGTCATCTAAATGCACATTGTGGCATTGTATTGACCGCCTCGCACAATCCTCCAGAGTACAATGGATACAAAGTTTATTGGAAAGATGGTGGACAAATAGTTCCTCCTAATGATCTAAACATCATACAACTCATCGAACAAACAGCTTATGACGAAGTTTGCTTTGGTGCTGATGAATCAAAAATACATGCGATCGACAGGGAAATTGATGAAGCGTTTTGTAAAGAAGCAATTGAAATAAGTAAAAGTCCTCAAAAGGTAAAAGATGCTTTTTCCATCGTTTTTACCTCACTTCATGGAACAGCAATAACCTTAATGCCTATTGTATTCAAAATGGCTGGTTTTTCTCAATTTCACAGTGTAAAAGAACAGGAAACCCCAGACGGAGATTTTCCAACGGTACAATCTCCAAATCCCGAAGATCCAAAAGCATTTGAACTCGGTTTAAAAAAAGCTAAAGAACTAAACGCTGACATTCTTATCGGGACTGACCCTGATGCAGATCGATTTGGTATTGCCGTTCGAGATATATATGGCTCTTTTGAAAAGCTAAACGGCAATCAAACCATGATCGTTCTGACCCGCTACTTATTAGAAAATCATCCAGAAACTTTATCTGCCAAATACTTTATTGGCTCAACAGTAGTTTCGTCTCCAATAATTCAGAAAATGGCGGATCATTTTGGAGTTGAATGTAAGTTGGGGCTTACGGGTTTTAAATGGATTGCCAAAATGATTGAAGATTTCCCTGATCAAACTTTTATTTGTGGTGGTGAAGAAAGTTTTGGATACATGGTTGGAGATCAGGTACGCGACAAAGATGCCATTACCTCTGCTCTGCTCGCGGCTGAAATTGCTGCGGTTCAAAAAAGTAAAGGAAGTTCGTTTTATGAGTACCTCATCGAAGCGTATCAACTCTTTGGACTTTATCACGAGGAACTTGTCTCGCTGACCAAAACGGGAAAATCTGGATTTAAAGAAATTCAAAAAATAATGCATGACTTTAGAGCCAATCCACCCAAATCAATTGCAGGGTTTGGAGTAAAAAAAATTGATGACTTTGAAAAGCAATTCAGTATCCTTGCTGATGGGTCTAAAGAAGCCTTGAATTATGAAAAATCTAACCTCATCCGTTTTATTTTGGAAGACAATTCTCAAATTGCTGTTCGTCCAAGTGGCACAGAACCCAAAATAAAATTTTACTTTAGCGTAAACACAACATTTCAAACGAAAGAGAATTATTCCGATTCAAAAAGAATGATGGAAATCAAATGCAAAAAACTAATTCAAAGCCTGAGCATCTAAATGAAATCCTTTAAAAAAATATTGCTCTTCGCTATTCCCTACAAACGATTTGCGTTTTTGAATATCATCTTCAATGCACTCTATGCTCTTTTTAGTGCACTTTCTTTTGTAGCCCTAATACCCATGCTCAATGTATTATTTGGAAAAACCCCAAAAGTTGATGCAAAACCTGTTTACAAGGGCATTACCAATCTAAAAGCCTATGTTACAGACTTCATAAATTTTAAAATTGGAGAAACTTTAGAAAAAGATCCACTTGCTGCCTTGATATTTGCAATTGCTCTGATTTTAGTTTTGTTTTTCCTGAAAAATTTATTCAATTATCTGGCTATGTTTTTCATTACCTTTTTGCAAAATGGTATTCTGAAAGACCTTCGAAATTCATTGTATGTTAAAATATTATCTCAACCGGTATCCTATTTCACAGAAAAGAAAAAAGGAGATACTCTTGCCCGAATTACTTCAGATGTACTAGAAATTCAGCACTCTTTCCTATCCATTATGGAGTTGATTGTAAGAGAACCTTTTACCATAATTTTTACTCTAGCAGTGATGTTTAGCTTGAATGTCAAATTATCCATCTTTGTACTAACATTCATCCCTATTTCTGGAATTATCATATCTTCAATTGGTAAAACCCTTAAAAAACACTCTCAAAATGTTCAGCAAGAACAGGGTGAGTTTCTATCCATAGTAGAAGAGTCTCTGGGGGGATTGAACATCATCAAAGCATTTAATGCAGAGAAATTATTTACCACAAAATTCTTTCGTTCAACTGCTCAATTTTTTGGCTTTTCCAACAAACTTCTGAACCGACAAAATCTGGCATCTCCTTTAAGTGAATTTATGGGGATTGGGGTTATCGGAGGCTTGTTGTGGTTTGGAGGATCGATGGTTTTGATTGAAGAAACTCTGAGTGGAACTGTTTTTTTAGCTTTCATGACTTTGGCATACAACATCCTGACTCCAGCAAAAGCAATCAGCAAAGCCTCTTACGCAATAAAAAAAGGAAATGCTGCTGCAGAACGGGTTTTAGAAGTTTTAGATGCTCCCAACGAACTTGTAGATCAGCCAGACGCTAAAAACATCAAAGACTTCAATCAAGAGATTCATTTTAATAATATTGGCTTCAAATACGATGCTAAACTTGTTTTGGATCAATTTTCTCTGATCCTAAAAAAAGGAGAAACCATTGCACTTGTTGGACAATCTGGGAGTGGTAAAACAACAGTTGCCAATTTGTTGAATCGTTTTTATGACGTGCAACAAGGATCCGTTTCCATTGATGGACATGACCTAAAGAAAATAAAAACACATTCGTTGAGAAAACTGATTGGAATTGTAACTCAAGACTCCATTTTGTTTAATGATACCGTTCAAAACAATTTACGAGTAGGAAATCCAAAAGCAACAGATAAAGAAGTTGTAGAGGCTGCAAAAATAGCCAATGCGCACTCCTTTATTTTGAATCTCCCTCAAGGATATGACACCAATATTGGAGATCAAGGAAATAAATTGTCTGGCGGTCAAAAGCAAAGACTTTCTATTGCCCGAGCAGTTCTCAAAAATCCACCCATCATGGTTCTTGATGAGGCAACATCTGCATTGGATACAGAATCTGAAAAATTAGTTCAGGAGGCTTTAGAAAATTTGATGAGTAATCGAACTTCTTTGGTCATAGCTCATCGTCTTTCAACCATTCAAAAAGCCGATAAAATTGTAGTGATGCAAGATGGGGAAATTATTGAAATTGGAACCCATAAAGAATTGATTGACAACGAAAGCACCTATAAAAAGTTAGTTGAAATGCAGTCAATCTAACTCCAAAAATAGATCTCACAATTTGAATCAAATGAAAGATAATAAGGACCTCATTATTTCAATTGCGTACTTGTTTTGTGTAATTGTAATTGTTCTAATTTTCTTCTGGAACCCCTTATTTGAGAGCTTTATCGAGTGGGAAAAAAATCTTTAAGAGTGCAATTGATTGTCATCCCCTCAATGGAAAAGTAAAACGATTTAAACTATTTCATACTTTTAGAGTCCAAATTAAAATAAAAAGCATTGGAAGATCATTCTCTTTTGGTAGATGCACTAAAAAACCCAAAGACACAAGAAGAGGGTTTCAAGGCATTGGTGAAAGAGTTTCAACAACCTTTGTATTGGCATATTCGTAAAATTGTTTTTGACCACCAAGATGCAGATGACGTCCTCCAAAACACCTATGTAAAGATTTTTAAAAACATTAAAAAATTTAGAGGAGAAAGCAAGCTTTTTAGTTGGATGTACCGAATTGCAACCAATGAATCTTTGAGCTTCATAAAAGAGAGGTCAAAAAAAATGGGGTATTCGATCAGCGAATACAACGATTATCTGATCAATCAACTCCATGCCGACGTGTATTTTGATGGAGACGAAATGGCTCTAAAACTTCAACAAGCTATTGCCAAACTCCCCCAAAAACAACGTTTGGTTTTTAACCTCAAATATTACGAAGAATTGAAATATGAAGAAATATCAGAAATACTTGAAACTAGTGTTGGTGGCCTAAAAGCATCCTACCATCACGCTGTAAAAAAAATAAAAAATGAACTTCAAGGAGAATAAAATACCGCACGGATTCAAAATTCCCAAAAATTACTTTCGGGAGAAAGAAGAATTTCAGGAAAACTTGAAATTGATCTCAGAGGTTAAATCTAATTTTGAAGTCCCCGAAGATTATTTTAAGAATTCTGAAAAGGATTTACTTAAAATTGCATCCGAAAAATCAAAAATAAAAGTAATTCAATTGATTCCTTACACAGCAACAATTGCAGCCTGTTTACTAATCCTATTTTCAATAAACCGTTCAACTCCAGAGCTAAACACTGATGCAGCTCTAGATCGCTACTTCGAGGAGCAACAAAGTCCGCTAACAACTTTTGAATTACTTGATATGAACCTTTCTGAAGGTTTTGAATTTGAAACAATTGCTTTTGAAAACTTGGAATCGGAAACAATTTTTGAATTACAACAAGCTTATGATCAAAATTTCTATCTAATTTATGAAGACTATGAAGATTAAATATTCAATAACCTGTTTACTATGCTTAATCCTAAGCTCATCTGTTTGGGGACAGGATAAAAAAAAGCAAATGAGTTACGAACGATTAAAATCGTTGAAAATTAATTCTATTCTTGAACAAGTAGATTTGACCACAGAAGAAGAAGCTTTTGTATGGCGTGCATACGATCAATACGAAACAGAAATGCGAAAAAGGTATTACAAAAAGATGAAGAAAATTCGCCACAATACCTACAAGAAAATTGATGACCTTAGTGATGCAGAGGCTTCTGAAACCTTGGACTCTATCAGTTATTTTAAAAGCCAAAAAGAGATTCTCTACCAAAAATTTAGCGAAACTTTAAAAACTAAATTAACTGCAAAAAAGGTTTTAAAAATCCATATTGCTGAAGAAAAATTTCATCGGAAAATGGTTCATCAATCAAGAAACAAAAAAAACATCCCCTAAAATGGATGAAGCTCGGTTGTCTGGCGTAAATTCGCATTCTAATGAAAAAATTACATCGGAATACGGCGCAGGGCATCGTTGATGCGCTATCAAACATTTTTTACAAAAACCGAAGAGCTACTCGAGTTTTAGAAAAGTTAAATCTTGCTAATCCCAAATGGGGAGCACGAGACCGCAACAGTGTTCATCAAGCAACTTATGAAATCATAAGATGGAAAAATTACTATTGCTTTTTATCGGGGACTGACAAAAATTTGACCGATGTACCACAACTGTGGAATCTTTTAGGAACTTGGTTGGTTCTCAACAGTTTAAAACTCCCAGACTGGGATGAATTCGCTACCCTAGATGTGAATTTGATAAGAGCCAATCAAAAAGAGAAGGTTACTTCTGAAATTTACAAATCCATTCCAAATTGGCTCTACGAAAGAGGTAAAGAAGAACTTTCTGAAAAATGGGATGACGAACTTGAAGCCCTAAACTTGGAAGCAAAACTAATCCTCAGAGTGAATAGAATTGTGATCTCACCCAAAAAACTGCAACAAGAATTACTTGATAAATATCAAATTGAGACCCAATTCATCAAAGGATATGATGACGCTTTACTAATGAACGTCCGAAAAAATCTTCGGAAAAACCCTTTGTACCTAAAGGGATTTTTCGAGATTCAAGATGCAAATTCACAAAAAATAGCTCCTTTTACAGAGGTAAAACCGGGAATGAACGTAATTGATGGATGCGCAGGAGCTGGTGGGAAAACCCTACATTTAGCTTCCTTAATGCGAAATAAGGGTAATATTATTGCACTGGACATCGAAAGAAATAAAATCAAAGAATTATCCAAGCGAGCCCGAAGAAATAAAGTCAAATGCATCAAAAACAATTGGGTCGGTGATGCTGAGTACAAAGAATCTTTAACTAAGTGGGCCGATCGGGTTTTGATTGATGCTCCGTGTAGTGGTCTAGGTACATTAAAGCGAAATCCCGAATTGAAATGGAAACTAACCCATGACAGTATTTTGGAGGTCATAAACCTCCAACGAAAAATACTTTTAGAGCAATCCAAATGGGTGAAAGAAGGCGGAAAACTAATCTACGCAACCTGTTCTACACTAGCCAGTGAAAACCAAAGACAAATCGAATGGTTTTTAAAACAAACAGAGGGAGCAGATTTTCGCCTAGAAAAAGAAGAAATATTGTATGCTCACAAAACTAAATTTGACGGTTTTTATGCTGCACGTTTGGTCCGAAATTTTTGTGAATAAGATTGGGGAAACTGCTCAAAAAAGCAGTTGATTTGTAGAGGTCTCTTGTGTAAAAATGTCGTAAATTTACACCTTAGAAATACACACTATCTATGATCCACTTTTTTGGCTTACCGCAAGAAGATATTTTTGCAGTTGAAACAGAAAAAAGCCTTTCCGCTGAAGAAAAACAAAAGTTACAATGGTTGTTTGGTGACCTTCCTACAATTGACTCCAAAGACCTTACTGGAAATTTTTTTGGGCCACGAGCTACAATGATTACTCCCTGGAGCACCAATGCGGTTGAGATTACACAAAACATGGGTATCGAAGGTATTTCTAGAATCGAAAAATACACTCCCGAAGCCAAAACAAATGCAATTGACTACATGCTGGTTCAAAATTTTAAGGCTTTAGATGATCACATATTCAAAACCGAAATAACTCCAGAAAAAGTAAACCTTATTGATGATATTGCCGAATTTAATACCACAGAGGGCTTGGCTCTGAATGAGGAAGAAGTTGATTATCTGGAAGCACTATCAAAACAATTGAAACGTCAACTAACCGATTCTGAAGTTTTTGGATTTTCTCAGGTAAATTCGGAACACTGTAGGCATAAAATTTTTAATGGCACTTTTGTGATTGATCAAAAAGAAAAAGATCAAAGTCTTTTTCAAATGATCAAAGAAACATCCAAACAAAACCCAAATACGATTGTTTCTGCCTACAAAGATAATGTGGCGTTTATTGAAGGTCCAGTTATTGAACAGTTTGCTCCCAAAAAAGGAGATGAGCCAAGTTCTTATGAAAAAAAATCAATAGAAAGTGTACTTTCCCTGAAAGCAGAAACACATAATTTTCCGACTACTGTAGAGCCTTTCAACGGAGCCGCAACAGGTTCGGGTGGTGAAATTCGAGACCGCCTTGCCGGTGGAAAAGGATCTTTACCTCTTGCGGGTACCGCAGTTTACATGACTCCATATTCTCGAGTTTCCAAAGAGAATAATTGGGAAAATGGTTTTCTAAAACGCGAATGGTTGTATCAAACTCCTCTCGAAATCTTAATCAAAGCCTCCAATGGAGCTTCTGATTTTGGAAATAAATTTGGCCAACCGCTAATCGCTGGCTCTGTTTTAACTTTCGAACATCAAGAGGGAGAACACAAGCTCGGATACGATAAGGTTATTATGCAGGCTGGTGGAATTGGTTTTGGGAAAAAAGATCAAGCACAAAAAGACACTCCCTCAAAAGGAGATCGAATCATTATCCTTGGGGGCGATAATTACAGAATTGGAATGGGTGGTGCAGCGGTTTCCTCTGCAAATACTGGTGCCTTTGGAAACTCCATAGAACTCAACGCCATTCAACGTTCAAATCCCGAAATGCAAAAAAGGGTTGCTAATGCCATTCGAGCTTTGGTTGAAAGTGCTCATAACCCCATCATTTCAATTCACGATCACGGTGCTGGTGGTCATCTAAATTGCTTATCTGAACTGGTAGAAGAAACAGGAGGTGCAATTGAAATAGATAAACTCCCACTGGGAGACCCAACCCTTTCTGCAAAAGAAATTATTGGAAATGAGTCTCAGGAACGTATGGGTTTGATTTTGTCCGAAAAAAACGCTCATATTCTCGAAAAAATAGCCTCTCGAGAACGGGCTCCCTTTTATGATGTTGGTGTTGTTACAGATGACAAACATTTTTCTTTCCATTCTAAAAAATCAAATGAAACTCCAATTGATTTGGATTTGAGTGCCCTTTTTGGGAGCTCTCCAAAAACTTTGATGAACGATCAGTCAGCTGAAGTATTGTATGAAGAAATAAAGTACATCCAAGCTGACCTAAACCAATATGTAGATCAGGTTTTGCAGATAGAGGCAGTCGCCTGTAAAGATTGGCTGACAAATAAAGTAGATCGATGTGTTACAGGACGTGTTGCTCAACAGCAATGTGTTGGCGAACTTCAGTTGCCTTTGAGTAATTGCGGTGTGATGTCACTGGATTACACTGGCACAAATGGGATTGCAACTTCATTAGGGCATTCACCTCTGACGGGTCTTATTGACCCTAAAAAAGGGAGTGTGAATGCAATTGCTGAATCTCTTTCAAATCTGGTTTGGGCACCTTTGGCAGATGGATTAAAATCTGTTTCTCTTTCTGCAAACTGGATGTGGCCTTGCAATAATCCGGGAGAAGATGCACGACTGTACCAAGCTGTTGAGGCTTGTTCTGAATTTGCAATCGCCTTGGGAATCAACATTCCAACAGGAAAAGATTCTCTTTCAATGAAACAAAAATACAAGGATCAAGAGGTAAAAGCACCTGGAACGGTTATCATATCTGCAGCAGCTCAGTGTAAGGATGTTACCAACATCATTAGTCCAGTTTTGAAATCATCTGGAGGCGATCTTTATTACCTCGATATGTCTCAAGATGAATTCCATCTTGGAGGTTCATCTTTTGCGCAAACACAAAATGCAATAGGAAATCAAGCTCCAACAGTGAAAGATGCTTCATACTTTGCAAAAGCATTCAATAAGATTCAAGAATTAATTCAAAACGGAGCTATCAGTTCTGGTCATGATATCGGATCTGGAGGATTGATTACCTCTCTTCTTGAGCTGTGTTTCCCCAGCCTCAATATCGGGCTTGATCTGGATCTTAGCAATCTTGGAGAAAAGGATCCTGTTCGGGTTTTGTTTTCCGAAAAAATTGGAGTCTTACTTCAATCCAACGAGGATCTGACAGCACACTTTGATTCAAAAGAAATTATTTGCCACAAAATAGGAAGCGTTTGTAATGATCTAAAAATTACTCTAAAAAACGATACAAACACTTTTGAGTTTTCGGTAGAACAATTACGTAAAACATGGAATAAAACCTCTGCCCTTTTAGATGCAGAACAAACTGAAAAATCATGTTCGGCTGATCGATCAAAGAACATAGACCAGCTCCCACTTCAATTTAAATTCCCAAAAGATTTTAGCGGAAAACTAAACGCTATTCCCAAAACAAAAATTAAAGCAGCCGTAATCCGCGAAAAAGGAAGTAATTCTGAAAGAGAAATGGCCTATGCAATGCAACTTGCTGGTTTTGATGTTCGAGATGTTCATATGACTGATCTTATCGAAGGAAGAGAAACCTTAGAAGACCTCAATTTTATTGTCGCAGTCGGAGGCTTTTCAAATTCTGATGTGTTGGGATCGGCAAAAGGATGGGCAGGTGCTTTTAAATACAATGAAAAAGCAAAAAAATCGCTGGACAATTTTTTCGCAAGACCCGACACCCTTTCCTTAGGGGTATGTAATGGATGTCAGCTTTTTGTTGAACTGGGATTAATCAACCCAAACCATTCGGAAAAACCTAAAATGCTTCACAACAAATCGGGTAAGTTTGAATGTATCTTTTCGACTGTTACGATCAATGAAAGTAGTTCTATTTTACTCAAAGGCCTAGAAGGAAGTACACTCGGGGTATGGTCTGCTCACGCAGAAGGTAGATTCTCGTTGCCAGAAGCAGAATCAAATTATCAAATTCCAGGGAAATACACCTATGCAGATTACCCAGCAAATCCAAACGGTTCGGACTACAATACTGCTATGCTTTGTAACAAAGACGGAAGGCATTTGGTTATGATGCCTCACCTTGAGCGTTCTACTTTTCCATGGAATTGGGGACATTATGCCGAAGGCAGAAAAGATGAAGTTTCTCCCTGGCTAATGGCTTTCGAAAATGCTTACAAATGGCTAGCCCCCTAGGATAAATTTCACAAATCTTAGATTAGATTTGTACACACTTTTCATAGTTCAAAAATATTTGGGTACATTTATTAACTAAATTATTAAAATGAAACCAACTAAACTTTTTGAATTTATTGAAATTCAAAGAAATAAAACACCACTAGAAAAATCTGTAACTACAAAATACAATGGGGAATGGCAAAGCCTTTCCACAGAAGAATTTTATCAAAAAGCACAACAAGTAAGCCGTTCCTTAATCAAACTTGGAGTTAAAAAAGGAGATAAGATCGCTTTGATATCTACCAACAACAGAACCGAATGGTGTATTATGGATTTGGGCATCTTACAACTTGGAGCTGTTACCGTACCTATTTATCCAACAATTACTGCACCTGAATACGAGTATGTACTCAATCACTCAGAAAGCCAATATTGCTTTATTTCTGATGTTGAAATTCTGGAAAAACTAAATACGGTTAGAAAAAATATCCCAACGCTAAAAGAGGTCTATTCTTTTGATTCTATTCCAAATTGTACCTCTTGGACTTCTCTTTTGAGTGAAGAAGAAGATTCAAAAACACAGGAATTGGTTGAGGCTGCCAAAGCAGCTGTTAATTCGGAGGATTTAGCTACCATTATTTACACCTCGGGAACAACAGGAGTTCCAAAAGGAGTTATGCTTAATCACAACAACATAGTTACCAATGTGATTTCAAGTTCCAAGAGATTGCCCCTTGAAATTGGAAAAACACATGCTTTGAGCTTTTTACCCGTTTGCCACATCTATGAGCGTGTAATTCTTTACATCTATTACTACAAAGGTATTGGGATTTATTTTGCGGAATCTATTGAAAAAATATCTGAGAATCTTCAAGAAGTGAAACCCTACTTTATGACTGCCGTACCCAGATTATTAGAAAAGGTTTACGATAAAATTTATGCAAGAGGAGCTGAGTTAGACGGAATCAAGAAAAAGCTGTTTTATTGGGCAGTTGACCTAGGACTTCAATATGAACCCTACGGAGCCAACGGGTTTGTTTATGAATTGAAATTAAAAATTGCTCGAAAACTTATTTTCTCAAAATGGAAAGCAGCCTTGGGTGGTAACTTACATACGATAAGTTCGGGAAGTGCAGCACTTCAACCTCGTTTAGCTCGTGTTTTTAGTGCGGCCGGAATTACCATTTCGGAAGGTTATGGTTTAACCGAAACATCACCTGTTCTTACGGTTAGTGACATCAACAACAGAGGTCTAAAATTTGGCTGTGTTGGAAAACCTATTGAAGGTGTAGAAATCAAAATTGCCGAAGATGGCGAAATCTTGTGTAAAGGACCCAACGTAATGCAAGGGTATTACAAAGATAAAGAGAAAACCGATGAAGTTATCCAAAATGGATATTTCCACACAGGAGATATTGGTGAGATCGATGCTGATGGTTTTCTAAAAATAACCGATCGAAAAAAACAGTTATTCAAAACTTCTGGTGGAAAATACATTGCCCCTCAGTTGATTGAAAACAAAATGAAACAGTCTCTTTTTATTGAGCAAATTATGGTCATAGGAGAAGGACAAAAAATGCCTGCTGCAATTATTCAACCTGCTTTTGAATACATAGCTACGTGGATTGAAGATAAAAACCTAAACATTGATCCTTCAAACGAAGCCATTTGTTCTTGTCAAGAGGTAAGGGATGCCATTCAAAAAGATATCGATGAATACAATCCAACATTTGGAAAATGGGAACAAGTCAAGAAATTTGAACTGACCCCTGAGTTGTGGAGCATCGAACTTGGGCACCTCACTCCTACAATGAAAGTTAAAAGAAAGGTAGTCAAAGAAAAGTACAAAGCTTTATTCGATAAAATTTATAAATAGACTAAACCCCTCATAATAAGGGGTTTGTTTTAACTACATACTATGCACGCATAATTATGCGTGCATAGTTATGCGTGCATAGTATTTTTTTCTATCTTTGATACAGATAAAAATTATTGAGTGAAGCAGGTTACAATAGAATATGCATTGAGGACTACTTGGCAGTTAATTACAAATATGTACAACGAAAAAGCCATGGAGTACGACTCAACCATGACCATGGGATTTATATTGCTTTCTATTGATCCAGAAGGGACACCATCAACAGCCTTAGGTCCCAAAATGGGAATGGAACCTACCAGTCTTTCAAGAATTTTAAACACCATGGAAGAACGAGGTTACATTGAAAGAAGACCCAATCCAAATGATGGTCGTGGTGTTTTGATTTATCTAACTGAACAAGGAAAAGAAAAAAGAGATCTTTCCAAAAAAACAGTTCTTGAATTTAACAATTCGATTTTAAATCATGTCGATGAAGTCAAGATGAAACATTTTTTTGAAGTAATCGATTTCATAAAAGCTAAAGTAGAAAAAGACGAATTAGTAAATATTAAATAAATCAATCCAAATGGAAGAAACAAAAATCAAAACTCAAGGAGGTGGCTTTGTTGTCAAAGAAACACTTGCAAAAAACATTTTTACTCCAGAAGATTTTAGTGAAGAACAACTCATGATGAAAGAGTCTGTTCAAGAATTTGTGAATCGAGATATTATCCCCAACAGAGAACGTTTTGAACAAAAAGATTATGATTTAACTCGGGACATGATGTCCAAAGCTGGTGATCTTGGTTTCTTAGGAGTAGCTGTACCAGAAGAATATAACGGTTTGGGAATGCCCTTTACATCAACAATGCTTGTGTGTGATTACATTTCAGGAGCCAATGGATCTTTTTCTACTGCTTTTGGGGCACACACAGGAATTGGTACTATGCCCATAACGCTTTACGGAAACGAAGAGCAAAAACAAAAATATGTTTCTAAACTTGCTACCGGAGAATGGTTTGGGGCTTATTGCTTAACTGAGCCAGGTGCTGGGTCAGATGCTAATTCTGGGAAAACAAAAGCTGTTTTGTCTGAAGACGGGACACACTACAAAATAACGGGTCAAAAAATGTGGATCTCTAATGCAGGTTTTGCAGATATCTTTATTGTTTTTGCACGTATTGAAGATGATAGAAACATTACAGGTTTTATCGTCCCCAAGGATCTAGAAAATGGTATTACACTAGGAGATGAGGAGAAAAAACTTGGTATCAAAGCTTCCTCTACACGTCAAGTTTTCTTTAACGAAACTGTTGTTCCTGTTGAAAATATGCTTGCAGGAAGAGGAGAAGGTTTCAAAATTGGAATGAATGCTCTTAATGTAGGTCGTATTAAACTTGCTGCAGCTTGCCTCGAAGCACAAAGAAATACTACAACTTTAGCGGTTCAATATGCTACTGAGCGCGTTCAGTTTAAAACTCCCATTGCACAGTTTGGCGCGATACAATTGAAGCTTGCCAACATGGCAACCAATACTTACGCAAGCGAATCGGCAAGCTACAGAGCTGCTTACAATATTGAAGAGAAAATTAACCAACTCTTAGATAGTGGTCTTTCACATCAAGAGGCAGAACTCAAAGGAGTAGAGGAATTTGCAATAGAATGCTCAATTTTAAAGGTTTCAGTTTCAGAAAAAGCTCAAAACTGTACCGACGAAGGAATTCAAATATTTGGGGGGATGGGCTTTTCGGCAGATGCTCCCATGGAAATGGCATGGCGTGATTCCCGAATTGGACGGATTTATGAAGGTACCAACGAAATCAACCGATTACTTTCGATCGGAATGCTTTTGAAAAAAGGATTCAAAGGGGAAATTGACTTGATGGGACCTGCTACTGCTGTTGGACAAGAGTTAGTTCAAGGAATCCAAAAGGCTGAAATTTCAAACGAACTTTTGGCTGAAGAAAAACATTTGATTAAAAATCTTAAAAAGGTATTGATGATGATTACAGGTTCTGCAGTTCAAAAATTTGGACCAAAGTTTGATGCTGAACAACAGATCATTCTTGCTCTTTCTGATATCCTAATAGAGATTTACATTGCTGAATCCACCATTCTTAGAACGGAAAAAAACTGTGCTCGATTTAGTATCGATTCTCAAAAGAATCAAATTGAAATGTCTCAATTGTATTTGTTTGATGCAATTGAAAAAATCAATGCTAAAGGAAAGGAAGCTATCATTTCTTTTGCTGAAGGCGCAGAATTGAAAGGCATGCTTGCTGGCTTAAAGCAATACACAAAGTATCAAAATTATCCAAATATCGTTGACCTGAGGAGAAGTATTGCTGCTAAGGTTATCGAAGAAAATAAATATCCTTTTTAATTTTAGATTATATTTTGTTTTGTTTTTTGAAAAAACCTACAATCCTAATTGTGGGTTTTTTTATATTTGGGTGGTTTCATTAATAGCACCTTAAATAATTCAAATGAAAAAAATCAGTTTTCTAAATATTGTATTTACGCTAATTCTGTTTTGTAATAGCAATCCCATTCAGTCTCAAACCGAGGAAGATTTTTACCGTATTATTGATGATGTCTCGTCAAGCCGAATTGAACAGGATATCACTGCATTGGCTAATTTTGGAACACGACACACATTAAGCGATACATTGTCTGAAAGTAGAGGAATAGGAGCTGCTCGAAGATGGATTTTTGATCGTTTCCAAAAAATAGCTTCAAATTGTAATGGGTGTATTGAAGTGAGTTATCAAAAGAATTATGTGAAAACCAATGGGCAAAGAATTGTAAAAGATGTGTGGATCAACAACGTTATTGCAATACAGAAGGGGAGTCGTTATCCCAACCGCTTTATCATCATGAGTGGAGACATTGATTCTAGAATTTCTGACCCAAATAATTACACAGATGATTCGCCAGGTGCAAATGACAATGCTAGCGGAATGGCCGGAACCATCGAAGCAGCAAGGGTTTTATCTAAATACACTTTTGAAAATAGTATTATTTATGCTGGTTTATCTGGAGAGGAACAAGGACTTTTTGGTGGAAAAGGTCTTGCTTCTTATGCCAAAGAAAAAGGTTGGGAAATTATTGGTATTCTCAACAATGATATGATTGGAAACATCAAGGGAGTAGACGGAGTAATTGACAACAGGACTTTTCGAATTTTTTCGGAACCCGTTTCCAATACAGAAACAGAAAAAGAACGAAAAAACAGACGTTTCTATGGTGGTGAAGTCGATGGTATATCAAGACAACTTGCACGCTATGTTCACAAAACTGTACAGTCCTATATGCCCGAGATGAATCCTAAAATGATTTACCGTCTCGATCGTTTTGGAAGAGGTGGTCACCACAGACCTTTTAATGATATGGGGTTTGCCGGAATACGAATTATGGAAGCCCATGAAAATTATACCCAACAGCACCAGGATATTCGAACTGAAAATGGAATTAATTATGGAGATGTTTTAGAAGCCGTTAATTTTGAATATGCAAAAAAGCTAACTGCTGTAAATACTATTAATTTAGCAGCTATCGGCTGGGCCCCACCCTCGGTTTCCGAATTTTCAATTGGAGGAATTGTTGAAGCATCTGTTAAGTTTAAGTGGAAAAAAATAACTGGAGAAAACATAAAAGGATACAAAATTTATTGGAGAGATACTACCTCTCCAACTTGGGATCATTATCGGTTCGTAGGTAATGTGTCCGAAATTACTTTGGAAGGAATTGTGATAGATAATTTCTTTTTTGGCATTGCAACTATAGGTACCAACGGCATCGAAAGTCCAGTAGTTTTTCCGAACAAAATATTTAGAAACTAGTAATTATCTGTAGCTAGTCGCTTTTATGTGCCTCGATTATTTCTTATGTAAATACAAAAATCAAAAGTAACCAATAACTCCAATATACTTGGAGCATATAGTTGATTGATCTCTTTGATCGGTTCATTGTACTGTATTCCAAAATCAAAATTTTCTAGAGATGAACCCACTGAAATCCCAAAACTAGTTAAGTTAAAGCTCTTTAGTTTTGAAGCTTGCTGACTAATTCCAACTGAAAAATTTCCTAATAGATATAGTGAATATATAGCATACAAAAGTGAGCGAAGTTTGGGGAACTCCATAATAGTAGATATGTTAAAATTTGGTTAAATAATGATATAAACAAATTGCTGTTTTTACTTCTTATTTAACACAAATTATTAACTTTTAACAAATGTAAACTTATTAATCGCTTCATTATAAGTACATCTAGTAGTAGTTATCAATCTGCAAACGGTTGTATTGTCCTCTTCTGTTTCTCCTGTAGATAGAAAAGTCGAAAGTGATAAATAATTCAAAAATACTTGGAGAATACACAACACCTGGGGATTTGAAAGGAAAATTATACAACAGACCAAAATCAAAATTCTCGATGGCCAAACCAATAGAAACTCCAACATTATTAAGTGCAAAGGAATTCAGAGATGCAGCCTGTTGACTCAATCCTATTGAAAATTCACCTAATTGAAAATCTTGGGAAAGATAAATCAACAAAGCATCTCCAAATTTTGTGAAAGATCCATAAGCATATAAATATGAGTAACGGGGCAAAAACCTTCTTTCATAGGGATTCAAATCAAATTCATAAGCTCCTTGAAGAGAAATTTGAACCGGTTTTTCATATGGAATTTCCTTGTTATAAGATGTGTTAGGCTTATTTAAGTGCTTAAAAGTTAATCCTGCTAAATATTTGTCGGTATGTAAGATAAATGAAGCTCCTAAATCAAAATAATTTACATTACTTATTTGTGGTGCTAATTTATCAATAGATTCAGTATTTATAAAACCTGTTGAAGTATTTAATTGATCTTCAAAAATTAGGTTTTCAGGATTTACAGTTGAATTTCCAAAACCTATAGTTACAGCAGGTAAAAAATAAGTGTCATTGTCAAACTGTAATTTATAAATATAGGTTAAGTTAGCTAAATTAGATGTTAACCCCGTAGTTTGAATTTTAAAGGAGTTGATGTCTACACCTAAACTAAAACCTTGATCTTGAAAAGTCAATGAACCAAAGAAATACTTATTATCCATCCTATCATACTCATTCAATTTCATAGAATTATATAACACTCCCACTTTGTTTAAACTATTGAACCCAAAATAACTAGGATTGGATTTTTGCATGAATTTGGAATGATTTACAATATATTCCTCTTGAGCTTGAAGTAATGTCCCAAAAAGAAATGCAACAATCAAAAGACGATATGTTAATATTGTTATATTCATTTATTTTATAATAATAAAGGTTCCACTTTTCTCAATTTGTGTTTCTCCATCCAATAATATACCTGAAGCTGTATAAATGTAGTAAGGAGAATAAGGAGCATTGGAACCATCCCAACCCTTTAGTTCAAGTCCTTTAATATTATTTATATCATCCTCTTCAACATATTCATTATAAACAACATTTCCACGATAATCATAAATGGTAAAGATCATGTTGCTGAACCCACTAAACAATGCTCTAAAAGTATCATTTGTACCATCATTGTTTGGTGTAAACACATTTGGAGCCATAATATTGTATCCTTTTCCAACTGAAATTGGTACAGTTTCTTCCTCTGAACAACCAATTGAATTATAAATTCGCAGGGTTGCAAAATAAGTTCCTGAAATTCCATATGCATGTCGAACTGGAGTAATACTTACTGTAGAAGTTTGAACAATTAAAGGAGTTGAATTGTCTCCAAATATCCATTCTGAGGTAACATATGGATCGGTTGATGTGTTCTCAAATGTAATTTCTTCACGAGCTAAGATGGTGCCAGAAATTTCAAAATTTGGAGAAGTATACGTAAAGTTTGGTTCTCCAATACCTCTACTAATTTCTGAAGTAATCCAACATCCCTCCTCATTTACTATCTTAAGATCTGCAGTCTCAACTGCATTAACTATTGCAACAGACCATGAACGATCATCAAGACGAACTACATCCGCTGGTGGAATTAAAATACCATTGTAGTAGAAACTGAGGTTTCCATTATTGTTGTCAAAAATATCTACTACTAATCTACCCTCTGTTCCACCACAAAGATCTTCATCTACAAATGGACCGTCAATAATGTAAAGCTCTCGGTTAGGTGTTACCAGAATAACTTCTTCATAGTATAAATAATCATTAGTTAGGAAATTACTACTCGCTTTACAAGCCTCACCACTAGGATTTAGAGTCTTCATTATCAATTTATAATTCCCAGGAACCAAATTGTCTAATGAAGTTCTATTGTTAAATTCAGGAAGCGGACGATAACCTGGATTAGTCGCAGCTGTTAAGGTTGTAGGATCTTCAATAAACCAAGTAATATCAATTGGCCCCAAGCCTCCTGCAACATCAATTCCGATGCGTCCGTTGAGTCCACCACTAGTACAATCAGGCGGTAATGATTTAACCAGTTGTGTTGGATTATCTGGATCTGGAAGATTTGCAGTGACACTGAATGGTGTTACTGCATCTTCAACTAAAATATCAATTGGATTACTGCCCGCAGACACATCACAAGAATCATAGAAACATCCATTTGCATCAGTTATTTTAACACAATAAGTTCCCGGAGGTGCATTTTGAATTGTTGGTCCAAAGAACTTTGTTGTTGGCTCAGTAGGATCGCTTGGAGTAAAAGTCCATTCGAATTGATAGGTTGGAAGTCCATCAACAATAATTGGAACTCCACCAGCAGCCTCACCCTCTATTAGAGCAACTCTTCCTGTACATATATCTGTTTCAAGAATTGTTTGACCAATGAATTCAATGGGTAAATAATCTTGTATTTCAAAAAAGAATACTTCTGAGCAAGGAGTTAGTGTACTTGATGCAGGTAGACTTTCTTCAATAGTAAGTGTATATCGATCAGGTTGTAAGTCTGGATATCGATAGACGAAACCTCGAGGTTTTGCATCTACTTTTCCATCCCCATTAAGATCCCAAGCTGCTGGATTGGTAATTACACTTCCTGACTCTGATAATAAGGTAATATTAAAACTATTTGAGCCTAAGGTTCTGTTTAAATTCTCATTAATTCTAAAGACAGCATCAGATGTGAAATTAGAACCATAATTATCACAAACGGCAGGATTGTTTTCTATTGTTCGGAAATTCACTATTTCAATTGAACTCTCCTGAAGAATAATATTAGGAGTAACGATAGTACCTCCACAGTTTTGGGATCGACCATCAGACACTTCTGCTTTATAAACACCCTCAGGTAAATCTGATACAGTAGCATTTCCATCCAGAGAAGTAATAGGTACCCAATCAAAAGTTGTTTGTGAAGTGGTCGTTGGTGTTGCTCCTGTTGATGAGCTTAACGTAGTTACCGCTTTATATTCAAACCATGAGATACTCATAGGAGGCTGGATGTTTTCAATACTTAAAGCGATAACACTGGTGTCATTTTCACAACCAACCTGAGTAACATCAATTCGGGAAATATCAAGTGGATTAGGGTTACCAATTACTTTTACTTCAAAAGTAGGAGGTGGTGTAGAAGTTAAAAGACAGCCATTTCCATCAGTGATTTCATAATTATAAATTCCCAATGTCGGTAAAGGAATAGTAACCGAAGTATTGGGGTTTGGTCCCCAAGATTTATAAATATTGGTATTTACCGCTGGTAAATAAACTCGAATTTGAATATCTTGAGATGAAGCAAAGGTATCAGGTCCAACCTCACGGAATGTTACGCTTCCAGGAGTTGGAACAGAACAATCGATATCGGTTACTACAGTTTCAAACTGAAGATCTGGAATAACATTAAATGTGATGGATGATATTTGTGAAGTTACAGAACATCCAAATGCATCCTCAATTAGAACTGTAGGTGCAATTGAACTTATCAGCGAAGTATCTATATTATCAAACACTACTCTTCTATCACCAGAAGTTAAAGAACTCTTAACCAACGCACCTCCATTTAAGGTAACCCTGTATGGCCCTCTGTTTGGTGATCCACCAACTACATTAAATTCAACATAACCTAGATCTCCTCCACAGATCGGATTGATTCTATTGTCTTCATTTTCAACAAGGAACATTGGATCAGGATTGATTACTTCAACTGTTTTTACAACACTACAGACATCTCCGTTAGGTCCAACATCATCCAAACTAAAGGTATAAAGGCCAGGTCCTCCGTCTTGCACAAGTATGGAACCGCCAATATTACTTACACTAGCTGCAGCTGGAGTGATCGGGGTTATCGTGTAATTACTATTTCCTCCACTTGCTATCAATGAGAAATCTGCATCTGTATCACCATTACATGCCAAGAAATAAACATAATCTGCTGTACTCGAAGAAACTCCAGTCGTATTATCTTGAAGTAATCCTACTACTACCGCATTTAATTCTAAGACAGGGAATCCACCAACTGTAAACGATCGTGTATCAGAACAACCAAGAACAAGGTCAGTAACTGTAACTGTATAAATATCTGGAGGGAGATTATAAATATTAGGTGTTACTCCTATTGTTCCAGAAGATGATGAGCTTTGCCATAAATAAGAGAATATATTTGATCCACCCGAAAATGCACTTTGGAAGGTAGCGCCAGAGCCTCGAGTCAGTTCAATACTTCCATTTCCAACAGTTCCAGTTGCACAAAAACTGTTAGTAACTCCTTCGTTGATGTCCCAATGACTGAAGTTTAGTGAGGTTGGTACTTTGAAAGCTTCACGAACTGCTATGGTACATGACTGATCAGTAACTTCAACGATGTAGTCATCACCAATGGCAAGTCCTGTATATGTATGTTCCCCTGGCTTCACTATTGGAGGTCCAATTTGTGCTCCATTATCATCTTCTAAAATAAAGGTATAAGGAGGTGTACCACCGGTTACACTCACTTGTGCAGATCCTGAGCAAAGGGTAACGCCTACTTCTAGTTCAGCTGGTTCTGTTATCGTTATTACTTCAGATTGATCAGAACAACCATTCAGATCAACGGTAAGTACATAATCTCCTGCCTTAAGATTAAAGATACTAAGGCTTGAACTAGTATATCCATCTGGACCTTGCCATGAGAAATTATAATTTAAAGCTCTATTTTCTTGAATAGTGGTTATGGTGCTACTTAAACTTGTAGTTTGAGTAATATCCACAGATGTATTCAACGGAATACCTCCTACGTCTGCTTGTAATGAAATTCCTCCTGCTATTGGTGTTGCAGTTACATAGGGTTCAATCACTGGGCCAGAGGTTACGACTCCATCATTAATCACCTTTGCAACAAGATTGCTAACCACTGTCAGAGATTCGGGTATGGCACTTCCATAGGGGTCAGCTTTTACAGTGTATTCAAAGGTGTTTCCTGCTGCAGTAACTCGAATTATATCGCCTATGGTTGTTGTACCAGATATAGAGATTTCATCGATTTGTTGAACACTTAACATTCCACCTGTTATGCGATTACTAAATCCAAGTGAGGCTTCATCTGGAATTATAATAGATCCGTCTGATGCACCAAAACAACTTACATTGGTTACATCATTTGTAAGAATATAATTTGAATCGATAACGGGAGTTGGTATAACACCTACACTACCTCGTAGAACAACAGATGGAGAACATGTACCAGTGAAGGTTACTTCATATGGATATATTGTAGTTCTGGTAATTACTACTGAAGGTATTCCACCTATTGTTAAACGGTCTGTAAATCCGCCTGAGGATACCTCTACACCATTTGGTTTACCTTTTGGCCAAGTTACCACTGGTACTGCTCCTGCTGCTGGATTGAATACATATTGAACATCTGCGATAGGTGTTAAATTACAAACAGGAGTTTGCACTGCTGTTCCAGAAATTAACACCAATTCAGGTTTTGGAGTAACTGTTATGGTTCCATTTGCAACAACTGGAGAACAACCGATTGTTGTTACAGTATATATCCAAGGTGTTAAAGTTGTTGAGGATAAAGATGCCGATGCTTGAGCTGTTCCAGAAATTACAACAGTTTTCGATGGAGTCACCGTGTAAGCTATTCCAGGAGGTAGACCAGTTACTATGGCGCTGTCGGCTCCATTCTTCAATTCATAAACAATATCGGTAAGACTCTCAGTTGGTGGTAAACCTCCAACACAAATTGTTGGGAAATCTGATCCAACTCCAGAGGTTAATTCCAATGCATCCTCTGGTTTAACTTCAATTCGACCTGTAAGGGTTATTTCAGGTAAACAATTACTGTCTCGTGTTACAATTTCATATTCAAAAATTGTAGTTGTCGTAAGAGTAGCAGATGGACTTGGACTTCCAGAAATTATGAATTGTGTTCCCGAATATACTTGTGACAATGATGTTACTGGTGCCACATTTGCTGGAGAGGTCCAATTAAATGTAATTCCTTCAGCTCCTCCTCCATATTCATAAACAATTGGAACAATATCTTGATTTACACAAACAGCACCTCCAAATCCTGTCTGATTTGCTGTCGTCGAAGAGGAAATTAAAGACAAGGTTGGAAGCGATTGAACTTCTATAGAACCATTTATAGTAGAAGTAGTACAACCTCCAAATGTAGTAACCGTATAGTTGTAAACAATGGTAGGAGAAACGAGTGATGTAGCTGATGACGAAGGCTGACCATTGATAATAATAGCCGTTGCTGTAGTAGATGGTGAAATTCCATCCGGAAGACCTGTTACAACAGCTCCCATTGCTCCTCCTCCTAGTTCATATACTATTGGAACAAAATTCGATGTTTCTGGTTGCAATGGATTGTTGTTGTCTCGAACACAAACTACCTGATTATCTGTTGTAGCAGAGGAAACAAGCGTTATCGTTTGATTTGGATTTATTTGAATCGTACCTGTTAAAACAATTTCAGGAATACAGTTACTTCCAATAGTTTCAACTTGGTAGTCGTAGTATGTAGTTTGAGTTACATTGGTCGTAGGTGTTCCAGAAAGAATAATTTGAGTTCCTGTATTGGTTTGAATAAATCCAGAACCTGCAAATGATAGCGTATTAGAACCTACCCAAGAAAAATTCATTAGTGTTGCTCCTCCGCCAATTTCATATACGATCGTTTCCATTGGTGTTCCATCACATATCGCATTGACTCCAGTTTGATCGGCTGAAGTTGCAGAACTCGTTAAACTCAAAGTTGGCAGGGAGTGAACTTCAATTACACCCATTGCTTGAGTCTCAGTACATGTTCCAGAAGTTGTAATTATGTAATTGTATATTACAGTTGGTGAAGCTGATGTTGTTGCCGTTGGAGAAATAAATCCATCAATCAGAATTGTATTTGAAATAGTTCTATTATGAGTTAAACCGGGTGGTAATCCTACAACCGTATAATTACTAGCTCCCCCACCCAATTGATACTCAATGGAAACAAAACTTGATGTATTTGCAGTGGCTGGATTATCTTGATCGTTGACACAAACCGTTTGATTATCAGAATTAACTGGTGAAATTAACTCTATGATTTGATTCGGATTTATCTGAATACTTCCTGTTAAAACAATCTCAGGTTCACAATTACTTCCAACAGTTTCTATTTGATAATTGTATATAGTCGTTTCTGTAACGTTGGTTGTTGGGGTACCTGATATCACAAATTGATTTGTTCCCGATGATACAGCAGTTACTCCCGATCCAAAGAGTGTATTTGAGCCTAACCATGTGAAATTAACTTGAGTTGTAATTGGAGTTGTGGTACTATGCTCGTAGATTATGGTTTGTATTGGCTGAGCATCACAAATTGCATTAACTCCAGTTTGATTTGCAGTAGTTGCCGAAGTAACTAAACTTAATTCCGGTTGTGAAAATACTGTTATAGAACCTGATGCGGTAGCCGATACGCAACCTGCAGGTGTTGTTATTATTTGATAATTGTAGGTAAATGTCGGAGATGGGATTGCCGTTGCCGTTCCAGAGAGAACAAGTCTGTTTAATGCTGTGAAAGTTGGAGTAATTCCAGGTGGAAGTCCAGTAACCGTGGCACCCGTTGCTCCACCTGACAATTGGTATTCAATTGGATCAATTGCAAAAGGTACAGCAGGGTTACCACCCACACAAATCGATTGATTTTCAGCACCAGAGGTTATGATATGTGAAATTTGATCCAATGGTGATATGGTAACTGTTCCTGATATTGGAGATGGAATAGTGTTACACCCAAACAAGCTTCCTAGTAAATTAATTTGATAATTGTAAACCGTAGTTGTAGTAACATTTTGATTCGGAGCTGCCGGAGTTGAAATTGTTATCTGCTGTGTTATTGAATCAAAATCAACATCTATCCAAGATGGAGTTGTTGGCGTAACAATTGCAATTGCTACTGCCCCTACCGTAGAATAAACGATATCGGTCATGGTTTCGTTATCACAAATAACTTGATTTAGAACACCCGATAGATAACTTGCAGAGGTACTGGGTTGTACCGTTATTGTTCCACTCACAGAGGTACTACCAGTACAATTGGGCCCGGAGGTTGTTAATTCATATACATATGGTGTAGGAGCACCAAGGGTAACCGAAGGTGTACCCGAAATCTCATAATAAGATGGTGGAGTAATAATTTGAGTTTCGCTTATATCCAAGAAAGTAGCA
>PAOB01000021.1 GCA_002708445.1 Candidatus Arcticimaribacter sp.
ACGGCTGAGTGATTTGTTTTATTGGCACTTCCACCCTGAATATGAGCTGGTTTACATTGAGGCTACTGAAGGTACGAGACATATTGGGGATCACATTTCAACTTATAAAAAGTCTGATTTAACGTTGATTGGTTCCAATATTCCTCACTTGAACTTTGACTATGGGATTAAAACTGATTATCAAAAGGTAGTGGTTCATTTTAAAAAAGATTTCTTTGAAGCTCATTTTCAGAATACTCCAGAATTGTCTTCATTGGCTAAATTATTTGAACAATCTAAACATGGAATCGCTTTTGATGTAAAAATCAAAGCTGATGTTGGGAAAAAATTATTTCAACTAGAAAAGCTTAAACCTTTTGATCAATACATTCAAATTCTCAAGATACTTCAGATTTTGGCGGATAGCAATGATCAAAATTTATTGCACAAACAACCCTACAGAAATAAGTACAGTGAGCGTGATCAGGGGAGACTTCGAGAGATTTATGCCTTTGTAGATAAAAACTATCATCAAAAAATAACCCTTGATCAAGTTGCTGCAATTAGCAACCTATCCAAAGAGGCATTTTGTCGGTATTTTAAAAAAGCTAGTCAATACACCTTTGTTGAATTCCTCAATCGTTACAGGATAAGCCAATCCAAAAGATTATTGATGTTGGGTCAAAGTGTGGGTGATGCTTGTCTCAAATCTGGTTTTGAGAGCCTGTCTTATTTCAATCGAATTTTTAAAAAAATTAGCCAAGAAAATCCGAGTGATTTTAGAAACCGATATTTGTAAATGGCTAATAGAACAGTATGTTTTATTTTAAAAATGAATTTAAAACCCCTAACTTAGTTTTTTTAAAGTAGCCGTGAAAAAACTTTCTTTTTACTTTTCTTTTATTTGCCTGTTTTTAGTTTCGTGTTCAGAATATGAAAAGCTAAACAATACCCAAGGGGTTTCTTTGGATTTGGCTCAATATCGTGTAAAGCAGCTTTCGGATGTGAATTATCAGTTGAGTTTTTTGATTCCCCCAAAAAAAGAGGACCCTATTTTTTCTAAATTGAGCCTTAGGGTTTCTGTTCACGACCTTACAAACCCACTTTACCTCGATTTTAAAGAAGACTCCTCGCATTTAAAATACCTAAATGTAAATGAACAAGCAATAAACATTATTCATGAAAAGGAGCACCTTATTATTTCTCAAGAATTTTTAAAATTGGGAGTAAATGTTATTGATATTGAGTTTGAAGCCGGAGATTTATCCTTGAATCGAAACGATGATTACCTTTACACTTTATTGGTTCCCGATCGGGCAAGAACCTTGTTTCCCTGTTTCGACCAACCCAACCTAAAGGCGACTTACACCCTCAGTGTTAAAGTTCCTAAAGATTGGAATGTTCTGGCGAGTTCTCATTTAGAATTGTTGGTAAATGATGGTGTCAATACAGATTACAGATTTAATGAGAGTGATTTGATGAGTACCTACCTTTTTTCTTTTGTTGCTGGAAAATTTAACTCCAAAAAAGATAGATCCTCCCCATACAACATGGATTTTCGTTATCGAGAAACCGACGTGAACAAAACGAGTGTTAGTATTCCTGAAATTTTTCGTTTACACAATGCTTCCCTTAATTATTTGCAGAACTACACCAAAAAATCATTTCCTTTTCAAAAGATTGATTTTGCTACTATCCCAGGCTTTCAATACGGGGGTATGGAACATACAGGGGCTATTCAGTACCGAGAAGCTCTTATGTTTTTAGATGAAAATGCAACTCAGGCTCAAGAATTATCTCGTGCTAAATTAATTGCTCATGAAAGTGCTCATATGTGGTTTGGCAACTTGGTTACAATGAATTGGTTCAATGATGTTTGGATGAAAGAAGTTTTTGCAAATTTTATGGCGGGTAAAATCGTAAATCCTCTTTTTAAAGATGTCAATCATGAGCTTCAGTTTTTAACCTCCCACTATCCCAGTGCCTATGGTGTTGATCGAACTCAAGGAAGCAACCCCATTAGGCAAGAGCTTAATAATCTTGAGCAAGCCGGATCGCTTTATGGAAGCATCATCTACAATAAGGCTCCTATTATGATGCGACAATTGGAAAAAATTTTAGGAGATAATGATTTTAAAACTGGGGTTCAAACCTACATCGATCGCTTTTCTAATAGCAATGCTGATTGGAATGATCTGATCGATATTTTTGATCAAAAAACTTCGTTGGATATTAAAAAATGGAGTGAAGTTTGGGTTAATTCTGCTGGGCGTCCCCTTTTCACCGATCAACTTGTTTACGATGAAAACAATAAAATAAAACGTTTTGAACTGTATCAAAAAGCGGAAGATGGTTCTGATAAAATTTGGCCACAATCTTTTGAAATAAGATTGGTTTACCCCAACAACACAAAAACCTTTAGCGTTTCGAGTAATGAGTCAATTACAGCTGTTCTAGAGGCTGTTGGATTGGATAAACCCAATCATATTTTGTACAACAGCAATGGGTTTGGCTATGGAGTTTTTCCTACAAATAAGGAGGTGATAAAGTCAGCAGCATACATTGAAAATGAGGTGTCTCGTGCCCATGTTTACCTGAATGCTTATGAAAATATGTTATTGGGTTTAATCGATGTAAAAAGTGTTTTTGATCTCCTTATGAATGGAGTTGAAACTGAAAAAAATGAATTGATTTTACACCTTATTACTAATCAAACTCGTGATCTGTTCTGGAATTACCTTTACCCTAAAAATTATCAGCAACGACTAATCAAAATTGAGCAAACACTCTTTGCAAGATTGCAGGCCCAAGCATCAATAAACATTAAAAAAACTATCTTCAACACTTATCGTTCCGTTGCAAAATCTAGTGATGGAATTAATCAGTTGTATCGCTTGTGGAGTAAAGATGATAATATTGAAGGACTTTTTTTGAATCAAGATGAGTTTACTACTTTGGCACAGACGCTTTCCTTGTTTGGGCATCCCACTTCTAAGGAAATTTTAGAGGAGGCTAAGGCTGCACTTACCAATCCTGATAAACGCGAGCGTTTTGAATTTATGGAGGCTGCGCTTAGCGATGATCCAGAAATTCGAACCGCTTATTTTGAATCATTTAAATCGCCTAGAAACCGAGAAAAAGAAAGTTGGGTTCAAACTGCAGCTGGTTTTATGCACCATCCCATTCGGCAAGATGAGGGTATTAAGACCTTGGCTCTGAGCCTTGAGCTCCTCGAAGAAATTCAACGTACGGGCGACATTTTTTTTCCAAAGCGTTGGTTGGATGTTACGGTTGGGCAATACACATCAAAGCAGGCTTATGATCTTGTTTTGGGTTATTTTAATGCAAATCCAAACTTGAGTCCTGACCTCAAAAATAAATTACTCCAAGCCTCAGATAAACTGTACAGAGAGAATGGGGGTGAATTAGAATAACTCTATTTTAAATTCATATGTTTTTTTAGCACTTTCAATTTGTTTTGACTCTGTCGTTTCGGGATAAATAACATAACTCGGCGCTATTTTCAATTGGATATACTTTTACCTCCATCGGTAAAATAATTTCTGCATTTTCTTCTACAGAAATTGGCTCGATTTTTTCATTTGTTGTAAAAGCAAAGCTTACAAATGAGCATACTAAGATAAAAAGTACTTTTTTTCATAATTTTCGATTTTAAAAGTTTAAAAAATGTTTATCAATAGAACCGCTTTAGGTTAATATTCAGTCTATTCGTATGTGTATTACATCCTTATATCCGCATATTGCGTTTATTCCCTTTATATTTCACTAATTATGATTTATTTTAAAATATTGATAATCATTATTTTGATATTCAAAAATGACATGTAATTTACCTTTTGTATTTGCAAGGATTTTTTTATTTACACGGGTGTAAATCATAATAGTTTTTGAGCTAATATGTTTCAGCATGCATTGTGTTTTTTCAGTTTTTGGTGGGTTGCAAAGATGTAGGTTTTTCATGATGGTAGAACGGATTAGGGGACTGTTTCTTTTTTAAATGTAGTAAAAAAAAAAGCACCCTAAAGGGTGCTTTTTAAAAATGAATGAAAAAAGATAATTATTCTTTAACTTCCTCGAAATCGACGTCTTGCACGTCATCTGATCCAGAGGCTTCAGCAGCAGGCTCAGCTTGAGGGTCAGCTCCAGCTTGTTGAGCGCCATCAGCTTGAGCCTTGTAAAGCTCTTCCGATGCATTTTTCCAAGCTTCATTGATTTTCTCCAAAGCTGGTTCAATCACAGCAATATCTTTTGACTCAAATGCTTTCTTCAGTTCTTCCAAAGCTTCTTCGATGGGCTTCTTTTTATCATCAGATAATTTATCTCCAAATTCTTTCAGTTGGCTTTCCGTTTGGAAAATCATTTGATCAGCGCTGTTAAGCTTGTCTACTTGTTCTTTGGCAGCTTTGTCAGCTTCAGCATTTGCTTCTGCTTCTTGTCTCATCTTTTGAATTTCTTCTTCGGTAAGTCCTGAAGAAGCCTCGATACGTATGTCCTGACTTTTACCAGTTGCTTTATCAGCTGCTGTTACTTTAATAATCCCGTTTGCATCGATATCAAAGGTTACCTCAATCTGAGGAGTACCTCTGGGCGCTGGGGGGATTCCATCCAAATGAAAACGTCCAATGGTTTTGTTGTCCGCTGCCATAGATCTTTCACCCTGAATAACATGTATTTCAACAGAAGGTTGATTATCAGCAGCAGTAGAAAATACCTGAGACTTTTTAGTTGGAATCGTTGTATTGGCTTCAATCAACTTAGTCATTACACTACCCATGGTTTCGATTCCTAATGAAAGAGGGGTTACATCCAATAACAATACGTCTTTTACATCTCCAGTCAAAACACCTCCTTGGATAGCAGCTCCTATGGCTACAACTTCGTCTGGGTTTACCCCTTTAGATGGTTTTTTACCAAAGAATTCTTCAACTTCTTCTTGAATAATTGGAATACGGGTAGAGCCACCAACTAAAATAATTTCATCTATTTCAGAAGTTGATAAACCTGCATCATCCAACGCTTTCTTTACGGGAGCCATAGAACGACGAACCAACTCATTCGATAATTGCTCAAATTTTGAACGAGACAAAGAAGTTACCAAGTGCTTCGGTCCTGATGCAGTGGCGGTAACATATGGCAAGTTTATTTCCGTTTGTGCGGAAGACGAAAGTTCAATTTTAGCTTTTTCAGCAGCTTCTTTCAAACGCTGTAAAGCCATTGGGTCTTTGCGAAGATCAATATCTTCAGCTTTTTTGAAGTCGTCTGCTAACCAATCAATCAAAACTTGGTCAAAATCATCTCCACCCAAATGGGTGTCTCCGTTGGTAGATAAAACTTCAAATACACCATCTCCCAATTCGAGGATCGAAATATCAAAAGTTCCCCCACCAAGATCGTATACCGCAATTTTGCGATCTGCGCCATCTTTTTTATCTAAACCATAAGCAAGGGCTGCAGCTGTTGGTTCGTTTATGATTCTCTGAACTTTAAGTCCTGCAATTTCTCCGGCCTCTTTTGTTGCCTGACGTTGAGCATCATTGAAATAAGCAGGAACGGTAATGACCGCTTCGGTAACATCTTGACCCAAGTAGTCTTCCGCTGTTTTCTTCATTTTTTGAAGAATCATAGCAGAAAGCTCTTGTGGAGTGTACAAACGTCCATCAATATCAACACGAGGAGTATTATTATCTCCTTTAACTACTTTGTAAGCTACGGTTGAAGCTTCTTTTGAAGATTCAGAAAACTTATTCCCCATAAATCGCTTTACAGAGGCTATTGTTTTAGTTGGGTTGGTTACGGCCTGACGTTTTGCAGGATCTCCTACCTTAATTTCTCCACCTTCTACAAATGCGATTACAGAGGGAGTAGTTCTTTTCCCTTCGGCATTAGGGATTACAACGGGTTCGTTACCTTCCATCACAGAAACACAAGAGTTGGTAGTTCCTAAATCAATTCCAATTATCTTACTCATTTTAGATTATTTTTAATTTAAAATCATAATAGTCAAGGAGTATGCCATTAAAGAAAAACTGACAGCATGTCAGCGTTGAATGAACATATCGATCCGAGTTGTCATCAATCTTAGCTCCTAATGGGGCTAAAAAATAAAACTCATTAAGAAAAAGAGTACATTTGAAAAAAATTTGAAGCATGTCTGTCGCAAAAAATACATACAACAGAGTTACCACAAATTCGCTCTTAAAAATGAAAGCCAATGGAGAAAAAATTTCAATGCTAACTGCATATGATTTTACTCTTGCTGGCTTGATTGATCAGGCTGGGGTTGATGTGATTTTGGTTGGAGACTCTGCATCCAATGTAATCGCTGGTCACGAAACAACACTACCCATTACATTAGATCAAATGATTTACCATGCAGTAGCGGTGATTCGGGGGGTTAAACGTGCATTGGTGGTAGTTGATCTCCCCTTTGGAACCTATCAAGCAGATTCTAAAGAAGCCCTCAAATCGGCAATCCGAATAATGAAAGAATCCGGTGCTCATGCAGTAAAACTAGAAGGTGGGTTACAAGTAAAATCCTCAATTGAACGAATTATTCAAGCTGGGATTCCTGTGATGGGTCATTTGGGACTTACACCACAATCTATTTACAAATTTGGAACCTACACGGTTCGAGCCAAAGAAGAAGCCGAAGCAAACCAACTTATTGAAGATGCAAAAATGTTAGAAGAAGCAGGGTGTTTTGGATTAGTTTTAGAAAAAGTACCAGCTAATTTAGCCAAAAAAATTGCATCAATTGTCTCTATCCCTGTCATTGGAATTGGAGCAGGAAATGGTGTGGATGGCCAAGTTTTAGTTCTTCATGATATGTTGGGAATGAGCAAAGAGTTCAGCCCAAGGTTTTTGAGACGTTATTTAGATTTACACACCCAGATTGTTGAGGCTATCCAACAATACACAAACGATGTGAAGAATAAAGACTTCCCAAACGAATCAGAGCAATACTAAATTCATGAAGTTAGAAATTCTCTATGAGGATAATCACTTATTAGTTGTCAATAAACCGCCAGGAATTTTGGTTCAAGGAGACAAAACAGGAGACATTCCTTTGGTTGAACTTGCAAAGGACTACATCAAATACAAATACAATAAACCAGGAGCTGTTTTTCTGGGAGTGGTACATCGACTCGACCGTCCTACAAGCGGAGCAATTGTTTTTGCAAGAACCTCCAAAGCTCTTGAGCGATTGAATTTGCAATTCAAAGATCGCATTACCAAAAAAATCTACTGGGCAATTACCAAAACCTCTCCTACCTCCACTTCCAACACCCTAGTTCACTGGACGGTACGAAATCAAAAGCAAAATAAATCTTATACCTACAAAAAGGAAACTCCAGATTCCAAAAAAGCCGTTCTAAAATATTCTGTAAAGAAAAAATTAAATAACTACTCCTTATTGGAAATCGAATTGGAAACCGGAAGACATCATCAAATTCGGTCTCAACTCTCAGCAATTGGGTGTCCAATAAAAGGTGATCTAAAATATGGAGCCTCTAGAAGCAATCCAAATGGAAGTATTCATCTTCATGCACGTTCACTCGAAATTCTTCATCCAGTTACCAAAGAATCGGTAAAATGCATCGCACCTTTACCTAAAGATGCTCTGTGGGATGCCTGTTCTTCCGATTGATTAAATTGGCTTTAGCATGAATGATTTCGGCAACTGTTTTGTTTTGAATTTTACTTTCTAACCAAGATAAAATGTCCAGATACAAAAAGGCTCTTCTTTCATAAGGATCCTTTTCATATTGCTTCAGTTCAGCATGTAATTTTTTGAAAGCATCTTTCAATTCGTGTGGATAAATATTCCCAAGTTTTCGAACAAAACGAATAAGAGATTTTTGAACCTCATGTAAATCTCCCATTTTTAATAAAAACTTAAAGGTATCGCGAATGTGTTGGTCGATGTGATAATCAAAACCAGCTTCATAGTGAGCAATAAGATTCAACAAACGAGTAAAACAGAGTAAATCCTCTCTCATTTTTAACTTCTTATTGTTTACAATTCTATTCAAATAAACAATTGCTTTTTCAAAATCATTTGATCCAAAATACAAGCAGGCAATTTTGTAGTAAAACATCATCACGTGATGCTCATCAATTTGACCTTTGTACTCTTCAATTTTAAGCAACAACGGTTCGATAATCTCCTGTCCTTCTTTGAAGTTTCCTTCCAAAAAATACAAATTAAAGCGGTTGTTGTATTCGTACAAAAATACAAGAGCACTCAAATTATCATTCTCCGGAAAATCCACTGAATTTACTACGTCAAGCATTTTTTTTAGAACCTCCCGAAATTTCACTGGATACTTCAATAAGGTAATGGATTCCAATAAATAGTTATTCCCTTGTAAATAAAAAACAGGATGCGAAGAGATCATATCGAGTTGCTCATCAAACAATCCAACCCATTTTGTAGAATATCGGTAACTAGACAAAAAATCTTGTGTGAGCAAACTGTACCAAACATGAGCTTTAAAAAACCATAATTTTTCCCTAAAGCCGAGTTCATCAAAAGAAAACTTGGGAAGTCGTTCCAAAAAAAACTTTGTCACTGAACGAAATTCATCATCACTTTTTGCATATCCTGTTTTGATAAGACGTTCATACAATTCCAAAGACAGATTGGATAATTGACTTGAAATGTGATTTTGATTGCTAAAATAAGTTGCGTCCTGAACAAGTACTTCGGTGCGATTACTCATACTCCTTGTGATGTACTGAGACTCAATAACTTTTTCTAACTCAACAATTTCAAAAGCGGCATATTTTTCCTCAAACTTTACGGCAGTGGTTTTTGCTCGATCCAAAACTTTCAAACTTTGATTGTACAGCCCTTTTTGGTAGAGTACTGTGGCAAAATCCAATTGTTCTCGGATCTGCATTCTCTTGTTTTGCTGGGAGGGATTGAGACGCAAACTGATCAGAATTTGACGATACAAATGAGCTTTTAGATTAGACAACTGCTGTTTGGTTACAAAATCTTTTTTGAGAATAATTTTCTCATCATAAACGTTCATTTTATCCAAAAGATTAAACAAACTTAGAAACTTAGAGTTCAAGTTTGAACCCATTCTTCCCACATAAAGTTTAAACTGTCTTTTTTCAGATTTTGACAATGATTTTATCAAAACAAAAAGGTTTTCTTTATGATCGTTTGTCATTGTAGCGTTTTTTTACATAAAATATTTATTAAAAGCACTTTATTGTTAATTGAAGTTGTTCAGGTTTCGTAATAAAAGTAAGTAAAAAACTACAAGTTTATGCATTTAAGTCTTAAATTCGTATTGCTTTCAGTAAACTGACTAAAATGGCCCAAGAGCACGTCCAAATTTTTGACACTACCCTTCGCGATGGAGAGCAAGTTCCCGGATGTAAACTAGACACCAAAAGTAAACTAACTATTGCCGAACGATTAGATGTTCTTGGAGTCGATATTATTGAAGCTGGATTTCCAGTTTCTAGTCCTGGTGATTTCAATTCAGTGGTAGAAATTTCTAAAATTGTAAAAAATGCAACGGTTTGTGGTCTAACTCGTGCCGTAAAGAATGACATTAAAGTTGCAGCCGATGCTCTAAAGCATGCCAAAAGACCGAGAATTCATACGGGCATTGGTACTTCTGAATCTCACATAAAATACAAATTCAATTCAAACAAAGACGCCATAATCGAACGAGCTATTGATGCAGTTTCTTATGCCAAATCGTTTGTAGAGGATGTAGAATTTTATGCTGAAGATGCCGGAAGAACAGACAATGAGTTTTTGGCTCGTGTGTGCGAAGCAGTTGTTAAGGCAGGTGCTACGGTGCTCAATATTCCCGATACAACAGGATATTGTTTACCAGAAGAATACGGAGCAAAAATTAAGTACTTAAAAAAAAATGTTACTGGTATTGATAAAGTAGTACTGTCGTGTCATTGCCATAACGATCTTGGACTGGCTACCGCCAATTCAATTGCCGGAATAACCAATGGAGCACGTCAGATAGAATGTACAATTAACGGAATTGGTGAGCGAGCTGGTAATACATCTCTCGAGGAAGTTGTTATGATATTGCGGCAGCACCCTTATCTAAAATTAGATACTAAAATTGATTCAAAACTTTTGTACTCAACCAGTCAAATGGTTTCGGATTTAATGGGAATGATTGTTCAACCCAATAAGGCAATTGTAGGCACTAATGCTTTTGCTCATAGTTCTGGAATCCATCAAGACGGAGTAATCAAAAACAGAGAAACCTACGAGATCATTAACCCCCATGATGTAGGAGTTACAGAATCTGCAATAATACTCACAGCAAGGAGTGGTCGAGCAGCACTGGCTTATCGTGCAAAAAATATCGGCTACGAATTAGAAAAACTTCAACTTGATAAAGTTTATCAAGAGTTTTTAAAGTTAGCAGATACACAAAAAGAAATTACAGATAAAGACATTCCAACCATTATCAAAGCAAGTAATATCGACTTAGCTTAATATTTTTTTATTACAAACATATGAGTAAAACATTATTCGACAAAGTATGGGATTCGCACGTAGTGCAACAAATTGAAGACGGGCCTGATGTCCTTTTTATCGACCGCCACTTAGTTCATGAAGTTACAAGTCCAGTAGCTTTTTTAGGATTGAAGAACAGAGGTGTAAAAGTAATGAGCCCAAAACGCACATTTGCCACTGCAGATCACAATACCCCTACAATAAACCAACATTTACCTGTAGCAGATCTTTTATCTGCAAATCAACTAAAAGCCCTGGAAGAAAATGCCAATGAACATGGCATTTCATATTGGGGATTGGGTCACGAAAAAAATGGGATTGTTCATGTGGTAGGTCCTGAATATGGAATTACCCAACCCGGAGCAACCATAGTGTGTGGAGATTCACACACCTCTACTCACGGAGCTTTTGGAGCCATAGCATTTGGAATCGGAACATCGGAAGTTGAAATGGTTTTATCTACTCAATGCATTATGCAGCCGAAACCCAAAACCATGCGAATCAACGTAAACGGTTCCTTAAACAAGGGCGTAACACCAAAAGACTTAGCATTGTTCATAATCTCGAAACTTTCAACCTCTGGAGCAACCGGTTATTTTGTTGAATATGCTGGGGAAGTTTTTCGATCCCTCAGTATGGAAGGGCGAATGACTGTATGCAATTTGAGTATTGAAATGGGAGCTCGTGGAGGAATAATTGCTCCCGATGAAAAAACCTTTGAATACATCAAGGATCGTGAATTTACTCAAAAAGGAGCGGCTTGGGATAAAGCAATGACCTACTGGTCAACCCTAAAAACAGACGAGGATGCAACTTTTGACAAAGAACACACCTTTAAGGGAGATGCAATTGAACCAATGATAACCTATGGAACCAACCCAGGTATGGGAATGGGAATTTCAGGAGGTATTCCAACAGCCGAAAGCGTTGACGGAGGTGTGGCTACTTACAAAAAGTCTTTGGATTACATGGGATACAAAGAAGGAGAATCCATGATCGGTAAAAAAATTGATTTCGTATTTCTTGGAAGTTGTACAAATGGTCGTATCGAAGACTTTAGAGCTTTTACCGAAATTGTTGAAGGAAAAAAGAAAGCAGATCACGTTACAGCTTGGTTAGTTCCCGGGTCACACAAGGTACTCAATGCCATTAAAGAAGAAGGTTTACTGAACACACTGGAAGCTGCAGGCTTTGAGTTACGAGAACCCGGATGTTCAGCTTGCTTAGCCATGAATGATGATAAAATCCCAGCTGGGAAATATGCAGTAAGTACTTCAAATAGAAACTTTGAGGGACGCCAAGGTCCAGGATCTAGAACCCTTTTGGCTAGCCCAACAGTTGCTGCAGCTGCTGCAGTAACAGGAGTTGTAACCGACCCAAGAAGTTTAGTTTAAAATAAAGAAAACACAATGGCATACGACAAATTTAATATCCTCAAAAGTTCAGCGGTACCCTTACCGATTGAAAATATTGACACCGATCAAATAATACCTGCACGATTTTTAAAAGCAACAGAACGGGTTGGTTTTGGGGATAACCTTTTTAGAGATTGGAGGTACAATCAGGATGATAGTCTAAAAAGTGAATTCCCTCTAAACGACAAACGTTACAGTGGAAAAATATTAGTTGGCGGTAAAAACTTTGGATCAGGATCTTCAAGAGAGCACGCTGCATGGGCAGTTTATGACTATGGTTTTCGCTGTGTTGTATCCAGCTTTTTTGCAGATATTTTTAGAAACAATTGTCTAAACATTGGTGTACTTCCGGTACAAGTATCCGCAGGGTTTCTCCAAAAAATATTTTCTGCAATAGATAGTGAATCGGATTCTAAGTTTACAATTGACTTGCCAAAGCAAACCATTACAATCGATTCAAGCGGAGAATTTGAAAATTTTAAAATTAATTCTTATAAAAAAGATAATATGCTCAATGGTTTTGATGACATAGATTACTTGATGAACATCAAAGATCAAATAGGAGAATTTGCGAAAAATACACCACTGTAATCTGATTCTATCCCAAGGTTTATGAAACCAAGAACTATTGAAATTATGGACACTACCCTTCGGGATGGTGAACAAACTTCCGGAGTATCTTTTTCCTCATCAGAAAAGCTAAGCCTTGCCAAACTTTTGTTAGGTGAACTTCAGGTAGATCGCATAGAGATTGCCTCAGCTCGAGTTTCCGAAGGAGAATTTCAGGCAGTTAAAGACATAAGCGCTTGGGCAAATTCAAAAAATCTAATCGATCGTATTGAAATTCTAACCTTTGTCGATAAAGGGATTTCCATTCAATGGATGATCGATGCAGGAGTTCGAGTACAAAATCTATTAACCAAAGGATCACTCAACCACCTTACGCATCAACTCAAACAAACACCAGAAAAACACTTTAAAGGGATTGAAGAAACTATTTCTCTAGCCCAATCCCATAATATTGAAACCAATGTTTATTTAGAAGATTGGAGCAATGGGATGCGCCATTCAAAGGAATATGTGTTTTCATTCATCGATTTTTTATCTACACAACCCATCAAAAGAGTTTTACTCCCCGATACACTGGGGATACTCTCCCCCAGCGAAACCTTTGCCTTTTTATCAGAAATTGTTGAACGTTATCCCAAGTTACACTTTGATTTTCACGGTCACAACGACTACGACCTGAGCGTTGCAAACGCAATGGAAGCAATTAAAGCAGGAGTTCATGGACTACATCTTACCGTAAATGGCATGGGAGAACGCGCTGGAAATACTCCTCTTGCAAGTTTGGTTGCAGTTGTAAATGATTTTCTTCCCGGTATTGAGGTCAATATCTATGAAAATTCATTGAACAAGGTCAGCCAACTGGTATCAACATTTTCAGGCTTTAGAATCCCTGTAAACAAACCCGTTGTTGGAGCTAATGTCTTTACACAGACCGCTGGAATTCATGCAGATGGAGACAGTAAAAAAAATCTGTATTTCAACGACTTACTCCCAGAACGTTTTGGGCGTAAACGAAAATATGCTCTAGGGAAAACATCAGGAAAGGCAAACATCAAGAAAAACCTTCAAGAACTGGGCTTGAGTTTAGACGATGATGCACTAAAAAAAGTAACCCAACGCATAATTGAATTGGGTGATCGAAAAGAAAAAGTAACCGCCGAAGATTTACCATACATCATATCAGATGTCATGAACAGTGGTGATAACTCCAAAAAAGTATTTGTAAAATCCTATGTTCTCACTCATTCCAAAGGGTTAAAACCCTCAACTACCGTAGCAATAGAAATTGAAAAAGAAATTTATGAGGAACAGGCAAGCGGTGACGGTCAATACGATGCATTCATCAACGCCATTCGTAAAATTTACAAAAACAAAGAGATTGTACTCCCAAAGTTAACTGACTACGCAGTTCATATCCCCCCCGGTAGTACATCAGATGCCCTTTGTGAAACCACCATAACTTGGCAACAAGCGAATAAAAATTTTGTAACCAGAGGCTTGGATTCAGATCAAACTGTTTCTGCCATCAAGGCAACCGAAAAAATGCTTAACATAATAGAAACACAACAATAACTCCCTAGAATACAAACAATGAAATTAAACATAGCTCTTTTAGCTGGTGACGGAATTGGACCAGAGGTAATCGATCAAGCCGTAAAAGTATCCAATGCCATTGCGAAAAAATTTAATCACCAAATCAATTGGACTCCAGCCTTGACTGGAGCAGCAGCAATTGATGCAGTTGGAGAACCCTATCCCGATGAAACCCACCAAGTTTGCTTAGATGCAGACGCAATACTGTTTGGAGCAATCGGTCACCCAAGATTTGACAATGATCCTTCTGCAAAAGTCCGTCCAGAACAAGGTTTATTGAAGATGCGCCAAAAATTAGGACTCTTTGCAAACGTTCGTCCAACCTTTACATTCCCTTCTTTGCTAGACAAATCGCCTCTAAAACAAGAGCGTATTGAAGGAACAGACTTGGTTTTCTTGAGAGAGCTCACAGGAGGAATTTACTTTGGAGAACGCGGACGTAAGGATGATGGCAATACAGCCTTTGATACCTGTACCTATACCCGATCAGAAATTACTCGAATCGCAAAGAAAGGTTTTGAATTGGCAATGACTCGATCAAAAAAATTATGCTGTGTTGACAAAGCTAATGTTTTGGAAAGCTCACGTCTATGGAGAGAAACAGTTCAGGCAATGGAAAAAGATTACCTAGAAGTAGAAGTTTCTTACGAGTTTGTTGATGCAGTAGCCATGCGTTTGGTTCAATGGCCAAACAGTTATGATGTATTAATTACCGAAAATCTTTTTGGAGATATATTAACAGATGAGGCCTCAGTAATATCAGGATCAATGGGATTGATGCCCTCCGCTTCAGTTGGATCAGAAAACGCCTTGTACGAACCCA
>PAOB01000022.1 GCA_002708445.1 Candidatus Arcticimaribacter sp.
AATTCCTGGGTCAACTGTAAAATTAGTTCTTGTTTTGTCATCAACTAGATTTCCATCACTATCATTCCCGTCATCACTAACATCAGACACGTCATTTGAATTACCTGGAGTGCTAGCTCTTACAGAAACTGTATTTAAAATACACCCTGAATCTACCTCAGCAGATCCGATTGTATAAACAGCGGTGTATGTAGCAACTTCTCCTGGAGCTAAGCTACCCTGTGGGGATGACCCGCTATTTAAACTCCATGAAGGACCAGATGATAAGGTAAGTATTTGAGTCCCATCACAATTGGTTAGTAAATCAACTAGGGATATTCCTGTAACTTGTATTTGTCCAGTATTTTGAACCGCGATGGAGTAGGTAACAACGTCATTTTGTCCCGGCTCTCCGTCGCCATCATCTGCTAAAGTAAACGTTTTGGTAACCTCAATTTGTTTGTCAATTGAAAGGAAAGTAAAAGTCGGATCGTCTACTACATTAAAATCATCTTCAATACCGTCATCTGAAACATCTGAAACATCATTTGTGTTTCCGGGAGAACTTGCTGTAGCTAATAATGAGTTGTAAACATAACCTGAGTTTGCAGCATTTACCGAAACCGTGTAAGAAGCCAAATAAATTGCAACTTCTCCAACCTGAAGAGTTCCTGCTGAAGATCCTAAAGAGGAAGATGAAAAAACAGGAGCACTATCTAAAGAAATACTATTGCCGTTACCATCTCTGAATGTATCTGTAAGTGATAAATTTGATAAGGTTACATTTCCGTCATTTACTATTCTTATGTTGTAATTAATAATATCATTAGGATCATTTACTCCATTTCCATTCACGTCCTGAACACTTGCGCTTTTGGTTACTTCAATCGATGGAGTAACAGTTATTGAAGATGCCGTACAATCGTCTGTTAAATTCCCATCGTTATCATCACCATTATCCGCTGTGTCGGTATATTGACGTCCAGAATTTACTCCATCAACTTGAACATCTAAACAGTTTGTTAACCCTCCAGAGTCAACCGATCCTTGTTGAACCACATAGACAGCTTTGTAAGTTGCAGTTTCCCCAACAAGTAATTCACCGTTGGTTGAATTCTGATCTGTTGAAACAAAAATCGGGCCTGGTGGAGTAAAGGGTGCAACCAAAGCCAAAGTATTGTTATTTAAATCTTGTAGCACATCAAAAAGTGCAATTGACTTCAAATCTTCCTCACCATTGTTGTAGATAGTAATGATATACTCAAGTTGATCTCCCAATCCAATCGAACCATTAGAGTCGTTATCAATATAATTTTCCCGTTTTGTACCTTCAACCAATGTAACTGTATTACCAATGATTACCTGTGTTGGATCATCAATTAAATTGCCATCACTATCGTCACCATCATTGGAAACATCTACAACATTATTGGAATTCCCGGGTGTACTACCTGTTCCTGTAACGGTCAAGCTTATTCCCCCAGCATTAACTCCAGCAGTATCGAAAGTGTAAGTCGAAACGTAAGTTGAAGTTTCACCTGCAATGAGGCTTCCTGGGGAGGAAGAATCAGAATTACCAACAAAAGTGATTGGGGAGCTAAGTGCTAACGCTGTCCCATCAATACCAAAAAGGGTATTGGTTATTGTGAAATTTGAAATGTTTATGTTACTGATGTTCTTTACCGTAGTGGTAAAAACAATAACATCACCCGACCCCACAGAATTATCACTATCGGTTACAACATCAGAATAAGTTGTAATATCTACAATTGAGCTTTGAGCCGAAGAAACCGTGACTCCCAAAAACAAGAGTATTATCAAGGTCCAATTCGTCCTAAAAAGCGTCATAAATAAAGTCTGGTTCTATAGTACAATTTAGTAGATAAACTAACTTCTCTGAACAGATCCGCAAAAAGTTACAAACTATGCTTGTTTATTACAATAAGTAAACTTGTGTGATATCAGACTGTTTAAGGAATGTTCTGTTGAAATTAAATTTAATTTATTGATAAACAAGATTTTATGTGTATTTCTTAGGTTTTGTCAGAACACAATTGACTTTTACAAGGTCGTTTTAAAAAAAATTTGCAGTAGTAATGCAGTAAATTTATTTGCATATTATGTAGTGCTGGAGAGATCCTTAACAACAAGGAATGCAAAACTTGTATACAGAAAAAAGCGAGATAGGAATCTCGACTATAATAAGAAAAGTGTTTAAAATATACTCTCCCCTAAAATTGTGAATAATTAAAAGATTAATACTATTGCGCAAGCTTTCTGCTAAAAGACAAGTAGAATATCACGAAGACTTTATCAGGGATATAAATAACGCTTTTCAAGCCCTCGACAAAAAATAGAATCTGTTGTTCTTACCACAATAATTGACGCTTTAAATAAATAGCTCATTGATGCTAACAAAGATAAAATGGATTTAAAGTTTGACGTGGTAAATTAAAAGAAAACTTACAAAAACAAATTCGAGAAAAAGAAAAAACCCACCGTTAATCGTGGGCTTTAAAAATGTGTAGTGTAGCGGTAATACTGGTGGAGAAGAGGAGAATCGAACTCCCGACCTTTTGACTGCCAGTCAAACGCTCTAGCCAACTGAGCTACATCCCCAAGATAATATTAAGAACATTAAAATAATGCCAAGTTGCTGTCACAAATGCAATTAACTGTAATTCTCAAAATTAAGTTTCAATAAAATTAATAAATTTTATTAATACTAAATTGACACAATTTAGATTTTGAATAAAAATGAAACCCTTTTCAATAGAGTATTTAATAACAATGAAAAGTACATGTCTCAATCCATATAATTTGTGTTGCAAACACCAATATTAAATTCATTTATCCCCCAAGCACCAGCCTCGCATTTATTAGAATACGTTATATTATTACATCCACAAACAGGAACATATTCTTTGGTGCAAGCTATTTCTTTCCTGCTTTTTAGTGTTACACACCCATTGTCCTTTGAAATACAACCAACAGTTAACAGTAATGTAAAAATAAGTAGTGGAAAAAGATTTAATAAAGAAAAACCAAAATCAAAAAATACTGTTGTTTTAAAAAACATTATTAAGTGTAGGTGAGTTTTAACCTTATTTTCCGCGACCAACTTTACGAACTCCAGCGTTACTTTTAGATGCAGTTTTAGATTTTTGAGCTTTTTTTGCTCCTGTTTTGTCTGCGTTTTTTACGGTTCTATTTCCAAAAAATTTACTTGACATTTGTTCAGTTTTTAAAAATGTTAATACTGCTGTATGGTAAATATAAGCTTTTAATTAAAAATAATGTAAACTAAAAACAGTTCCGTATTTTTAAACTCTGATCTCTCAATGTTTACCAATGACAAAACCGCTGTTTTATCAACTTTTACTTTCCATAAGTGTTCTTTGTTTTCAAAATTCTAAAGCACAAAGTGGGGATCTTTTAATTCAACAATACGGGAAAGCAGATGTAGAAAATATGGGGTTGCGCAAATGGAATTATGACCTACACATTCTACCAAACTTCTTTAATACCAACAATAGGACAACAAAAGGAAAATTAGGAATAAGCTTTGGAGGAACTGTTCGTTACAATTTCAAAAAAAGTTATGGTCTACGAACTGGGATTGATATTCAGACGCTTAAATACGCATACAACTCAGAAGAAGATCAATCTGAAGATCAATTAATTTTTCTTTCGATTCCTTTGACAGGGCGTTTGTATCCAACAAACAGAGTCAAAATCGAATTGGGATTTGTTTACAATTTTCTACTTAGTGCTAAAGGAGATCATCCAACCAACACAAAAGAGGGAGCGGTAGCATATCCTGATGGAACTTTCAGCGATAGTTTTGGGATGCTTTCTGCGGTTCACTATTCTGTCTGGAAACGAATCAGTGTATCTCTACAATATCAATTTCAAAAAAGCGAAACAAGCCCTTTACAACGTGAGACTAATTATTTTAATGGTTTTTTACTGGGCATACATTACACTTTTTTAACAGCAAAAACAAACTCAAACTGATGATTGCAATCTGTTAAGCAACAACAAGTCAACTTGACGAATTATCTCCTCTTTTCGATGCTTATCGTGATTTTTACAATAAAAAAACCAATCTCAAGGGAGCAAAAGAATTTTTAAAGCAAAGTTTGACCAAAAAAAAAGTGTGATTTTTATGGCCTATGAAGACGCAAAAGCAGTCGGTTTTACACAACTCTATCCGAGTTATTCATCGGTAAACATGGCGTCTTTGTGGGTCTTAAGTGACCTCTTTGTTGACCCTAGACATCGAGGTAAAAAATCGGAGTACAACTACTGGAATCAGCACAAGTATTTTCTGTAAAAACCAACACAAAAGGAATCAATTTAGAAAACGAAAAGACCAACATAATTGGGAATCAACTTTATCACAAAATGGGTTTCAAAAAAGATAAATAACAAAATTTTTACTTTTGGACAAATACTAATTTTTCATCTTAACAATAATCACTCCATTTTTACCCTTATCGCCTACTTTTTGGGAGGCTTTTTGACCTTTTAGTACTTCAATACACTCAACATCATCAACATTCAGTTTTTCTAAATCAAAATCTGAATCCATTTCTTTACCATCTAAAATTACAATTGGGCCGAATTCTTCAGAAGCACGTTTAACTTTGATTTTTCCTTTATTTTGTTTAATGAAAAACACCCCAGCAGAAAGTGAATCTCCATGTTTTGTGACCCAATTCGGGAGGTTTAAAGAATCTTTACTTTCAAAAATAAAAACATTCTTGTTGAAATGGGGGTCGCTTTCTTTTCCATCAAAATCAACTATTCTCGGTTCTTCTCCAAAAAAATAAATTTCTGAGTCACCATTCATCAATGGTACGATCATTTCTGATGACAATAAGACTGATTTTTTTTGAATTGGTTCTTTAGGTTCTTCGATCGAGTCCTTATCCATCTTGTAAACCTTAACCGTAATACAAGAGCTTAATAAAAGACTGAGAATGATGGGTGTAAAAAATATTCTCATAAATAGGTTGCTTTGATAAATTAGATATTCAAGTTAAGAAAAGAACAAGGCTAGGTAAAAAAATTAACACTTATTTATACCCTCGTTTTTCTAAAAATCGAGTTAGTGTAATTTTTAAGTAACGATGACTTTTTTGTGGCTGATCCTTGTTGTCAGGACTTCGATTGAAAAAAACAGTTGCAATTCTCCAAGGACCTGTTTGTAGTGAATAACCAATCTCAACAAATGCACGAAATCGATTGACAGGTAAACTAAAGGAGCTGTTGTTAAACAAACTCCCCGAAAGCATGAAATCATGGCCAATGTATTGGACTCTCCCGCCAAAATAAACTCCACTTCCCTTTTTTTTTCCAAGCAGCACATTACCCCCATTGGGTAATACAATTTGTTTCCCAAAATTCAACCCCAAAGCAAGCCCAGCAGAAATTCGCTGGGTTCCTAATTTAGAAAACAAATGGGATTGAAATGCAACATACTCTCTTAATTGCCAACGCCTAAAAGAATCCGCAAAAAAATTCACATGGAAAGCTTGCGGTACCTCATCGATCCATGGCAATTCGTCCGAATTCAAAAGCAAACGATGATACGTGTTTTGCATCCATTGGGCTAAAGAAGCATCACCAGTTACTCCCAGCTGAACACCCATATGCCATTGTTTATTACTCGTAATTTCTTTTTGAAAAGAAGCCTTGAGATAAAGCCAGCCTCCATAAGGATAATCGTACTCTGAAGTGTCCGTTGAAGATTTATCAGAAGGAGTGTAAATTTCTTGTCCCAATTCCCAAAGCAAATAACTCTTTAGGGATTCTTGTTCAACTTTTCCTTTTGGATTTAATTGTTCCCCGTATTGTAAAAAAATTCCGCTTGAATAGTAATTGTCTCCCAAGAAATAAAGGTCGTTATCTACATCTAAGCTGAAGTATTTTTGTGCGTGAGAAACCGATTGAGTGAAAAAAAAGAGAAAACACAAAAACAGTCTTGAATAATAGATAACACTCATCAAAACCAAATATAGGATTAAAAAATCTTTCTAGCGATTCTTCAAAACAAGAAGTGGAATATTTACAAAAAACTCTTTTTTGTAAATAACATCAGGTTCCATCAGTTTTTCAAAAAAGCCTCTTTTTCGAGCAAAAACAACAAGTAGGTCCGGCTGTACGCTAGAAAAATGTTCTAATACTCCTTGATAAACAGTTGCATTATCGGTAGATGTTAACCCTTCCGAGAGTTCTGCTACTTCATGGTCAACTTCCAATCTTTTGTCTTGGTAACCTGGAGTTTTAACAAGTAAAAGGCTGATTTTGGTTTTAAAAATCTGAACCAATTCTTTAAGAGGATTGAGAGACTTTTCTCCCTCTATTTTTCCTAATTTAAAAGCAAATAAAGCCTGTTTTGGGATACTAAACGAAAGACCAATAGGAACCAACAAGACAGGAACTTTTGTTTTCTTAACAATCTTTCCTGATGTCTTTCCTAGAAAAAGTGCATCATTTATGTCATTACTTTTTGGCCCAACTACAATTAAATCCAAACCGATTTCAGAATCCAAAGATTCAATCCCCTTCAATAGGTCTCCTTTGTAATTAACTATTTTTATGTCAACAGGATCATTATCAACCGATTGAACCATTTCCTTGACACGATTAAAATTTTGTTGGTGAATTACTTTCTTTGCCGATGAAATATGTGCAGGCGTCATTGTAGCATTGTAGGAATCCATTACAAAAAGAGAGGCTTTATAATGTTTTGCTAGAACAACTGCATAAGCTAAAGTATTTTTACCGTTAGGAGAAATGCCAATAGGGACAAGAATGTTTTTCATGATTGAGGGTTTCTTTGTGTAATCTAGTGCAAAAGTAGTGCTATTGCCTTAGTGGTGTAAAAAAATCTGATTTTTTTTTAGGAATAAAACAAAAAATTATTGTTAACATTTAATTCAATCACTCAAAGATTTTATTCAACAACGTTAAAATTCATAAAAAATACAGAACTTGCAGATGTCCATTTTACATAAATAAAATAAGGATTACACTATCAATAATGACTCAAAAAATAAGAATTACAAAAGAATTTCATTTCGAGACAGGTCATGCGCTTCACGGTTACGATGGCCTATGCAAAAATGTTCATGGTCACAGTTACAAATTAGCTGTGACAGTAATTGGAACTCCAATAAACGATGCAAAACAAACCAAAAACGGAATGGTCATTGATTTTAGTGATCTCAAAAAAATTGTAAAAGAAGAAATTGTCATTCCCTTTGATCACGCAACAGTTTTAAATGTTACCTCACCGCACAAAGAGCTTGCAGAAGAAATGGAATCTAGAGGGCATAAGGTGCTGAAAGTCAATTATCAACCAACAAGTGAGATGATGGTAATTGATTTTGCAAACAAAATCAAAAATAGACTTCCCAAAGGAATTTCTTTACACGCGTTAAAACTTAGAGAAACAGAAACTTCCTTTGCCGAATGGCATGATTCGGACAACCACTAAAATCCAAGGCCTTCTAAATCCTCTTTTTTATTTTCTTCGAGAAAACTGTCTGTCGGATTCTGTTGGGTACAATCAATAGGAATCGTTAACTCCTCTGGAGCTTCAAAGTCTTCAGCAGAAATTCCCAATTCTGGAATAGCATAAGCTCCTTTCATGTACATAGCCCATATTGGTAACGCCATAGTTGCACCTTGTCCAAAGGCAATATCCTCAAAATGTACTGCCCGGTCTTCTCCACCAACCCAAACTCCAGTTACCAGATTGGGAACCATTCCCATAAACCAACCGTCACTTTGGTTTTGAGTAGTTCCTGTTTTTCCAGCAATCGGATTTTTAAATTCATAAGGATATCCAGTAACAACATTTTTGTAAGCATAATTGTGTTCATCCGCCCCTTGATGGCGTAAACGAATTCCCGACCCTGATTCAGTAACTCCTTTGAGTAAATCAATGGTAACATAAGCAGACTCTTGACTCAATACATCTGTTGTTTCTGGGACTACTTCAAACAATATGGCGCCGTTTTTGTCTTCAATTCGAGAAATCATTATCGGTTTGACATAAATCCCCTTATTAGCAAAAGTACAGTAAGCACCAACCATTTCAAATAAACTAATATCCGGAGTTCCCAAAGCAATTGATGGTACTTTGGGTAAATAGGAAGTAATCCCCATCTTACGTGCCAAATTGACTACAGGTCGAGGTCCTACCCGATCCATCAATCTGGCGCTAACAGTATTAACTGAGTTGGCTAACGCATTTTTTAACGACCGCATTTGACCGTACTTATTTCCAGAATTCTTTGGACACCAAGCATCGACATTTCCGTGTTTTAGAGGTTCAATACAAAAAAGCGCATCGGGTAAAATATCACAAGGCGAAAGGCGCAATTGGTCTATTGCTGTAGCATACAAAAACGGCTTAAATGTCGACCCGATTTGGCGACGTCCTTGCTTTACTTGATCGTATTGAAAATGTTTGTAATTAAAACCACCTACCCAAGCTTTTACATGACCTGTCAAAGGATTCATAGACATCATAGAAGCTCTCAGAAAATGCTTGTAATATCGTATTGAATCCAATGGACTCATAACAGTATCTCGATCACCTTTCCAGCTAAAAACTTCCATTTTTACAGGTTTTTGAAAAGCTTCCCAAATGATTTCTTCATCTTTACCTGAGGATTTCATTTTCCGCCATCTTTCGGATCGTCTCGCAGTAGTTTGTAGTAAAGTATCTATTTCTCCCTCTCTAAGATCTAAAAAAGGAGCTGTTGGATTCGCTTCAGGAGTATTTTGTAAAAAGAATTCTTTCTGCAAATTTGAAATATGAGCCGCTACAGATTCTTCCCCTATTTTTTGCAAACGAGAATCAATGGTGGTGTAAATGCGAAGCCCATCTCGAAAAATATCGTATTTAGAACCGTCTTCTTTAAGGTTTTCCGATGTCCACTTTCGCATAAATTGCTGTAAATAAGCTCTAAAATATGTTGCCAATCCTTCTCTGTGAGAATCAGGAGTGTAATCGAGTTTCAAAGGAATCGCTTTAAGGGAATCCAGTTCTTTTTGAGAAATAAAATTATTGCGCTCCATTTGTTGAAACACAATATTTCTTCTTTTTTCTACCCGATCAGGTCGTCGAAGTGGATTGTACAAAGATGAATTTTTGAGCATCCCAACTAGAGTAGCAGATTGCTCAACACGCAATTGGCTGGGAGTAGTGTTAAAGTAAATTTTGGCAGCAGATTGTATTCCATCGGCAGTGTACCCAAAGTCATAAATATTAAGATACATCGCTATGATCTCCTCTTTGGTGTATCGTCGCTCCAGTTGCACAGCCAATACCCATTCTTTGAACTTTTGAAGAACGGCTTCAACTTTATTTCGTGAACGAACACCAACAAACAATTGACGAGCCAACTGTTGACTAATGGTACTTGCCCCACCTTTTTTACCCAAATACACAAGTGCACGTAAGGTTCCCTTCAAGTCAATGCCCGAATGGCTAAAAAATCTTTCATCTTCAGTTGCTATTAGGGCTTGAACTAAATTGTCTGGAAGAGTATCGAAAATAATTGGGGTTCGATTATCATTAAAATAAAACTTCCCTAAAACAACACCATCACTCGATAAAATTTGAGTTGCCAAATTGGTTTTTGGATTATCAAGTTGTTGTAGTTCGGGCATTTTACCCAATACTCCAAGTGCAGCACTCGAAAACAAGATGATTACCAATAAAATTCCCAGTGCAAAAATTGACCAGAAAAACCGCAAGGGTATTCTGAAAGGATTACCTCCTTTTTTAAAAATCTTTTTTTTCTTTTTATTTAAGACCATCAGGGCTGAATTTGTGGTTCCACAGCAATACCAACATTGAGGATTCCATCCAGAAGATAAACCCCCTCTAAATCACCATTATTTCGTACTCGTTGAAAAAGATCTACATAAAAGGGTCCCTCGTGTTTAGGAGTCCATCCCTCTTTCCACAATAATTTGCTTTCTTTAACATCTAAAAATCCTTCACCTAGCCATTTGCCTTGAGGATCCGCCATTGCATATTCTAGGGTATCTCTAAAGATTGTTTGAACAGAATCTCGTAACTCAGCAATCAAAAATAAGTTTGAATAAGGATATTCGTTGTTGTTGCGAATGTGCACATAAATGTTTGACGAAGTTTGAGGAATTTGAGAAATAGAAAACGAAACAGCTTCCGAGGAAGGCCAACCTTTTGAAAAAGAATTGTATTCTCTAAAAAAAACCGTTGAATCACATGAAGTGATCAGAATAAAAACTATGAGAATGCTGATCTTATGCATTTTTCTTTCGGTTATTGTTTTTCCTTGATCGCGATTTGTTTTTATTTTTTCTTTGTTTGGGACGATCAAAACGATTCAAACTGTCCTGACCAACAACATTTTCAAAAACCTTATTGGGAGTATCTATCTTGATTTCTTGAGAAAAATCCTCTAAACTTAAAACCGTTTTTTTGGCTTTATTCAATTCCATTATTTGTTTTACTTGATCTGTTGTCAACAAATGCCAATTCATCCACTCCCCTTTGTAAGCATACCACATGTATCCTTTAAAAATGTCTATTTTTTGACAAACTCCCACTCCTTTGCTTGTCTGAAGTTTGGTTTCCGTTTTTGGAAAAGCCTTTAAAGCATTTCTATAAGAATCCAATTCATAGTTCAAGCAACACTTCAACTTTCCGCATTGACCTGCCAGTTTTTGGGGGTTTAGAGAAAGTTGTTGGTAGCGTGCAGCAGATGTTGAAACAGATCTGAAATCTGTCAACCAAGTAGAGCAACACAATTCTCTTCCACAAGAACCAATTCCTCCTAGTCTTGAAGCTTCTTGGCGTAAACCAACTTGACGCATATCAATTCGAATACTAAAAGCTTGTGCCATGTCCTTGATTAATTGACGGAAATCAACTCGTTTTTCTGCGGTGTAATAAAAGGTTGCTTTTGATCCATCGCCTTGAAACTCAACATCAGAAATTTTCATCTCCAAATTTAAAAATATGGCCATTTCTCGTGCGCGCTTCTGAATGATTTTTTCTCGATCACGGGCTTGCTGCCAAATATCAATGTCTTTTTGGCTTGCCTTTCTGTAAATCTTCAAAACCTCCTCGCTACTCTCCTTTACCTTCTTCTTTTTCATCTGGAAACGAACCAACTCACCCGTTAGAGTAACTTGACCAATATCATGACCGCTTTGAGTCTCTGTAGCAACCAAATCCCCAATACTCAGGCTTTGAACCTCTCCTTTACTATAAAATGCTTTTCTGCTATTTTTGAAACGTACCTCAACAACATCGAACGGCTCTTGCCCATTGGGTAATTGCATATTGGATAACCAATCAAAAACAGTCAATTTATTGCAGCTATCTGTCCCACAAGTCCCATTGTTTTTACAGCCCCTCGGGGAACCGTCAGATGAAGAACAAGATGCGCAGCTCATAAATGAAATATTAAAATGTAAAAAAGTAAAGATACAGTTAATTCAGACATATTAAAAGCTTCCTTTTTTTTATTGGTTTTTAAATTTTAAAACCTCTGACCTGCCTTTTTTAAAGATTTTGTTGCTGTTGTGTAAACCCTTACGAAGAGCTTTTTGTTCTTCAAAAGGCAACTGAATAATTGAGGTACATGTATCAGAACAACAATTTTGTGTTTTTTCTTGACAGCTTTTACATTGAATAAAAAGCAAGTGGCATGCTTCATTGGCACAATTTACATGAGTATCACATGGCGACCCACATTGATGACATTGGGAAATAATATCCTCAGTAATACGCTCTCCTCTTCGCTCATCAAAAACAAAATTTTTCCCTATGAACTTATTTTCAAGTCCCTTGTCTTTAACTTGACGGGTGTATTCAATAATTCCACCTTCTAGTTGATACACGTTTTTAAAACCTTTGTGTTTGAAATAAGCACTTGCCTTTTCACAACGGATTCCACCAGTACAATACATCATTAACTTTTTATCCTCTTTGAGTTCTGCTAAATCCTCCTCAATGATCGGTAATGAATCCCGAAAAGTGTCAACATCTGGGGTTATTGCCCCCTTAAAATGCCCTATTTCACTTTCGTAATGATTGCGCATATCCACACAGATGGTATCCGGATCTTCGAGAAGATCATTGAATCCCTCAGCGTTAAGATGTTTCCCTTTTTGGGTAACGTCAAAGGTTGAATCATTCAAGCCATCAGCAACAATTTTGTCTCGAACTTTAACTTTCAATTTCAAAAATGACTTCAAATCTTGTTCTATTGCTATGTTGAGGCGAATATCTTTTAGAAATTCAATCCCGTCTAAATGTGCTTTAAATTCTTCAAAACGTGGCGCAGGAACTGAAAGTTGAGCATTGAGGCCCTCATTTGCAACATAAATCCTTCCCAAAACCCCCATTGGGTTCCAGGTCAAAAACAAATGGTCTCTAAAAAGTTGTGGATTGCCTATTTGGGCATATTGATAAAAGGAAAGCGTGAGCCGTTCTGTGCCGGCTTCTTCAAGCATGATTGCCCGTTCCTTCGCGCTTAATTTATTGTACAGTTGCATGCTATACTTATTTTAAGATGAATGGAAGCACAAAGATAAGAAAAAGTTACCGTTGAAAATTAAACATCTGATTTGTAATTGCTTAATTCTAATACGATGCGCCTAAAATGGACAAGCAAATTTTAATTCCTTGTCTAATGTTTCCGATTCTAATATTTTCATTAGGACTGTGCTGATTATTATCCATGTTTACCATGGGAACAATTACCGTTGGAACTCTCAGTTTATTGATCAATGGAACAATTGGAACTGTACCCCCCATAAGTCTAATAACAACAGGGTCTTTACCAAAACCCTCTCTAATATGATTCCGTATTTTTCTTCCAAAATCAGAATCATGATTGGTTCTAAAAGAATTTACACTCAGAGCTCCCGTAAATTTTACGATTTTGGGATGGGTTTGTCTTTCTTCATCTGTTGGATCTCGATCAATAACATAGAATCCTTGTTCTTCAATATGTTTCTTAATTTTCTGCAATTGGTTAACACCTGCTGTCTCTGGAACCAGTCGAACATCAATATTTGCAGTTGCATATTCTGGGATTACTGTCTTCAAACCTTTCCCTTTCCATGAGGTTCCAATTTGTCTTACATTCAAAGAAGGATATTGTAAAGATTCTTGATAACTAGCCCCCACTTTCTCTGAAGAATGAATCCCCAATTCAATGTTCAACTCTGATGCATCATAAGGGACTGTTCCTAAAAGACTTGAAATTTCTGGAGTTATTTCAATACCCTCGTAATAATCTTTTATCAAAACTCTTCCTTCTGAATCTTTCATACTAGACAAAAGATTTGCAAGTCTAAATACTGGATTGGGCACATAATTTCCGTAATGACCACTGTGTTGAGGGAGCTTAGATCCAAAAGTAGTTATCGAACAAGAGGCAATCCCTCTACACCCAAAAGTAAGAGTGGGTTGATTAGAATTATGAGCGGGCCCATCCATCACAATAAAGTAATCGGAAGCATAGCGGTCTTGATGCTGATCCAATGACGATAACAGTGCCTTAGACCCGTATTCCTCCTCTGGATCAAAGATGATTTTTAGGTTTATTTTAGGGGATTGGTTTTGATTTTGAAGTGCTTTGAGGGCTGCTAGAAACATTATGATTGGTGCTTTGTCGTCTGCTGCTGCACGTCCAAAAATGCGCCATTCGTCATCAATTGTTCCGTCCAATTTACTCCAATCAATAGCCTGCCAATCTCCATTTTGGCTCTGCTGTTTTAAAACAGGTTCAAAAGGATCTTGTTGATCCCAAGCCTCAGGGTTAACTGGCTGTCCATCCAAATGAAAATAAAACAAGACTGTTTTGTATTCAGGGTCAACTATTTTTTCTGCAATTAAAATAGGAAGAGTACTTGTCTCTAGTAATGCGGTTTTAAAATCTAAACCTTGGTATTGCTTCGCTACCCAATTGATGTTTTTAAGCATCAACCCCTTGTTTTTGGGTAAATTAGGAATACTTACTAGTTCCTTGTGCATCATCAGAGTGTTTTTGATGTTTTTGTCGATTTGGAGATACTCCTCTGTTTTCTGACCATAAATCACCGTCGTCAGAAAAACAAAAAAAGCACTTAGAATTGTTTTGAAAAAGTTACACATCGTTGTTGTCTTTTATTTTAATGGTTATTCAAATTAATTGAAAAGGCTCAAAGAATTATGACTTGAAATATTTTACTGAATCGTCTTTCAGTCATAAAGATAATTAATTGGATTCTTTCATGCGGAATTGATGTGGGCTTGTTTTGTGAATTCGTTCAATAATATTTCGTGCTTCTAAATCTAACTTTACCACAACGACGTACCATCCAACTTTCCCTTCAAAAGAATACCTAAGTTCATCGATGGCCAAGGCGGACAATTTTGTCTAAGATAAACTCTTTGATTAGGTCGTAACGTCTTTAAAGAATATTTACTCATTTAAGTCCTTTGGGGTGCATGGTTAAGATTCGGAGTTCTCTCATTTTTGGAGTCATTTTAAATAAGGTTTGAAGGGATTCGATTCTTAAATTACATAAAATTAAACTATTGTTAATAAACCCTCGAGAGAAGCGATTGCATCAAAATAAAGATATCTTACCTTAGCAGGAAGAAAAATACAATTATGGCAGACGAAAAAGCAGCGAAGCTCAAAGCACTTCAGCTTACTCTAGACAAACTCGACAAAACCTACGGAAAAGGTTCAGTGATGAAATTAGGAGATTCCGCAATTGAAGAGGTAGAAGCTATTTCTTCAGGTTCTCTTGGTCTTGATATTGCTCTTGGTGTAGGAGGGTATCCAAAAGGGAGAGTTATTGAAATTTATGGTCCTGAATCATCGGGTAAAACAACCTTGACCCTTCATGCCATTGCTGAATGTCAAAAACAAGGAGGGATTGCGGCATTCATAGATGCAGAACATGCCTTTGATCGTTTTTATGCCGAAAAATTAGGTGTCGATATTCAAGAACTCATTATTTCTCAACCCGATCACGGAGAACAAGCTCTTGAGATTGCAGACAATTTAATCCGTTCTGGCGCTGTTGATATTGTTGTAATTGACTCTGTTGCTGCATTGACTCCCAAAAGTGAAATCGAAGGAGAAATGGGAGATTCCAAAATGGGGCTTCATGCACGCTTGATGTCACAAGCTTTAAGAAAATTGACTGGTTCGATCAGTAGAACCAATTGCACTGTGTTTTTTATCAACCAATTAAGAGAAAAAATTGGTGTAATGTTCGGTAATCCAGAAACTACAACAGGAGGAAATGCCCTTAAGTTTTACTCTTCGGTTCGTTTAGACATCCGCCGATCTACACAAATAAAAGATGCAGAGGCACAAGTCTTAGGGAACAAAACTCGTGTAAAAGTTGTAAAAAATAAAGTAGCTCCTCCCTTTAGAACAACAGAATTTGACATCATGTATGGAGAAGGTATTTCTAAAATTGGTGAAATCATTGATCTTGGAGTAAATTATGAAATCATCAAAAAATCAGGGTCTTGGTTCAGTTATGGAGAAACCAAATTGGGACAAGGGCGTGATGCAGTAAAAACAATTCTTCTAGACAATCCCGATTTAATGGATGAATTAGAAAAAAAAATAATGGGAGCGCTCAAGGCTGTCAATTAAATCATTCTAACCAACTAAGACCCGCTACGAAATTAGCAGGTTTTTTATTTTTCAAAATTTCGAACTCCAAATCCAATTGGAACCAGAGCCATCAAATACATCAAAGGTCCATAAACCGCAGCAACAATTGCCAGTTCAGGCTTTCCAATAGTAATCACAGCCAAGCTAATGGTGAGCGTTCCGTTTTGAATTCCAGATTCAATTGCAATTGTAATAGCCTGTTTTAAATTTAGCCTAATTAGTTTGGAACCAAAAAAACCGATTGAAACGGTTAGGGCGTTTAAAGCAACTAATATGCCCACGGTATCTGAAAAGTGTTTTTTGAATAATTCAAATTCCTTTACCAAAATACTAACAATAACCAAAGCCAATAAAATTGAAGAAGCGGTTCGTACAGGAGCTTCCATTCTCTGAGCAAAATTGGGTAACTTTTTTTTGATAAACATCCCAATGGCAAGGGGAACAGCAATAACTACAATCAAAGAAACAAATATGTCTTTGGTTGGAGGTGCTATTGCACCGATGCTAGTACTAAAAAACTCAAACGAAAAATTAACAATCAATGGAATGGTAAAAATCGTTATCAAACTATTGATTGAGGTAAGGGATATGGAAAGAGGTAAGTCGCCTCTGGCAAGCAGCGTAATGATATTCGAGCTTGTTCCTCCAGGACAAGCAACCAACATCATCAATCCAATAGCAATAAAGGGTTCAGGCTTAAAAATTAGACACAAAACAAAACCGATAAGCGGCAACAAAATAATTTGATTGAATAATCCGATCAGAACAGGTTTTGGATTTTTACCAACTCGCCTAAAGTCATGAAGGGTAAGTCCAAGACCCATCCCAATCATAATGATCATGATAGAAACTGCTAAAAATAGTGTAGAAGATTCATCCATAAGATCGTGTGCTTTTATTTTTGAGCTTTAGCCATTTCAATAGCTACTGCTTTTTTACTCCGTTGTTTTTTATCCGAATTTAATCCTGCCAAAATGATGTTGCGAGTCTTTTCTTGAAGTTCCTCCAAGTCATCAATACTTTTCACAGGACTAATTTCTGGAAAAGTTTCAACCCTCAATTCACCGGGAAAACCAAAATCTGGACACCAGGGGAATTTGCGTTTACAATCCAAAAAAGTCATAGGAACAATTGGGATTTGATGGTCAATTGCCAATTTAAATGCCCCTCGCTTAAAGGGGTTTAATAAAATTGTATCGTCCACATAATTTACCTCCGGAAAAATACAAACACTTGTCCCCCTCTCGATAACCTTGTTTGCGCGTTCATAAACACCCCACCTACTCTTAGAACTGCTCCGATCAACCAATATGGCAGCTCGTTTGTAAATACTCCCAAACAAAGGAACTTTGATGTATTCTTTTTTCCCTACAAAAACAAAAGGATTTTTGGAAACACGAAACATTACAAAAGGATCAAGATAACTGCTATGATTGGCAACTAACATGTATGAGGTCCCCTGAGGAAGCGGTTTGGCGTATTTTGTTTTAATGTAAAAACCCATCCCAAATAATATGAAAGGTGACCAAATATTCCGAGCTATCCAGAAAAGTGTTGGATATCCTTTTTTATGACTAGCAATAAGTAATAACAGCGGAAAAAGAGTAATAACAGGTATTGCTGCAAGAATGTAAAACCATGCCCTCCATATTAGTAATGCAATCTTTTGAAATATTTTTAGCATCAACCAAATGTAGGGTTTTACAAACTTTTATGAAATTTTTAAATTATAAAACCCTTTTTAACCCTCCAGGAATATGTTATTCCAACAAAAAAAGGCTCCAATTGATTTGAATTTTAGAAGAATAGTCAATGATTTGGGTTAGCATGTGAATCACGAGCTCTAATAAAGTTTTTTTACTAGCCATCCCCATTCTTTTTTTGAGTTGAAAAAAGTACCTTTGCTCAAACAAATTTGGTATGGCTAGAATTCTTACAGGTGTGCAAAGTACAGGAACTCCCCATTTGGGTAACCTATTAGGGGCTGTTCTTCCCGCAATTGCAATGGCAAATGAGCCTGAAAACGAATCTTTTCTTTTTATTGCTGATTTACACTCCCTGACACAAATCAAAGACGGGGATCTTTTGCGAGAACATACCTTCAATACTGCTGCTGCTTGGTTGGCATGCGGTTTGGATATTGATAAAACCATTTTTTACAAACAAAGTGATGTAAGCTTGGTAACCGAACTAAGCTGGTACTTGAGTTGCTTTTTTCCTTATCAGCGTTTGACCTTAGCACATTCATTTAAGGACAAAGCCGACCATCTGTCTGATGTTAATGCAGGGCTTTTTGGTTATCCTATGCTCATGGCCGCTGATATTTTGCTTTATGATGCCGAAATTGTGCCTGTTGGAAAAGATCAATTACAACACCTTGAAATTACAAGGGACATAGCTGCTCGATTCAATAACCAACAAGGAGAAACTTTTGTTTTACCCAAAGCACAAATTCAAGAAGAATCACAAATTATTCCCGGTACGGATGGACAAAAAATGAGCAAGTCCAAAAACAATACCATCAATGTTTTCCTAGCTGAAAATAAACTGCGCAAGCAAATTATGGGAATTCAAACGGACTCTACACCCTTAGAAGAACCCAAAAACACAGAAACGTGTACTGTTTTTAAACTGTTTTCATTGCTGGCAAACGAGGATCAGCTTTCCAGTCTTCGAAGCCAATATATCGCTGGGGGCATGGGTTATGGGGATGCAAAACAAGCATTGTTTGAACTGATTCTCGAAATCTTTGATGAACCTCGAAAAAAATTCAACTATTTTCAAAACAACCCTTCCGAAGTCACAATCGCGCTCACTAAAGGAGCTCAAAAAGCTCAAAAAGTTGCATTGGATGTTATGATGCGTGTTCGCTCAAAAATAGGGTATTAAATCCGTTCATACTTTTTCCCAGGTAATGAACGAACACAGCCTTTCATTTCCAATTGAAATAAAAGTACTGCTACCTTGCTAATCG
>PAOB01000023.1 GCA_002708445.1 Candidatus Arcticimaribacter sp.
ATATATAGAAAAACAACTTCCAAGTTGTAAATTTGTCAATTCAAAAACGTCTAAGAAAGTCGGTCTGAATATCCGCGCCAAAACAAAGGGTAAAATAAAAATAGATTCTCCAGCAAGAATCAACAGTAATATTTGATGGAACGAAACATTGGATTTCAGCTTGTGCATTTTAATTCTTTTATGAAAGAAGAATTTGTAAGGTAGTAAATTTGATAGCTAAAAATCGTTTTGAACAAATTCACCTAATGATCTAAATACCTTTTTTAGAATTAATTATGGATTAAATAAGTTTAATTACAGGAATACTTGGCAACAATAAGACCATCAGATTTTCTGATCTCGAGGATTTTATCATAATCTCGAAGATGAAAATAGGAAAAGTCAAATCCGTCTACAAGAATAGAAGGATATGAGTAATTTATGTTGTAAATCACTCTATTTCCAACCTGAGGTTCCAAAACGGTTCCATCGTGGTAAATTTGATTGTAATCATTCATCAAGACCTCGTCGCATAAAAATGTTTCTGAAGCAACATTTATGGTTCCAGAAACAACAGAAGTTTTGTAGATATTACTCAAATAAACAGGTCCAGTTTTTGGAGGATTAAAAGTTACTGTATTGTTGGATTGAACCGAAGAAGCAGTATTGCTTGCAGCATCAAAAATACTTGTCGAAGAACTAGGAATAACTGTTAAAACTTCTTTTCCCGTAATGGGTAATCCATTCATAGGGAGCAATAAATCAAAAACATTCCCATAACTAGCCACAACCGAGGGGTTTATTGAAGTCAAATTAGCAGTACTTCCATTTTGAACAAGAGTTATCGTAAAGTCTGTTGTTAAAATTGGATTAGAAGCAGTATCGGTAAAGATATTTTCGTTGAAAACTACACGAATCGAAGTATTGTCATCCGAAATCGTAGTACTCGTAATAAAAGGAGCAAGTTTGTCGTTCAAATACACTTGATTAGACCCATTTACTTGACTATTTGCAGAAACCCCTGCACAATTAAAAATAGAAACGGGAGAAGTCATGGGATTAATACTTACCAATTCATCGCCATTTGGGACACCATTCAATGCAATGGTAATCTGATATTTTAGGGGAGCAGCACTGTTGTCCATAGCAGTACCGTCGTCCCAGTACCAACCTCCGTTTGTGTAAGGGAAAACTTGAAGTGCAGCCGTGCCTCTTTCCAGATAGTCGGGAGCAGTTCGGTCTTGAGAAAGGCCAATCCAAGTGTTACCAACTCCAGTTGAATCATTATTAAATCCAGGAACCATGTAGTTAAATTCTTCAGGAGAATTATAAACCATTAGGTCGCCACCCGCATTTTGTGCTTTTAACTTTTCGGCAGTCCAACTTCCTGCAGTTGTTGAACGATAATACGAGTGCGCACATGCCAACCCTATGGGATAAGAGGTTATGTAAGTGTATCCAGGTATGGCGCGTGCAGTTGGCTCAATAATTTCTAAAACTCCATTTAAATTATTTGAATTGGGTAAATCATTTAAAAGCCCTGAAGAAACATGCTGAGCCCAGTCCTCAATTCCACCAGAATTGTTGGGTTCCACTGGAGGATTGTTCCATTGATTGGTAAAGTCATAATTACCAAGTTTAGTAATAGTAAGGGGCAGGTTAGAAGCTAAAGTAGCATTACCACCACTCAAACTCAACACAAAGTCTGTAACCTCTATGCAGGTAAGCGTACTACAAGTGGAGTTGGAATAAATTTCTTGATCAAAAGTCAAGTCAATTTTCAAATTATTGTCATCAATACTGGTTGCCGTAATACTTGAAAATTGCGCAAAAGTAATGTGGGAAGTAAATAGAAATAGAAAACTTATTTTCCTGAGAAAGCTAAACGGGTTTTGTCCATAAAACATAAAATAGTAGTCTTGTAATCCAACAAACATTTTCTGATTTACCAAAGGTAACAATATTTTAAAAAGGATTTGATTCACAGATAATTTTAAATATTAAAACAAATTGTACCGAATTTATTGTTTTGTTGTGTTAAATATTAGCTACATTTGTAGGTACAAATATGGTTATCTTAAGCTGTATTTTTAAATTGTTATTGATGCGAAAAATAGTTTTATCCCTCCTCGGTATTTTAATACTTCTTACTTCTTTTTTTGGAGCTGAATCGATAGTTAATAGTAAAAAAACTATCAAGCCAACTTCTGAAAAAGTAATAAAAACAGTTTTCGGAATGGAAGTGACCAATACTAGCATACCCATTCTGATTCCTGCAAATGGCATATTGGTAGCTAAAAGACGACTTGTTTTATTTTCAGAAGTTCAAGGGGTTTTCAAAGGAAAATCAAAACTTTTTAAAATAGGTCAAGAATACAAAAAAGGAGAAGTCATCATAACAATTAACGATAGTGAATTTAGGTCATCCGTTGTAGCTGCAAAAAGTAATCTTTACAATCTTTTGATCGCAATAATGCCTGATTTAAGATTAGATTACCCTGAATTGTATCCCAAATGGAATGATTATCTAAAAGCTTTTGAAATTGAAAAACCAATTGCGGAATTGCCCAAAATGTCTGAAAAAGAAGCCTATTTTATTTCGGGTCGTGGGATAACCTCATCGTACTACTCAATAAAAAATTTAGAAGAACGATTATTAAAATATCAAATCAAAACCCCTTACAAAGGGATTCTCACAGATGTGCAAGTAACCGAAGGGACTTTGGTTCGAGCAGGTCAAAAACTAGGAGAATTTATCGACCCAACTCAATATGAATTAGAGGTTGCAGTCAGTAAAACTTATGCTGACTTGTTGAGTATCGGTCAAAAAGTAGATTTGAAAAACTTAGATAAAACAAAATCGTTCACAGGGAAGATAGAACGGATCAATGGAAAAGTAGATCAAAACTCTCAAACAATTAAGGTATTCATTGCAGTTCAAGATTCTACCCTGAAAGAAGGACAATTTCTAGAAGCTCAACTCAAGGCAATGGATCAACCCAACGCACTAGAAATAGACCGGAGTTTATTGGTAGATGGGAATCAAATTTATGTCATAGAAGATTCAATGTTAAAACTCATAGCGGTTGAGCCCGTATTTTATTCAGATAAAAAAGTTGTTTTAAAAGGCGTACCCGATGGAACAATCCTACTAGCAAAACCCATTATTGGTCCATATTCAGGAATGTTAGTTCAAATTTTCGAATAAAATTAAAGCCCAGAAGCATAAAGAATGAGAAAATTAATCCAATATTTCATAAAATATCATGTTGCAGTAAATGTAATAGTTATTGCAGTAATCATCTTTGGGGTTTTAGGGGCATCTCTACTCAAGTCTTCCTTTTTTCCTTTGACAGACTCCAAGATCATAAAAATCAATGTCATTTATCCCGGTTCATCCCCAAAAGAAATAGAAGAGGGAGTTGTTCTTAAAATTGAAGACAACCTCAAAGGATTAGAAGGCGTTGATAGGGTAACATCAACCTCTCGTGAAAATAGTGGAGTAATCAATGTCGAAATTGAAAAAGGGCGTGACATTGATTTTATGCTTCTGCAAGTCAAAAATGCGGTTGACCGAGTACCATCCTATCCAATTGGAATGGAACCTCTGGTTGTTTCAAAACAAGAACAAATAAGACCCACCATTAGTTTTGCTATCAGTGGAGAAGGTATTCCGCTTGCTACACTCAAACAAATAGGAAGACAAGTTGAAAATGATATCCGAGCAATTGATGGAATATCACAAATTAGCATATCGGGCTATCCCGAAGAAGAAATCGAAATCGCTGTAATTGAGGAAAATTTATTAGCCTACAATCTAACATTTAGCCAAATAACACAAGCAGTAGCGAACTCAAATCTTTTGATAACAGGAGGAACAATCAAGACCCGATCAGAGGATTTTCTAATACGTGCCAATAATAAAAAATACTTTGCAAATGAATTAGCAAACCTAATTATCCGAGCAGACAATCAAGGAACCACAATTCGGCTCAAAGATGTTGCCGTAATTCGAGATCGCTTTTCAGAAACACCAAATCAATCTTTTTTCAACGAAAATATCTCCGTTAATTTTACCATAAACAGCACCAATTCCGAAGATCTCATATCATCAGCAGAGAAAATCAAAGCCTACATCAAAACGTTCAATCAAAAACAAGAAAACGTAAAGCTCAATGTTCTAAATGATCAATCGATAACGCTGACTCAAAGAACGCAATTACTCTCAGAAAATGCCCTCATAGGGGTATTTTTGGTATTGATTTTTTTATCATTATTCCTCAATACACGTTTGGCATTTTGGGTTGCTTTTGGATTGCCCATTTCTTTTTTAGGGATGTTTATTTTTGCGGGATATTTCAACGTAACCATCAATGTTCTTTCCCTCTTCGGGATGATCATCGTTATAGGGATTCTGGTAGATGACGGAATTGTAATTGCCGAGAACATTTATCAACATTACGAAAAAGGGAAATCTCCTGTACAAGCATCAATAGATGGAACTCTCGAGGTAATACCACCCATTTTATCGGCCATAATAACAACTATTTTAGCATTTTCACTATTTCTCTTTTTAGACAGTACCATAGGAGATTTTTTTGGTGAAGTCTCGGTTGTAGTAATTATTACCTTGCTGTTTTCTCTAATAGAAGCACTGATTATTTTACCTGCTCATTTAGCCCACTCCAAAGCCCTCAAACCTCAAGACCAGAACCCTAAAAAACTACTGGCAAAAGTATTTTTTAAATTAAGGCACATTAACACTTTTGGAGACAATCTAATGAACTGGATGCGAGATAAAATTTACGCACCCATCTTAACCTTTTCTTTAAAAAATAGAATATTGGTGCTATCCATTTTCTTGGGCTGTCTTATTTTATCATTTGGATCCGTAGGAGGAGGAATTATCAGAACCTCTTTTTTTCCTCAAATCGCCAGTGATCGTGTAACCATAAACTTACAGATGCCCAACGGAACCAACGAACAAATAACCGATTCCATAATCAACACAATCGAAAGAAAAGCAAAACAAGCAAATCAAGAATTTACCAATGAATTTCTTTCGAACACCGATAAAATACTTTTTCAAAACATAGTCAAAAACATTGGTCCAGGTTCCTCTAAAGGAAGTCTAATAATCAACTTGCTTCCAGGCGAAAATCGTCCAACTAATTTGAGTTCAACAATTGTAGCAAATCGAATTCAAGAACTGGTAGGAGACGTGATAGGAGTAGAGAGTTTGGTTTTTGGATCAGGAGGGAATTTTGGTGGATCCCCAGTATCAGTTTCTCTATTAGGCAACAACATAAAAGAATTAAAAGCAGCAAAAAAAGAGCTGCGAACAATCCTAGAAAACAATCCTGCACTAAAAGACATAATGGACAACGATCCACTAGGAATAAAAGAAATTCGGTTAGAATTAAAAGATAATGCATACATCCTAGGTTTAGATTATCGGTCTGTAATGAGTCAAGTAAGAGCAGGATTTTTTGGAGCTGAAGCACAACGATTTCAAAGAAGTCAAGATGAAATAAGAATATGGGTTCGATACGATCGGCAAAATCGATCTTCAATAAATGATTTGGATCAAATGCGAATTTTAACTCCCACCGGAAACCGAGTACCCCTAACAGAAATTGCAAATTACAGCATTGCAAGAGGTGAAGTTGCAGTAAATCATTTAGACGGCAGGAGAGAAATTCAAATCTCAGCAGATATTAAAGATCAAAAAACAACTAGCTCAACAGATGTAATGAATGATCTGAAGACTGTGATTTTACCTAAAATATTATCTAAATATCCCTCAGTAAGCCCCTCGTTTGAAGGACAAAACCGCGAGGTACAAAAACTCCTAGATTCATTGCGCTTAGCAGGCTTATCCATTCTTGCGTTGATTTACATTACCATCGCATTTGCTTTTAGAAGTTACAGTCAACCCGTTCTTCTGATTCTTCTAGTTCCTTTGAGTTTAACTGCAGTTTTCTGGGGACACTGGATTCACGGTTTTCCAGTTAATATTTTATCATTACTAGGAATAATAGCTCTGATCGGAATCATGGTAAATGATGGACTTGTTTTTATCGGAAGGTTCAACAGTAACCTGCGAGACGGAATGATATTTGACGACGCCTTGTACGAGGCTGGGAAATCTCGTTTTAGAGCAATTTTTTTAACTTCAATAACCACCATTGCAGGATTGGCCCCACTTATTTTTGAAAAAAGTTTACAAGCCCAGTTTCTAATTCCAATGGCAATTTCTGTTGCTTATGGAATAGGTTTTGCAACCTTACTCACCCTATTGGTATTACCCATGTTTTTATCCTTTAGTAATCAATTCAAAGTCGGTTTAAAATGGATTTCAACGGGTAAGGTAATCGAAAAAGAAAAAGTTGAAAGGGCAGTAATTGAACAGACTGAAGATGAATTTGTGTCCCATTCAGAATAACAAAACTCATCCAAACGATCCGATGTTTAAAAAGATAACCTCTTTAGAAATGAAAAAAATTATTCTATGTTCCCTTTTGATGATAGGAGTTCTCAGTGGAGCTATTGCTCAAGAAAAACTATTAACGAAAGATGACGCAATTTCACTAGTTTTAGAGCAAAACTTTGGGATTTTAATAGCCAAGAATACGATTGACGTAGCTTCTAATAACAAAAGTCTATTGAATTCAGGATACCTTCCAACCCTTTCAGGAACGAGCAATGCAAATTACAACAATGGAGACAGGACAACAGAATTTCCAGGGCAATTCATAGATGATCCAACAACAGGCCTAAAAGTTCCTTTGCCAAACAATGAACTACTAGGAGCAGAAAGCAGAAATTATGGGGCAACCCTTAATTTGAATTACAACTTATTTGACGGTCTAGGGCGAGTATTCAATTACAAAAAATTAAAGGAGCAATACAATTTGACTGAACTTCAGGCACGTGAAACCATAGAAAATACAATCTTACAATTGTTCAGTGTGTACTACAACATAGCTACGCTTTCCGAAAACAAAGAAGTTTTGACAGAGGTATTTAAGGTTTCCAAATCAAGAATCAAACGCACCCAATATGCTTTTGAATTTGGTCAAGGATCAATGTTAGAAGTACTCAATGCTCAGGTAGATGCCACCAACGACAGCATCAACATCATCAATACCGAGCAACAACTCAAAAACTCGAAACGGGACTTGAATGTTCTTTTAGGTCAAGAGTTGAACACATTCTTTGAGGTAGACACTGAAGTAATTTTTACTCCCCAAAAAGATTTACTCAACTTTATGAAGACTTCAAAAAGTGCAAATGTTTCTCTTCTTCAACAAGACACAAACCTATTGATCAATGAATACGACATCAAAGTAGCTAAGTCGGGTTATTTGCCCAAAATAGGCTTGAGAGGATCTTATGGGTGGAACTATGCTCAAAGTGCTCCAAGTGCATTTTTCCCAGGGGTAAACAACACCACTCTTGATCTGGGATTATCCGTAAACCTAACATGGAATATTTTTGATGCTGGAACATCTTCTGTACGCATCAAAAACGCTAAAATAGCTCTCAACAATCAAGAAATCATAAAACAACAACTTGAACTACAAATTGAAAGGGATTTAATGAATGCTCTTGAAGTTTATCAAAACAGACAAGCTGTTTTTAGCATTCAAGAAAAAAATGTAGAAACCAACCAGAATAATTTTGATCGATCAAAAGAGCAATTCAGCTTAGGGAGCATATCTTCAATTTCATTTAGACAAGCTCAGATCAATCTTATCAACGCCCAAACCAACATGAACAAAGCAAAGTATGATGCTAAATTAGCAGAGTTACAACTTCTTCAACTTACTGGGCAACTCCTCAACGTGGAATTTTAAAAACACTTTCAAAAAAGCAAGGGCAGTTTAGGCTAAAAATTAGTATCCCGAAGAAGTTTATGAAAACCATAAACTTGATGAAGAATAGAAATCATAAAAGGAAGCACTATGCCCTTTTGAGCAATTACTTGGAGCATCCATTCAGCTTCCGTAAATTTTTTTCCAGGACCAATTTCAGGTCCAAAAAACAAAATCCCCAAATAAATAAAAAGGAGAATACAAAAGGATAAATAGCCCAACACATATTGATTACTCAACAAATTGGAGTAAAATACTGTAATGCTGTGAAGGATACAAAGGATAAACAGGATTAAAAAAGCACCGTTGGCAAAAAACACATGTAAACCAAAATCAAGATCGTGGGGAACCAAACCAACTCCCACATAAAAAAACCCAGCAAACAAACCTATCGGCTTGCACAATCGAGCATAGAATTGAGTTTTCTTGGAATCATTGAACACCCTAAAAACTTCCTTGAATTGAATGTAAAAAAGCATTAAAGTAGCTCCAATAAGAATTAACCCCCCGTTGAATAAAAGCATTGAAGGGGTGTTGTTTTTTCTAATGATTGCAGGATTGGATTGATATGTATTGGTTTTCAACTCACCTAATTCACTCAAAAAATTATGGGTAAATGAATAGTGGTTGGACTTGTAACCAATACCCTCTTTTTCTGAACCGGGATGAAGATAAGCAGCTGCAACGCAACTCAAAAAAAATAAAGTAATCGAAAGGATTGGAAGTTTAACGAGAGCAAGTTTAATTTTTTTCACAGATACAATTGATAATCACATTTAAATTTAAGATTTTTTAAAACTTTAGTTTTCTAAATCTGTTTTTTATTACAATAAAATATTACTTGTAAAACGAAATTATTTCTTTAAATTTAGATCAACTTTAAATTATTTTTATGAAAAATTATTTTTTATTATTGGTATTAAGTACCAGTATTACCACAGCTCAATGGTTCGAAAAAACATCCTGTAACAAAAATGCAGATAAAATTACAAACCAAGCGATTGAATCCTTAACCAATTTGGAGTATTCTATTGCTTTGGGTATGGCCAAAGCTGCATTGACGCTAGATCCAAACTGCGGATGTGCAAAGTTAGTCGTAGCTGCGGTAAGTAGCAACAACCCCGATTTTGGTAGTAGACGAGCAAAACTAGATGCCATAGATGTTTCAAAGCTCAGTGCTGAAGAAAATGTATGGTACACCTTTTTAGGAGCCTCAAGAGAAGATAGATCTAAAGTTATTGAAGCGGGGGTTTCAAAACACCCCAATAGTCCGATCATAAATTATCTAACAACCAATGGAACAGATTTTAATTCATACAAAGCTTTTGCAGAAAAATTCCCAAAAAATGCAGCTTCATCTTACAACATGATGTCTTACGGATATCTTCGAGGGGATTTTGGAGATCCAAATAAGGAAATGGCAATGGAATATGTAAAAAAATCTCAAACAATGCACGATGGTCCAAATGCCTATGACTCTATGGCAGAACACTACGCCTCGATAGGAGAATACGAAAAAGCACTTGAACTAGAACTCAAAGCAGTTGATTTTGCAGAATTTGGTTCTACCTATTGGAACAGTGTACAATTGTATTGGTCAAAAACAAATCAAAATGAAGTTTCTGAAAACATTATGCAGAAACAGAAAAAAATGCAGGAAGCAATTTTGACAAGAGATTATGAATCATACTCAGCTTTTGAGCACCCCGATATCACTCATTCAACTGGAGATTCCAATCTGAGTCCTTTTTATGAGTTCAATAAAAAAGCATTTGAAGCAGAAGCCCCTATCGTTTGGGACAGCTTTGACATGAACGATATGAAAGTATCTTTTTCTCCAGATATGAAAACAGCAGTATTGACTTTTTATGGTTCTGGAAGTTACACTTTCAAGGCAGATCAGAAAGAGGTAAGCTACAGTACAAGAGGTTCATCCGTATGGGTAAACACAAACAAAGGATGGAAAATAATGCACAGCTCTTGGGCTCCAAACCAAGGTAAAAACGGAATTCCACAATCGTAATTCAAATATTAATTAATCTAAATTAAACTAAATGAAAAAATTATTTTTTACACTAACTCTTTTATTCTCATTTGCACTAACTGCACAAATTGTGGTCTTTCAACCCGTTCATGTATCTGCAGATAAAATAGATCAATTTTTAAATATCGAGCTCAATTACAGTAAAAAAATAGCGCAGGATGCTGTAAATAAAGGAGAACTTGAATACTGGATTTTATTGGAAAGTACCAACCCAAAACCCGGTGAATTCAATTACATATGGGTCAATGCATACAAAGACATTGCTACAGCTGTAAATAAAGGTTCTTGGTGGAATAACTCAAAAAAAGCAGTTGGGGTAGAAACCCCCATTTTGTACAGTTCTTTTGCCGATCTAAAACCCGATAGAAGATACTACTACAAAATGGAACAAGAAATTCAACCAATAGGAGATTTCGAATATGTGATTTTGAATTTTACCAACACAACTGAGGTTCAAAAACATTTAGAAGAAATGGATCAATATGTAATTCCTCACTTTAAAAAAACAATGTCAAAGCACGGAATGATGGCATGGGGGTCAGCTTCTAAAATAACTCCTCAAGGAGATGATGTTGCTACCATGATGACTTATGACTCTTATGACACCCTTGAGCATGTTATGGAGCATTTGTCAGGAGAAGGTGTAATTGGAGGGTTGGACTTCGATAAGCTTACACCAATTCAGTGGTCAATGCGTCCAGTAATGCGAATCAAAGGAGTAACAGGTCCGAAACAATAAACAAAAACATTAAATAAAAAAAGCCTTGCAAACGCAGGGCTTTTTTATTAGACAAAAAAGACAAAAAGTCTAATCATTGTCTGGTTTTTGAAATTGATTTACACGAATAATTTTTCCATCTACAATCTGGAAACTTTCTTGTGCAGTAATTTTATTTGTTTTCCCTTCAGCATCCGTGTACTCCTCACTGGTCCACAACAAAACCCATTCGTCACCCTCATCATTTTCAACGGCAATCCAAACAGCAGGATTGATCGAAATTTTGAAATTTTGAAGAAAAGATTCAAACAAATTAGTAAAGGCTTCGATTCCTCGGATTACAGTACCATCACCGTTTCCGATGATAATATCAGCATGGATCAACTTTTTTACAGCCTCAAAGTCATTGCTTTCAGCCCCCTTTTGAACATCAAGTACAACCTTTATGTTTTCAGGATTCCCAATTTTCCAATTGCTAGAGTACGTAGCTTCATATCCATAATCAATAGATTGACTGGTCATAGCAGCAATTTCCGCTCTCAAACTAGTAGGATCAAAGTAATAAAGTGCGGTAACGATCTTATCTCCTTTCCACTGGTAAGCAAAATGTCCAGGGATGGTATTTTTGGTTCCAGTAAAGTTTCCCTCACCTTTCCAAGAAGCCCAAACCATGGTCCATTTAGACCCATCATCATAGGTTGCAGTTTCTGAATTGAGCCACCCCCAGTTAATGTCTTTGTACAACTGATGATGACTTTTAAATCCATTGATAAGATCTCTTTTTGAAACCTTATCTGTTGAACCTAAATATGCTCTTAGGGTATCAACCATAAGGTTTTCAAATAAATTAAAATCGTTTTTGGTGTAGTCATTTTGCATCTGCTTGATAAGCTCTGCCTTATCATCGTATTCAATTTTTCCAGTACTTTTTGGCCCCTGAGCCGACACAAATCCTCCTACAAGAAGACAAATAAATAATAGTTTTTTCATTTTTTTCATTATAGATCAGAAATGAAAGATAAGAATCAATTGTTCAATACAACTAATTATTTTCAAGATAAATCATCAAGAACACTTAAATTACGATATTTGAAAGACTATTTGAAGTTTAAAACACATTTAAGAAAAATACAATGAAAGAAATCATAAAACGATTAATTGCGATTACAACAGTCTTATTTTTAAGTCTTCTTTTGAATAAAGCAACTACCTTAGAACTACAAGGAACGGTTATGGCAGACTTAGGACTACACATTTTAGTCATAATTTTTACAATTCAACTTGTGGTCTTTCTTATTTCATTTGTTTTAAAAACAGAACACTTTTATGATTTAACAGGAGGAATAACCTACATTACTTTGGTTCTATTTGCGCTTTATCAGCAACAGTTGAACGAGGTTTTGAATTTACGATCAATAATTTTGGCAACTCTCATATTGATTTGGGCGGCACGCTTAAGTTCTTTTTTGTTTATGAGAATCAAAAAGGCTGGAAAAGACCGAAGATTTGATCAAATCAAAACCAGTTTTACCCGATTTATGCTGGCTTGGACTCTTCAAGGGTTTTGGGTGTTTATGTGTACGCTTCCTGCAGTTACTGCTTTTGCATCAGAATCAAAACCTTTAGATGTTTTTTTGATTTTGGGGACACTGCTTTGGGTTTTTGGATTCTTTATTGAAGTAACTGCGGATCGACAAAAATCAGCGTTTAATCAAGACCCCAAAAACCATGGGAAATTTATTTCAACAGGACTTTGGTCCTTATCAAGACATCCAAATTATGTTGGTGAGGTACTCTTGTGGACAGGAATATCACTAATCTCTTTTCCCATCCTCGAAGGGTATCAATATATGGTGCTCTTATCGCCCTTATTCACCTATCTTTTACTCACTCGAGTGAGTGGAGTAAACCTTCTTGAGGCTAATGCTGACAAAAAATGGGGAGCTACCGAAGCTTATCAAAAATACAAAGAGAATACACCGATATTTTTTCCATTTAAAAATTAGTTTCAACAAACTTTTTAAATTCACTTTTATCTGTACATTTGAATCAAATAGTATTTTAAATTACTAATCAAAAAATCATGTCAAACAGTTTTTTAAAGTCACCTACTCCAATCAATGAGCCTGTAAAGTCATATGGGTCAAACACCCCTGAGCGTTTGGCAGTTACCGCAGCATATGACAATCTTTTTTCTAAAGAAATCCATATTCCAATGAAAATAGGAGGAGAAGAAATAGATTCTTCAAAAACCAATACCATGCACCCTCCTCATGATCACAAGCACTGTTTGGGAACTTACAGTTTGGCTTCGGAAACGCATGTAGAACAGGCAATAGCAGCAGCATTAGAAGCCAGAAAAACATGGGCAATAATGTCCTTTGCGGCAAGGGCAGCCGTTTTCTTAAAAGCAGCTGAACTGATTGCAGGCCCTTATCGATACATCATCAATGCATCGACAATGATTGCACAATCCAAAACAGTGCATCAAGCAGAAATTGATGCAGCTTGTGAGTTTATTGATTTTCTTCGATTCAATGTGCGTTTTGCAGAAGAAATTTATCAAGACCAACCCACTTCCTCTGGAGGAGTTTGGAATCATGTTCACTACCGTCCATTAGAAGGATTTATCTACGCAGTGAGTCCGTTTAATTTTACAGCAATTGCAGGAAATCTTTCAGCTGCTCCAGCACTAATGGGAAACACTATTGTATGGAAACCAAGTGATCATCAAATGTTTTCAGCAAAAATCATCATGGATGTTTTTGAAGAAGCAGGACTGCCCAAAGGAGTAATCAATATGATAAATGGAGATCCAGAAATAGTAACCAACACCGTTCTTAAAAGCCCAGATTTTGCAGGAATCCATTTTACAGGATCAACACAAATTTTTAAAAATATTTGGCAAAAAATAGGGAGTAACATTCACAACTTCAAGACCTATCCAAGAATTGTTGGAGAAACGGGGGGAAAAGATTACATCCTAGTTCACAATTCAGCTGAGGTAAAAGAGGTAGCAACAGCAATCGTTCGTGGAGCCTTTGAATTCCAAGGGCAAAAATGTTCTGCAGCTTCAAGAGTTTATCTCCCAAAGTCAAAATCAAAAGCCATTTTAGATCAAATGGTTAAAGACATAAAAACCATTACGCTTGGGTCTCCCAGAGAATTAAAAAACTTTATGACTTCCGTAATCCACAAAGGATCATTTGACCGTCTTACTGCAGCAATTGAGCAAGCAAAAAAAGATCGAGATGTTGAGGTTTTGATTGGAGGGACTTACGACGATTCAAAAGGATATTTTATCAACCCTACAGTTTTGGTAACCACAAACCCCAAGTATGACACTATGGAACGTGAATTATTTGGCCCTGTGGTAACGGTTTATGTGTATGAAGACAACCAATGGGGGGACACCCTCAAATTGGTTGATTCCACCTCTGAATACGCACTTACAGGCGCCATAATGGTAAAGGATCGTTTGCTAATAGAAGAAGCACGTTTGGCTCTAGAAAATAGTGCTGGAAACTTTTACATTAATGACAAGCCAAGTGGAGCAGTTGTTGGGCAACAACCCTTCGGAGGTGCCCGCGGATCGGGAACAAATGACAAAGCTGGATCAAGACAAAATCTTTTGCGTTGGGTATCCCCACAATTGGTAAAAGAAACTCTAAATCCACCAATAGATTACCGATATCCCTACATGGATGAATAGTATTTTTGAAAATACTCGAATCGCTTTTGCATCAAAAACTGATTTAGAACTCAGAAAAAGCTATTGGCTTTTCAGATTAATAGGATCTCCTTTATTAAACAAGATAGGAACACTATCAGTTCAAATTTTACTTAAATTAAGAGCTCCAATAGAAGGTCTAATCCGTACAACTATGTTCAATCATTTTTGTGTGGGAACTACCATAGAAGAATCTCAAATAGTTGTAAAAAAATTAAAAAAAATCAATGTTGATTCCTGCTTAAATTATTCGATAGAGGGGGTCAAATCGGAAATTGGTTTTGAGAAAAGTCTGAATCAAATTCTTAAAATAATTGCAATTTCTGACCCCAATTTGGGAACTCCTTTTGTAGTGTTAAAACCAACTGGTTTTGGTGCAATTTCGCTCTACAAAAAAGTAAGTGAAAACATTGAGCTTTCAACAGAAGAAAAGGAAGCTTGGGTACGGATAAGAAAAAGGTTTGATAGCTGTTGTGAAAAAGCAGTAAAACGAAATTTAAAAATCCTTGTAGATGCAGAGGAGAGCTGGATTCAACCAGCTTTAGATGAATTGGTTGAAGATTTGATGGAAACCTACAACAAAAACAACATCGTTGTTTACTCAACCATTCAAATGTATCTCTCAAATCGATTACTCTATTTGAAATCACTCCTCAAAAAAGCCAAAAAAGCAGGGTATCAACTAGGAGTTAAACTCGTCAGAGGAGCCTACATTGAAAAAGAAACTGCTTACGCTCAAATCAACCAATTACCTAACCCAGTTTGTCCTTCAAAAGAAGCAACAGACAAAAACTTTGATGATGCACTGAATTTATTGTTAAAAAACATAGCTGATGTCGCTGTTTTTGTTGGAAGTCACAATGAAGAAAGCACCCTAAAAGCAGTTGATCAAATGCAAGTTCAGGACATTGCTAAAGATCATCCCAGAATATGCTTTGCCCACCTTTTTGGAATGAGTGATAATATTTCGTTTAACTTAGCTGCTCAAGGATACAATGTTGTAAAATATTTACCTTATGGTCCCATAAAAAGGGTAGTTCCCTATCTAATTCGAAGAGCCAAAGAAAACACATCTATTGCAAATCAAACGTCAAGAGAAATGGAACTCATACAAAACGAGATTAAAAGAAGAAAACAAACTCAAAAGTAATTATGAAACCCATTACCATCATAAAAAACCGTTCCGATATTGGTGCAGGAACGAGAGGATCTGATTTAGGTATTGATGCTATTGAAATAGCAGCAATCAATCAACATAATGGCTTTTTTAACGAGCACCCTTTTGTAGATGTTCCTTCACATAACGAAACGATTTACAATAAAAAATTCTTTGAAATAAAACATCGACTTGGCTTTGTTTTGGAACAATGTCAACGGGTATGCAATTCAGTCAGTGAAATTTTAAAACAAAATCAATTTCCACTCATTCTTTCTGGTGATCATTCCTCAGCTTTTGGATCTCTGGCTGGGATACAAAAAGCGTATCCCAACAAAACAATAGGAGTTTTATGGATTGATGCACATGCCGATCTTCATACTCCTCTGAGTACACCCTCAGGGAATGTACATGGAATGCCCCTTGCAGCTGCTCTCGGTTTTAACAACGAAAATCTAGCTGTCAATAAAACGAATCAAGAAACTCTAACCCTTTGGGAAAACCTAAAAAAAGTAGGTGGAGACCCACCCAAAGTTTTACCAAAACATCTTGTGTATTTTGGAGTACGAAATACGGAAGAACCCGAAGACAAGGTCATAAAACAAAACAACATTAAAAACTATCCCGTTCACGAAATTCGCCATCGTGGATTAGAACGTTGTGTAAACGAAACATTAGAACGTCTCAGCGATGTGGATATGATTTACATTTCTTTTGATGTAGACAGTATGGATTGTGATTTGATTTCAAAAGGAACAGGAACACCAGTTTCCAAAGGTTTTGACATCGATGAAGTTGTAGCGATTATTGATCGAATTATGGAATCAAAAAAAGTTGTCAGTCTCGAAGTAACCGAGGTAAATCCACTTTTGGACAACAAAGGAAACCGAATGGCAGAAGCTGCATTTGAAGTCATTCAAAGACTTTTTCAAAAAAAGTAATCCAGCGGTAACATATTTTACCCTCCAAAAAAACTTACCTTGCACTCTATTTAATTTAGCTCATTAATTATGGATTATGAAATTGGAGATCAAGTAGTACTAACCATCCAGCGTGCAACTGACCTAGGATATGTAGTATTGATCGACGAAGAATTTGAAGGACTTTTGTTTCGCAACGAAGTTTTCCAGCCATTGGGAAGAAATAGGGAACTAAAAGGGTACATCAAAAACATTCGTGAAGATGGAAAAATTGATGTATCCCTTCGTCCACAAGGTTTTTTAAATGTAATAGATTTGGATTGTGATGCTGTTATGGACGCTCTAAAAGATCAAGGTCATCTGATGCTAACAGATAAAAGTTCACCCCTAGCCATCAAAAACCAACTCAACATGAGTAAAAAGGCATTTAAAAGAGCTCTGGGGTTTTTGTACAAACGCAAACTAATCCGATTATTAGACGACCGAATTGAGTTAATTTAAGAACGAATATTTAATAAAGATCACTTGTTGTCACAGGGCCACAAAGTTGTTGTATCTTAGCAAACGAATGAGCGAAATAAAAGCTCACCCTATGAAATTTAACGACCTCGGCCTAGAGCCATCGCTTTTAAAAGCAATACAAGAAAAAGGTTATTCAGAGCCTTCTCCAATACAAGAAAAAGCAATCCCAGTAATTTTAAAAAGAAAAGATGTTTTGGCTTCTGCCCAAACAGGAACCGGAAAAACAGCAGGATTTACCCTTCCATTATTACAATTATTGTCCCAAAAAAATTCAAGGAGACACCGAAAAGTTCGCGCCCTGGTATTGACACCAACTCGTGAATTGGCAGCACAAATTTATGATAACGTAAAAGAGTACAGTACCCATATTGATATTTTGTCCACTGTAATTTTTGGAGGAGTCAATCAAAAACCACAAATTACAACCCTACGCAAGGGAGTAGATGTTTTGATAGCAACCCCCGGGCGTTTGTTAGATTTACACAGTCAAAAAGTACTGTCCCTACAACATGTAGAAATTTTGGTACTCGATGAAGCCGACCGTATGCTTGACATGGGTTTTCAGCGCGACATCAATAAAATAATGAATTTGTTACCCAAAAGGAGACAGAATCTTTTGTTTTCAGCAACTTTTTCAAAAGAAATTAAAGACCTTGCTCAAGGAATTTTGTACCAACCCGTATGGGTAGAAGCAACCCCAGAAAACACTACAGTAGAGGCAATAGTTCAGAGAGTTTACAAGGTAGATAAAGATAGAAAAGCGGAATTGATCATAAAGTTGATTAAGGAAGGAAATTGGTCACAAGTATTGGTTTTTACACGTACCAAACACGGAGCAAACAATTTGGTAAAAAAAATGTTGAAAGCCGATATTGCAGCAGCTGCAATTCATGGAAACAAAAGTCAAGGTGCTCGCACCAAGGCTTTAGCTGGATTTAAAGACGGCTCGGTTGAAATATTAGTTGCAACTGATATTGCTGCTCGAGGTCTTGATATTCCACTATTGCCTCATGTTATTAATTTTGAACTTCCAAACGTCCCCGAAGATTACGTCCATCGTATCGGAAGAACAGGTAGAGCAGGAGCAAAGGGAGAAGCAATTTCACTTGTGTGCATTGACGAAAAAGCCTATCTTAGAGACATTGAAAAACTCACAGGCCTAAGCATCCCATCAGAATTCAAGCTAGGTTTTGAACCCGACCCAAACATAAAACCCGAACCTCCAAAACAAAAGGGAGGGAGAAATCGACAAAGGAATTATAATCGCTCTGGAAACTCAAATGGATCCAAGAACACAAAACGTTCTGGAGGCTCTAGAAACAGAAACAATCGCCGTTAAGTAAGACCAGCAGCTCTTTTGATAAAGGTCTGGTAACGTCGATAAATCCCTCTTGTTTTTGCATTCCGCGCATATTTACAACGAAACAATTCATGAATAATCAGGTGTTGCGCATCAGAAGCTCTGTTGATGGCTTCATAAGTTTGGGCATCATCCCAATCAAAATCAAGTTCACCCGTATCTTTATCATAGAATCCAATGATCTCGGTTTCCATATCATACTGAA
>PAOB01000024.1 GCA_002708445.1 Candidatus Arcticimaribacter sp.
AAAATAAAAATAATATTTATTTTTATCAGTCAACTAATAGTATCAACTTATTTTCTTGTAATTCAAGAGTTCCAGAGGATATTTCAAGAGATACTGAATTTGAATCTATTTTTTTAAACAATGAATCAAAAGATTTTGAAGAATCAAAAGTTCCTTTAATTTCTAAGTTACCATTTACTAAAGTGGATACAATAGGTGCGTGATTTTCTAGAACCTGAAAAGATCCATCGGTTCCAGGAACAGATAACGATTCAACGTTACCCGAAAAAAGAGTGGCTTCTGGAGAAATAATTTCTAAATACATAACGCTTTCTATTCTTCAGATAACATTTTTTCACCTGCTTCAATAGCCTCTTCTATACTTCCTTTTAAGTTAAAAGCTGCTTCAGGAAGGTGATCTAATTCTCCATCCATAATCATGTTAAATCCTTTAATGGTTTCTTTGATATCTACCAATACTCCTGGAATTCCAGTAAACTGTTCTGCAACATGGAATGGTTGAGACAAGAATCGTTGTACACGTCGAGCACGTGATACGGCAAGTTTATCTTCTTCCGAAAGTTCTTCCATGCCTAGAATGGCAATAATATCTTGAAGTTCTTTGTAACGCTGTAAAAGTTCTTTTACTCGTTGAGCACAATTGTAGTGTTCGTCTCCTAAAATTTCAGCTGTCAAAATTCTTGAAGTAGAATCCAAAGGATCTACAGCTGGATAAATTCCAAGCTCAGCAATTTTACGAGAAAGTACCGTAGTTGCATCTAAGTGAGCAAAAGTAGTTGCTGGCGCAGGATCGGTAAGGTCATCAGCTGGAACATATACAGCCTGTACCGAAGTAATCGATCCTCTTTTAGTTGAAGTAATACGTTCTTGCATGGCTCCCATTTCAGTAGCTAAAGTTGGTTGATATCCTACTGCTGAGGGCATACGCCCTAAAAGTGCAGATACCTCTGAACCTGCTTGTGTAAATCGGAAGATGTTGTCAACGAAGAAAAGTACATCTTTTCCTTGTGCTTCTCCAGCACCATCACGGAAATATTCTGCAATTGTTAAACCCGAAAGTGCTACGCGAGCACGAGCTCCTGGTGGCTCATTCATCTGTCCAAAAACAAAAGTTGCTTTTGAATCTTTCATCACAGTTTTATCAACTTTACTCAAATCCCAGCCTCCTTCTTCCATAGAATGTAAAAAGTCGTCACCGTATTTGATGATTCCTGATTCAAGCATTTCACGTAATAAATCATTACCCTCACGAGTACGTTCTCCAACACCTGCAAAAACAGACAATCCTCCGTGTCCTTTGGCAATGTTATTAATTAATTCTTGTATTAATACTGTTTTACCAACTCCAGCTCCACCGAAAAGACCAATCTTACCTCCCTTTGCATAAGGCTCAATAAGATCAATAACTTTAATTCCTGTAAAAAGGACTTCGGTTGAAGTTGATAATTCATCAAAAGCTGGTGCCTGACGGTGAATTGGTAATCCGTTTTCACCAGATTTGGGCAAGTCACCAATTCCATCAATTGCATCTCCAATTACATTGAATAATCTTCCATACACATCATCGCCAATTGGCATTTGAATTGGGCTACCTGTGGCAACAACTTCTGCACCTCTACTCAACCCATCAGTTGAATCCATTGAAATTGTTCTTACGGTATTCTCTCCAACATGAGACTGCACCTCTAATACCAGAAGTCCACCTGATTTGGTTTTGATTTCTAATGAATCGTAAATTTTAGGTAATTTAATGTCTGTTCCTGAAAAGGTAACATCTACTACGGGGCCTATGATTTGAGAAACTTTTCCTGCAGTCGCTGCCATATATTGAAATTGAATTAGTTTTTGTCTTTAATTGCGCTTGCAAATATAATATTTCCCTTAAAAAGAATCACTTTGAAAGCTAACTTTTTAATAAAAAAAACATCCTCTACTTTGTTGAATTCACAACATCTTAAAGTGTTCATTAATAATTATATCCTTTAATGATTTATTTCTTTTTGAAAGAAGAGCTTATCATTCTAAATAAGTTACCCTTTTAGATGATTATAATTATTTTATCTATCTTTCAGAACTTGGTTTATTCCCCATGAAAACACTTTTTTATTATTTAATTTTGTTAGTTTTCAAAAACTACAATCATTTTTATTTTAAAAAATTTAAGATTTATGGTTTGGACAATATCCCCAAATCAGGTGGAGTGATTTTTTCACCAAATCATCAAGGGGCATTTCTTGATCCTTTGATAGTTGGAACAACTTGTGGTTTTGATTTAACTTCTTTAACAAGGAGCGATGTATTCGGCGGAGTATTTCAATGGTTTTTGGATGCCCTTAAAATGCTTCCTGTTTATCGAATTCGAGATGGATTTGGTAGTTTAAAAAAAAACCAACATACTTTTAATCTGTGTTATGAGCTGTTGGCTAATGGAAAAAAAATGATGATGTTTTCCGAAGGAGGGCATCATAATGAATATTACCTTCAACGCCTATCAAAAGGGAGTAGTCGTCTTGCATTGGAAGCTCAAGCAAAATCTAAAAACTCGAAAGTTTACTTGGTTCCCGTTGGAATCAATTACAGTCACCACCAATTGCCTTGGCAAGAGGTTCACGTGGTTTACGGAAAACCAATTGAGGTGTTCGAGTTTCTAGAAAGCTATCAAAAAAACAATATTAAAACTGTAAACTTATTAAGAGACACATTAGAGATTGAAATGAAATCTTGTCTTTGGCTTCCAGAAAACGATGAAAATTATTTAGAAAAGAAAAAATTTATTAACCTTAATAATACCAAGCTTGGGTTTCCTGAATTGAAAAAAAAGCTTGCTTTTTCAACAAAAGAATTATCAACATTCCAGCAAAAGGGTACATTTATTAAATTTTGGATCAAACTCTTAAGCCTTCCAAACCTGATGCCTTTATTGGTTCTCCGTAAAGTGTTAAGCTTTTTTCCTGATATTGTATTTCAAAACTCTGTAAAATACTCCGCAGGCTTATTTATTTTTATTATTTGGTGGTTCTTATTGTTTTTTTCAGGAATTTACTTCCATAATCTTTCAGTTGGAATAGGTCTTGTCGTCGGTTCTCTTTTTTTATTGTATTTAAGACAAGAGATTGTTTCTATGTGTTTTTTTAATAAATAATAAATACTGATAAAGTAGGCGATTACAAAACTAAAAACACTGGTTTTAGAATTGATTGCAATATTTTAATAATAAATACTTATTCTTTTTATATAGTCATAATTAAATACTATTGTTGTAATAATTTTTTATTCTCGAAAGGTTTCTTTTCTGTTTGTTTTATATTTGATTTATGAAGGATTTAATCATTGTTGGAGCAGGACCTATTGGGTTAGCTTGTGGAATAGAGGCCAAAAAAAAGGGGGTAGATTACACCATAATAGAAAAAGGAGTTTTAGTAAATTCCATTTACCACTACCCCCAGAACATGACCTTTTTCTCAACTTCTGATCGCCTAGAAATAGGTAATGTCCCTTTTATTTCAAACAACCCAAAACCAACTCGAGCTGAAGCCCTAGAATATTACCGAAGAGTAACAACATCATGGGAACTCAACATAAATCTTTATGAAAAAATTTCAAGATTTGAAAAAACTTTCGAAGGTTTCGAGGTTCATACACCCAAGGGAATTTACTACACAAAAAACATTGTCTTGGCAACAGGCTTTTATGATTTACCTTACAAATTAAATATCCCTGGGGAAGAACTCGATAAAGTTACGCATTACTACAAAGAACCTCATCCGTACTTTGGAATGGATCTTGTGATTGTTGGAGCAGCAAACTCGGCAGTTGATGTAGCTTTAGAAACCTACAGAAAAGGTGCAAAGAGTGTAACCCTAGTTGTTCGAGAAAAGGAAATTGGAACAAATGTAAAATACTGGGCAAGACCCGATATTGTAAATAGAATAAAAGAGGGAAGTATTCCTGCCTATTTTGAGTCTAATTTACTTGAAATCAAAGCTGAACTTGTTCGTGTTCAAACACCAAATAGTGTTCTTGAAATCCCAAACGACTTTGTACTGGCCATGACTGGTTATCAGCCTGATTTTTCGTTACTCGATTCTCTTGGGGTTGAATTACTTTCTGATGAATTTAAAACACCCAAATACAACCCTGAATCAATGGAATCCTCTCAGAAAGGAGTCTACCTAGCAGGTGTTGTTTGTGGTGGCTTGAAAACCAATAAATGGTTTATTGAAAACTCTAGGGTTCATGCGAAACAAATCATAAACTCCATAAGCAATACCTAAACCAGTTTGGCCAAAGATAAAACAGATCCAATGTGAATTCCGTCATGAAATAAAATAAATGGAAAAGCTGTTTCAATAGACTTTAATTCCATCTTTGAAGAAGTAGTGTAGAGTTGAAAGTTTTTAAAAAGATTGGACCCCAAATCATCCTTTAGTTGATCCAACGAACTGAACAATGCTTTATCAATTTGATCTACATGCTCATGTGTAACATCTCCCTCTGGCTTAGTCCCCTTTTTGTAGGCATCAATCCATTCTTTAGGCACTAGTGGTGTTACTCCCGACATGCCGTACATAATCAATTGTTGGGTCACCAAAGCATGTGCTACATTCCAAATGATGTTATTGTTAAAACCTTTTGGAACAGTGTTGAGCTGTTCTAAGGTAAAATGATTTAAAAAATGCGAATAAATAGCTCGGTTGTGAGCTAAAATTGACCAGTTTTCTTCCATGGATTGAATTTATTTGTTAAAGATAAAATAAAAAAGAAACCGTAAATTTATTTTCTTATTTTAGTGATACAAAACAAGTTATGATTTCAGCTTTCAGCTTTATTTTAATCACAATAGTATGGATTGTAGTTGGAACTACAAAACTAAAATTACACCCTTTTCTTGTTTTACTTACTGGTTGCTTCTTTTTAGCATTTTCGCTGAAGCTCCCTTTTGAATTTATTCCTCAAATCTTTGCAAAAGGATTCGGAAAAACCTTTGAAAGCATTGGACTACTCGTTTTATACGGAACCATTATTGGAGTAGTTTTAGAAAAAACAAGTGCAACTCACAGCATCGCAAACGCACTAATAAAGTTACTTTACAAATTACCTTTACCATTTGCTGTAAGTTGTATTGGTTATGTTGTTTCGATTCCTGTGTTTTGCGATTCAGCTTTTGTCATTTTATCTTCCTTAAACAAATCACTAGCTGAAAAAACAAATTCATCAAAGATAGCTTTAACCATTGCCTTGTCTACAGGCCTTTTTGCTCCTCATGTATTGGTTCCTCCAACCCCAGGTCCTTTGGCTGCTGCCGCGAATTTAGAAATGAATAATTTATTCCTCTTGATTTGTGTAGGAGGTACGCTGGCTTTTATTTTGATTTTAGTCGGAGCTTTTTATGCTCATTCTATTTCAAAGAAAAAAAAGGTTTTAACAAGTAATTCAGCTGTTAAAAAGAAAGATGATATTAATAAAATTGATGCTTTACCACCATTGGGCACCTCATTAGCTCCAATTATTCTTCCCATTATTTTGATGGCTTTGGGGACCTTATTAAAAGTATTGCTCGATCCGATTCCCGACAATATTTTTGTTGATTTAATACAATTAATAACAACTCCATCCAACGCCCTTTTGATTGGTGTTCTCTTTAGTTTTGCATTGCTCAAATACAGTTCCTTTAAACTAAAAGAATCAATTGATCTGGGGATAAAATCAGCTGCACCCATATTGATCATAACTGGGATGGGCGGAATATTGGGAGAGGTTATTCAACAAATTCCAATAGCTACTTATTTAGAAAATACCCTCGTTAACAATCAACTAGGTATTGTTATTCCCTTCCTTATTGCTGCTGTCCTAAAAACAGCTCAAGGCTCTTCAACCGTTGCAATCATAACCACTTCATCGATTGTATTTCCTTTGTTGGCTGTTCTTGGAATGGATTCAGAGCTTGGTAAAGTTTGGGTAATTATGGCTTTGGGTGTAGGCTCTATGACTGTTTCACATGCTAACGACTCCTACTTTTGGATTGTTTCACAAATTGGAGGTTTAGAAATCAAAACCGCTTATCGTCACCATACATGGGCGACATTCTTACAAGGAGCAACTGGTTTTATTATCGTTTGGATTGGATACAATATTTGGAAAATAATTTAACATTAACGCGTTGAAATAAAAAATCAGGCCGGAACCCAAACGTTAACTCCATTGGGATGAACCTTAATACTCAATTCTTCAGAGGAAATTTGATTAATTTCACCATCCAATTGAATTAAAAAATCTTGGGAAACGTTTTTGATTTTTAATTCAGTTATCGGAATAATCTCTAATAATTTCTCCGATAGTTTTAAATCAAATCGACTTGCTAAAAGTAAATTTAAAAGTGCCCTAAAAGACTTTTTCTTAAAAAGCACTAATTCAAATTTACCGTCGTTGATAATTGATTTTGGTGATATCGAAAAATCATACCCAAATTGATTGGAATTAACCACCATCAATAGAAAAGGACTTACTTCTCTTTTTACCCCCTGATAGAAAAGTGAAAAGTCTTGTGTTTTATGTTGAATAAGAGCTAAAAAAAGAGCTTTTAAATAAGTGTAAAAACCTCGAGAGGGGATGTTTTGATAGGAATCAATAAAATTGGCATCAAAACTCACTCCCATATTTGAAAGAAAAATAAAGTCGTTTACCGACCCTACATTTACATTGATGCTGTTTTGAATTTCAATAATCTTTAGGGCCCCTTCGATGTTTAGCGGAATCTTAAAATGTCTTGCAATACTATTACCAGATCCTAAAGGAATTATTCCCAACGGAATTTTAGTTTCAACAAGAAAACCTACAATTTCGTTGATAGTACCATCTCCCCCACAGGCGACAATTCCAGAGGTTCCTTCTTCAATAGCTTTTTGAGTAAGCTCCAAAGCATGAGATTTGTATTGTGTTTCCCTCAGAAAATAGTCAAATTCTTTAGTCCAATACGAGCTGTTTTGCAACTGTTCTGTTAGTTGAGCTATTGCATTCTTTAAACGAGAATTAATGATAAAATGAATCTTTCTTTTCTTCACTATTCTGCTTCTAAATTACCCTTGACAATTCGATTATTGTAATCCTGAAGAAAGGCTTTTCCTTTTACAAGAATATCATCCATTTCTTTGGTTCTGTTTTGAATGAGATTCTCTTCAAGTCCATAGTCTTCTTTATCATAAAATCCAATGGCTTCAAATCCATTGTAAATACAAATGTACTGCTCGTTCATAAAAAAATATGATCCTGCGCCAAAGTAGTTGACCACTAAAGAAGGGTCTTCTTCACTTAACAAGCTTCTCCCCCAGCTTCTAATGGGTTTTTCATATCCCATAAGTTGAGCAACCGTTGGCATTATGTCCATATGCTGCACAAGGTCAAAACGTTCTTCTCCCCATGACTTACCTGGAGCATATAACATAATTGGGATTGCAAAACGATTGATTGATTTTTGATAAAATTCAAAATAAGAGAGATTAGCATGATCTGCTGTAAAAACAAAAATCGTGTTCTCAAACCAAGGTTCTTTTTTACTTGACTCAATAAAACGAGCAATGGCATAGTCTGTGTATTGAACACATGGATGCATTGCTACATATCCTTCTTTAAATTTTCCTTCATACTGCGCTGGTATCTTGAAGGGTGCGTGCGAACTTACTGAAAAAATCGTCGCTAGAAATGGGCTTTTATTTTCAGACAATTTATCTTTAGTAAATTGGAAAAAGGGTTCATCCCAAATACCCCAAATACCATCATAATCTGCATTGTTATCATATTCATTTTTTCCGTAATACTTGTCAAATCCCAAAACCTGAGAGAAGCCCAAAAACCCCATTGACCCGTTAGGTGCCCCATGAAAGAAAGAGGTCGAATATTCCATTTCTTCTGCAATTGAAACCAAAGATTGAAGAGATTGATTGGAATATTGTGAAGAAGTATAAGCAACATCAAAAGATGGGATTCCTGCCAAAACAGCTGGCATTCCATGAATAGACTTTCTACTGTTTGTAAAACCATTGGAAAACACCAAACTGTGTTGCGCTAAAGAATCTAAAAAGGGAGTAAAACTTTCAAAATTTTCTATTTTTCTGGAATAATTCATAGCGCCCCAATATTCTCGCCCAAAGCTTTCTAGGATAAAGACAACTACATTAGGTGGGGTTGAAAATTCTTTTGAAGATTCGTATTGTTTAATGGGCTGAATCAATTGGTTTATTTGTAAATCACTGAATTCCTCTGAAATTCTAAAATTATTTTTACCAAAGGTTCGTATGAAAGTAAAAAGGGAGTTGAGTACTACATCTGCTTTTGTAGGGTGATCTACTTTTTCCATCGCGTGTACCAGTGTAATCGGGCGTGTGCTATGTCTCCAGTCTCCTCTAATCCCAATGATTGCAATTCCTGGGACAAGCAAAAACAAAACAATTGAAGAGGCTACATAAGATCGTAAATGAATCGTTCGCACTCGTTCTAGAGTTAAGTATTTGTATAATTTCGCCCAAAAATAAAGTGATCCAAAATACAAAAGGAAAAGGTACCAATAGTCTATCAGAAAAGAGCCCAAAAGAGCTAGTCCGTTACTTTCATTCTCCAATACTTCAAAGGCTTTACTTGTAAGTCTACTTAGATTAAACCGGTAATATGCCACGTCCAAATAATTTAAAGCTAAAGCAAGTCCGTTAAAAAAAATGTAAAGATAAAAGAGTCCTTTTTGATAATTTTTGGATGTTGTAAAAGTTCCTGGAAGAATAGACCCCAGCAAAAAAAGTGCATTCGCATAAAACATTGCTGAAGTATCGAAAGTTAATCCATAAATGCAAAGTTCTAGAAAATCAAAAAGACCAGCTATTTCAAGTAGATCTTTATTAAATAGGACGAAAAGACAACGAGCAATGAAGAAAAATAGGTATCCCAAAGAAAAGCGATAGACAATTAAGCCGAGTTCTTGGAGTCTTAAATTCATCATATTAACATAGTAAGAATTCTAAAATATTCCTTTTCAAGCTTTATGTGATCCATCACAAAAAGGTTTGTTCAAAGATTTAGAACAACCACATAAAGAAAATCGAGACCCATGTTTAATTTCATTTCCATCAATGTCGACCAAATCCACTGGGCCTTCAACTGCAAATTGACCGTTTGGTTTTACAGTTATTTTAGTGTTTTTCTCTTCCATTTAATCCTTCTTAGTATTAGTAATTGAACAAAGATAGGCTTTATTCCACAGTAACTGACTTTGCCAAGTTTCTGGGCTGATCGACATTACATCCTCTTTGAACAGCTATGTAATAGGACAACAACTGTAAAGGGATTGTGGCTAAAATTGGGGTAAAGCACTCTAACGATTCAGGAATTTCAATACAATGGTCTGACAATTCTTTAACACGAATATCTCCTTCGCTTACAACGGCGATGATACGCCCTTTTCGAGATTTTATTTCCTGGATATTACTTACAACTTTGTCATAATGTCCTTTTTTAGTAGCAATGACAACTACTGGCATTTGCTCGTCGATCAAAGCAATTGGACCGTGTTTCATTTCGGCTGCTGGATATCCCTCTGCATGTATGTAAGAAATCTCTTTCAGCTTTAGGGCTCCTTCTAGAGCAACTGGAAAATTATACCCTCTGCCTAAATAAATACAATTACTTGCTTCTCTAAAAGTTGCTGCCACATCTTTTATCAGGCTTTCTTGCTCTAAAATTTGCGTGACCTTTACAGGTAAGGATTCCAATTCAAGAAGGTGATGTTGATATTCAGAACGAGAAAGAGTTCCCTTAACCATTCCAAGGTGAAGGGCTAAAAGAGATAAAACCGTAATTTGAGTTGTAAATGCCTTTGTAGATGCAACTCCAATCTCTGGTCCAGCATGGGTGTAACATCCCGTATCTGTTAATCTAGAAATAGATGACCCTACTACGTTACATATCCCAAAAACAAAAGCTCCTCGTTCTTTTGCTATGTTGATTGCTGCAAGAGTATCAGCAGTTTCACCAGATTGAGAAATGGCTATGATGATGTCATCAGGAAAAATGATTGGATCCCGATATCTAAATTCAGAAGCATATTCTACCTCTACAGGTGTTCGAGTAAACTTTTCTAGTAAATATTCTGCAACCAACCCAGCATGCCATGATGTCCCACAGGCTACAATTATTATCCGTTTAGCTTTTAAAAATTTATTTTCATGTTCTCTTAAACTTGAAAGATTTATTACCCCTTCATCAGAAAGCAAACGCCCTCTAAGTGTATCTCTAATTGCCTGAGGCTGTTCAAATATTTCTTTGAGCATAAAGTAATCATAGCCTCCCTTTTGAATATTCTCCAAGCTCATTTGAAGTTCTTCAACATAAGGTTTAATTACTTTATCATTGGTGATTTTTCGAATAGAAACATCCCGATCACTTCGGATAATTGCTAAATGTTCCTCTTCTAAATAAATTACGTTTTTGGTGTACTCTAGAAACGGAGTAGCGTCAGAGGCAACAAAAAATTCATCTGTCCCAACTCCTATTGCCAAGGGGCTTCCTAGTCTTGCCGCTATGAGTTCATTCGGTTTTTTTCTGTCAAATACTACAATCGCATATGCGCCTATTACTTGTGAAAGTGCAATTTGCACTGCTTTACCAAGCTTGACTTTTTCTTTTTTTTGAACGTCTTCAATAAGATTGATCAAAACTTCTGTGTCGGTATCCGAGCTAAAAGTGTAACCCCTGTGGATCAACTCTTCCTTTAATGAAGCATAATTTTCAATAATCCCATTGTGAACCACAACCAAGTCTCCTGTATTTGACTTTTGAGGATGTGCATTTACATCATTAGGAACACCGTGAGTTGCCCAACGCGTATGACCAATTCCAATCTGAGCAGCAATAGGTGGAAGCGACTCAAACTTAGCTACAAGATCACTTACTTTGCCCATTGTTTTTATGGTATGTAATTCGCTACCATTGAAAAGGGAAATCCCTGTACTATCATAGCCTCTGTATTCTAATCTTTTTAATCCTTTAATAATAATTGGAGTGGCCTGTTGTTGGCCAATGTAAGCTACTATTCCACACATAAATGGTGTACGTTAGTTTGAAAAATCAGTGTAAATCAATTCTAATTCTATTTTAAACTCCTCTAAGCCCTCGGCTGGATGAGAGCCTATTAGAACGGAACTCAATGGGTTTAAAACAGATGTTGTTGGGTACAAAATCTCTTTGCTTTCATCTGTAGATCGAGCCTTTATAGTACTGTAATTATTAATATCTGCTGCAACTACCAATCCTAAAGCTACATTGGTAGAATCTTTTCGCAAGAGGTTATTAATGTGTTGTGTTATTCTAAATTTATATCGATATGGTGTTCCGTCATCACTGTATTCCAGTATTCCACCGTGATTAAATTTTCCAGCATTAGTTTTGGTATTATCCGAAGTTAAATCAGAAAAATAATCCAATAAAGGAGCTGTATCCCTTTTGTTGTAGAGGTACAATCGATTTGCAATCGGATTGTTAGGCGTCCAATTATTAACAGACTCAGGGTCTACATAAAATACCAAACTAGCCTCATTTACTAACCAGTTATTTTCACGAAGTTCTTGAAGTTTAGCATCTGCAGAACCATCCGAATGTTTCCCAAACAATTCAATAGATGAAAGAAGTCCTATTCCTCCCTTAGAAAATATTTTACTAGAACCCTCTGTTTGATTGATAACTTGGCTTATCTCGGGATTAAATTCTGAGTTTTCTAAATGATTTATTGTTATGCCTGGTGATAAAACAAAACTACGTTCAACTCTGTCAATTGAAAAATCAGAGGTATCGTCTGGAGTATCATTATCGTTGTATTGATCGTATTCATAATTTACTACAATATTGGCCAGCGCAAAATTGACTAGCATGTACAAATCATCCGAAGGGTTTTCTGCACGGATGTAAATTCCACGCATGTATTCTTTGAACTGACTTTCTGAAGCCAAAAGATCTGAGCCCTCAACATCAATAAAACGTCTTTGGAAAAAATTAATGTCCAAAGGAACTCGAATACGGGGCGAACGTCTAGTTTCTACCAGTGTAGTCTCATCGATATCCGTTTCAGGATCATCTTCTTTGTAATTTATTCGCAATTCATTAAAATCTAATTGATAGGTGTCATCGTGCAAAACTTCTCCAACAAAACCTTCTTCATAAAAATCGCGAGAAGTGTAATAAAATTGGTTAGATTCGAAATTTTCTTCAGGATCTAATCTGTTTAGGAAATAAGTTAGTTCTTCAACCTTTAAATTAAAGGTTGCATTTCTGTTTCCAAAAATAGAATCGACATCGTATTCTCTGTTTTCTGGTTGATAGCTCGAATTATCGGTGTCTTCAGTGTCAAGAATCCCGTCACCATCTGAATCTTGACTCAGAGGGTTTGTGCCATTTTGAGTTTCTAAAGCATCCGTTATGGTGTCTCCATCGCTATCACTTGTTATGGATAAGGGGTCTTCATCTAAACTGTCTATTACACCATCGCCATCTTGATCACGAACATTGTTGAGAAAGGGAATTTCTAAGTAAGCTGATGTTACTTGCTCATTTTCTGCTATTGCCTTTACATTTTCTTCATCTCCAAGTTCATCTAAGGCGCTGTAGAGACCAAAAAAATTCAGGTCGGACGTGTTGAGCTGAGAGATAATGTAAGCCGATGATCTTCCTACATTTGGAACGTCAATCGTTCCCAGTTGTTGAACAGCTAGGTCATTTGTTTGAATATCCGCAAGAGATTCTTTTTGATAAGAAAAAACAGGTAGTTTTACCCGGTCTGTTTCAAAAGCATTTGTAGAGATTAAATCGTATCCTACTGTATTAAAGTCTTCGTTACAAGAAAGAAAAACAATTGAAAGTAAGAGAATGAAAAAATCATTTCTCAGATTAGGCACCTTAAAATTCATGGGGGTTAAATAATTTTATTATTGAAAAAATCTACATAAGCATTTTCCTTTAAACTGTCTTCGAACGATAAAGTAGGAACCTGATTGGTGTCAATATTTGACAAAATACTTTCAGGGATTGACTCTCCTGAAAGAACAACTCCATCCGAAAAATTAACCGCTAGGTCGATCAAGTTTTCATAGGTTGATTTCTTTAATGGACTTCTTTCTGTCTCACCAACTTCATCAAAAGCAACTTTATTTTCAAAATCTGAAGAAACTTCACCTTCAAAATCCTTTGGATAGATTGATGTAATGATTTTACTGGACTCAAATATGGGATCCTCTGCAAAGTAAGTTTTCATGTACAATGGAAACAATGAAGTAAACCATCCATGCAAATGAATAATATCGGGTGACCAGTTTAATTTTTTAACGGTTTCGATAACTCCTTTAGTAAAGAAAATCATGCGCTCATCATTGTCGGAAAATAAATTTCCGTTTTCATCCTTGAGCATGGCCTTTCTTTTGAAATATTCCTCGTTGTCTATGAAATACACTTGCATTCGTTCTTTGGGAATAGAAGCTACTTTAATAATCAAGGGCATGTCCATGTCGTTAATAACCATATTCATACCTGACAACCGAATGACTTCGTGCAACTGATGTCTGCGCTCATTTATCATTCCGTAGCGGGGCATAAATATTCTAATTTGACCCCCTGCATCATTGATTGTTTTGGGGATTTGAAACGAATTAACTGCCTGATCTGTCTGAGGTAAATATGGAGTAACCTCTGAAGAAATTATTAATACTTTCTTGTTTTGCATAAAACGATTTTAATTCTCTATCATTGAAAGTTTAGCAAAATTACAAAATTTCTTCCGTTCAATAGAAAAAACAGTACTTTTAGCATGTTAATCTTTTCGTAAATGAAGGTTTTTTACCAAAAAAGTGAACTTAATGCTTCAAAAAATAAGATTCTAGCAAAATCTGCTGGTTTAGTTCCTACAATGGGTGCTCTTCATGAGGGTCATATTATACTCGTAAAAAGAGCCCTTGAAGAAAATGAACTTGTTTTGGTTTCAATTTTTGTAAACCCTACTCAATTTAACGACCCTGATGATCTAAAAAATTACCCGAAAACTCTTAAATCTGACCTTCAAAAACTTGAAAAATTAGAAGGAAACATTTGGGTGTATGCTCCTAATGCCTCTGATCTGTACTTGGAATCCATAACGGCAAAACCCTTTGATTTTGGTGCCCTTGAATCAACAATGGAAGGAGCAAATAGGAAAGGGCATTTTGAAGGAGTCGCAACCATTGTTCAAAAACTTTTTGAAGCGCTAGAACCTACGTCTGCCTATTTTGGAGAAAAAGATTTTCAACAATTAAAAATTGTGTCCGCATTAGTAGAAAAAGAAAAAATTCCTGTTAAAATAATTCCCTGTCCAATTATTAGACATTCTGACGGATTGGCCATGAGCTCGAGAAATAGACTCTTGAACCCAAAACATCGAGCAATGGCTCCCCTAATTTATGAAACGCTTCAAAAAGCCTTAGCATTAAAAGAAAAACATAGTCCTGCTCAAATTGAATCTTGGATCATAGACTTTTTTGAACTACATCCAGAATTTGAATTGGAATATTTTACAATCGCAGACGCTGAATCACTTCAGAAAACTAGCGTTTTAAATGGAACAAAAAATCGAGCTTTTATTGCAGTCAAATTAGGTAATGTTCGTTTAATCGACAACATTAAATTTTAATATCTTTGCGGAATGCAAATAGAAATTTTAAAATCTAAAATCCATAGGGTAACCGTAACTGGTGCTGACCTAAATTACATTGGAAGCATTACTCTTGATAGTACACTTATTGAAGCAGCTAATCTTGTCCCAGGTGAAAAAGTACAAATCGTAAATATCAATAATGGTGAGCGTCTTGAAACCTATGTGATTGAGGGCAAAAAAAATACAGGTGAAATTACTTTGAACGGCCCAGCCGCCCGAAAAGTCCAAAAAGGAGATGTAATTATTATCATAAGCTACTGTCTTGTCCCTTTTGAAAAAGCAAAAGAATACACTCCAATACTTCTTTTCCCAAACGAAAAAACAAACTCATTACAGTAGTTTTGAAAAAAAAAGAAACTGATAAAATTTTTCAAAATCCTTTTACCACTATTAATCGGTATTCTTTTCATTTACCTTTCTGTCAAAGACACCACTTCATCGGATCGGGAAACAATTTATCAAGCAGTAAAAAATGCAGATTATCGTTTTGTGTTTTTATCTCTTTGCATGGGTTTATTGAGTCATTTTTCTAGAGCATATCGGTGGAATTTTATGTTGCACCCCATGGGATATCGTCCTAAGCTAATTAATAATGTTTTAGCTATTTTCATTACCTACATTGCCAATCTTGGCGTCCCAAGATCAGGAGAGTTTTTTAGAGCAACAGTAATGAAAACATACGAAAATATTCCCTTTGAAAAAAGCTTTGGTACAATTATTGCCGAACGAATGGTAGATCTAATCATGTTATTTCTAGTCATTGGAATCGCATTATTACTGCAGTTCGAATTTATTATCTCGTTTCTAGAAAAGCAACATTTCAATCCAACTACTCTAATTATTTCTCTTGTACTCCTAGGTTTTTCACTCTGGATTCTGATTAAGCAGCTTAAAAAATCAAGTTCTGTTTTAGCAAAAAAAATCCTTGGTTTAATCGAGGGGCTTACCGAAGGGATTTTAACCCTAGTAAAAATGCCAAAAAAATGGGCTTATTTGTTCCATACATTTTTAATATGGGGGCTTTATGTCTTTATGTTTTATGTCGTTAAATTAGCCTTACCCGAAACCTTTGATCTTCCTTTTGAAGCCTTATTGATTGGGTTTATTGTGGGGGCTATTACCATTTCAGCAACAAATGGTGGAATAGGTATTTACCCTTTTTCAGTTTCTCTGGTTCTAGTAAGTTATGGGATTTCAAAAGAGTCTAGTCTTGCTTTCGGATGGATTATGTGGACTGCCCAAACGGTAATGGTTATCGTTTTTGGAAGTCTTTCATTTTTCATTTTACCTCTAATAAACAGAAAAAAGTAAGTATCTTACCGTACACCGATTATTACTACTTTTTTATGAAAAATTTATTCTTAATTCTGACGGCCTCATTCTGTATTAATCTCGGAGCCCAAATTACAACGGAAAACATTGAATCTTCTGTTCTTGGAAAAGTAAGAACAATTGATTTGTATGTCCCAGAAATTGAAAGCGATTCTATTGATCCTTTGCCTCTGATCGTTGTCTTAGAGGGTAACGATTTATTTAACCTTACGGTAAGTAATGTAGAGTTTTTATCAAAAATTGGTTACATGCCAAAATCAATTGTAGCTGGAATACGCCAAGTAGGTTCTGGGCAAGTAAATAGAGATTCCGAAATCAACAAAAATTCAGGTCAACTGAGCTCACGTGGTGCAAATTTTAAACAATTTATTGTTTCTGATATCGTACAACGTCTTCAGGCTCAATACAACATCTCTAACTTAAAAGTAATCATAGGAAAAAACAAACTGGGTAATTTCATAAACTACTTTTTGTTGGACAATAATCCAGTATTTTCAGCATACATTTCCATTACACCTGAAGTAACGGGTGCAATAATTGACCCGATAATTGCAAAAACAACATCAGTCAAAAAAGATATTAGTTATTATCTTTCTAATTCGGAAAACCTTCCCAAAAAACAAAAAAACAATACCTCTATTTTGAGTGAAGAGTTAAAAAACATAGAAAACCCAAAGTTTCATCTAACCAGTGATATGTTTGCTAATCCAGACGAGTTCTCTTCCTCTATGTACTCTATTCCTATTGCGTTGGAAAACATTTTTAGAGTTTACCAACCCATAAGCCCAAAAGTGTACAAAGAAAAGATTTTAAGAGACAGCTCACCACCACACACCTTTCTGGTAAATAAATATCAAAGAATATTCCGTGAGTTGGGGATTCAAAAAAAATATATTTTAAATGATGTAATGGCTGTTTTTGCGGCCGCTCAAAAAAAAGCTGATGCAGAAACGCTTTTTGTTCTGGGAGAATTAGCACTTCAAGATTATCCAACAACCATGATGGGTCACTACTTTAATGGTTTGGGGTATGAATTTTTGGAAAACTACAAAAAAGCCCTTAAAAATTATGAACGCGCTTACACCCTTGAACCAATTGATTTTATTACAAAAGAAATGATTTTAACTAAAATTGAAACACTTAAATAATTCTCTTGAATGAGTAAGGTAAAAACAACTTTTTTTTGTCAAAAATGTGGAACTCCTCATCCCAAATGGCAAGGTCAGTGTAACGGCTGTAAAGAATGGAATACCCTTGTAGAAGAGGTTGTTGAAAAAAAGGAGAAAAAGGGTTGGGTAGAATCTAAATCCATTAAGGGAAAAGGAACTCGTCCCATTAAAATCCAAGAAATCGACACCGATAAAGAACCCCGAGTTTCGACCAATGATTCTGAATTAGACCGAGTTATGGGAGGGGGGCTTGTCCCAGGTTCAATTACACTTTTAGGGGGTGAACCAGGAATTGGAAAATCTACTTTACTACTTCAAATTTCACTTCAAATTGATGGAAAAGTACTGTATGTTTCTGGATAGGAAAGTCAGAAACAAATCAAATTAAGAGCAGAACGAATCAATTCAAAAAACGAAAATTGTTATGTTTTAAGCGAAACTCAAACACAAAAAATATTCAAACAGATCGAGTTACTCGAACCAGATACTGTAATCATTGACTCAATTCAAACCCTACAAACCCAATACATAGAAAGTAGTTCTGGAAGTGTTTCTCAAATCAAAGAATGTGCCTCAGAGCTAATTCAGTTTGCTAAAAAAACCCACACTCCTGTAATCTTAGTAGGTCACATAACAAAAGATGGAACCATTGCTGGGCCAAAAGTTTTGGAGCACATGGTAGATACGGTTCTCCATTTTGAAGGAGACCGAAATCATATTTACAGAATCATAAGATCCCAAAAAAATCGCTTTGGATCCACTGATGAAATCGGAATTTATGAAATGTTATCTACTGGACTTCGAATTGTTACAAACCCAAGTGAACTATTGATTTCTCAAACCGATCGAGAAATGAGTGGTCATGCAATTGCAGCTACAATTGAGGGTGTTCGACCTCTTATGATCGAAGTTCAAGCTTTGGTAAGTACTGCAGTTTATGGAACACCTCAACGAAGCACCACAGGATTTAATGCGAAAAGGCTCAATATGTTGTTGGCGGTGCTCGAAAAAAGAGCAGGGTTTCAATTAGGAAGTAAAGATGTTTTCTTAAATATTACTGGTGGAATAAGCAGCGAAGATCCTGCAATTGATCTTGCAGTGGTTGCAGCTGTTTTGTCGAGTTATCACGACATAGCACTCCCAAAAGAAATTTGTTTTTCAGCAGAAATTGGGCTTTCTGGAGAATTACGACCCGTATCCAAATTAGATCAACGAATTTCAGAATCCCAAAAACTTGGGTTCGAAACCATAATTACATCTAAAGGAGGGAAAAATAAATCCAATGACATAGGAATCAATTTCTTAGCTTTAACTAAAATTGAAGAAGTTGTTGCACTTTTATTTGCATAAAAAGGAACAAAAAAACTACATTCGTTATCAAATAATTTTTATTAATTACTGCTTTTAAAAAACCAGTTAAAAATGAATAAAATAATCGATACTTTTTTGGCTCAAGTCCAAGAAAGAAACCAAAATGAGCCTGAATTTATGCAGGCCGTTACTGAAGTTGCTGAAAATGTAATCCCATACATTGTTGAAAATGATATTTATTACGGGCAAAATATCTTACTCCGTATGGTTGAACCAGAACGTGTAGTATTCTTCAGAGTTGCTTGGATTGATGATCAAAATGAAATTCAAGTAAATCGCGGATATCGAATTGAAATGAATTCAGCCATTGGTCCCTACAAAGGTGGATTGCGCTTTCACCCGAGTGTGAATTTAAGCGTATTGAAGTTTTTGGCCTTTGAACAAGTTTTCAAAAACAGTCTTACCACACTTCCCATGGGAGGAGGTAAAGGAGGGTCAGATTTTGATCCAAAAGGAAAAAGTGACAATGAGGTAATGCGTTTTTGTCAAAGTTTTATGACCGAATTATTTCGTCACATCGGACCCAATCGTGATATTCCTGCAGGGGATATTGGAGTGGGAGGAAGAGAGATCGGGTATCTTTTTGGTCAGTACAAACGTTTAAAAAATGAATTCACTGGTGTACTCACAGGAAAAGGTGTTAGCTGGGGAGGTTCTTTGATTCGCCCTGAAGCAACAGGATACGGCGTGGTTTATTTTACACAAAAAATGCTGGAAAATATTGGCACAAGTTTGAAGGGAAAAAAAGTAGTCGTTTCGGGTTCTGGAAACGTTGCCCAATTTGCGGCTGAAAAAGTAATTCAACTGGGCGGAACCGTTTGCACCCTCTCTGATTCTGGAGGATTTATTTATGATGATCAAGGCATTGATTCTGAAAAATTAAACCACATCATGAACATCAAAAATGTACAAAGAGGACGAATTCAAAAATACATTGAACGCTATCCTAATGCAAAATTTCTTGCGGGTAAAACCCCATGGGAAGTTCCTTGCGATGTGGCTCTGCCTTGTGCTACTCAAAACGAATTACACAAAAAAGATGCTGAACTTTTAGTTAAAAATGGATGTGTATGCGTATGTGAGGGAGCCAACATGCCTTCAACTCCCGAAGCAATTCAAATCTTTGCCGAAAATAAAGTGTTGTTTGCACCCGGAAAAGCATCCAATGCTGGAGGAGTTGCTGTTTCTGGTCTTGAAATGGCTCAAAATTCTTTACGATACAATTGGACACGCGAAGAAGTTGATAGCCGATTAAAAAATATTATGAGTGAAATCCACGAATCATGCGTTGAATTCGGTCAAGAGGATGGGTTTGTTAATTATGTTAAAGGTGCCAATATCGCTGGTTTTGTAAAAGTAGCAGATGCAATGTTAGCTCAAGGGGTCGTTTGATTTATGTTGGTTAAAACAAAGGCTATCGTATTGCATACCCTAAAGTATGGTGATAGTAGTCTCATTGCACATTGTTACACTCAGACCCTTGGGAAACAGTCTTTTATTTTAAAAGGGATTTTGTCCGCAAAAAAGGGAAGCATTCGAAAATCACAATTCCAAGTTTTAACCCAACTCGAAATTCTTTTTGATCACAAAAACAATGGTAAACTTCAATTCCTCAAAGAAGTTAAAGTAATTCATCCCTATCAGACAATTCCCAATCGCATCGAGAAAAATGCAATGGCACAATTTCTGGCTGAAATTCTTAAAAATGCAATCCTTGAAGAAGAAGCCAATCCATCTCTTTATGTTTTTCTTGAAACTGCACTCCATTGGCTAGACTCAAATGACGAAATCAGTGATTTTCACTTAATTTTTTTGATCAACTTAACTAAATATCTCGGGTTTTTCCCAAACAATGAACCTCTAGACGCACTGTATTTCAACCTAGAAACTGGGTGTTTTAACGCCCTTTTGCCCCGAGAACATTACATCGATGGATACCAAATTCCAGTATTCAGAGAATTATTAGGCATGAATTTTGGTGTGGTTCTTAGTTTAAAATTAAATCGAATCAAAAGACGCGAACTATTGGAGACTCTAATACGATATTTTGAGTTACATTTGCTCGGCTTTTCGAAACCAAAATCATTGCAAATTCTCAATGAAATATTTGACGATATCTAACAAAATAATAGTACTCTTTATCTTTTTTGTTAGTCTAATTCAAGCGCAAGAAGTAACTGTTATTGATGCTTTAAATTCTAAGCCAATACCAAACGTTAGCTTGTACAACAAATCCAAAGACCGAAACACCACTTCTGATAAAAACGGAAAATGTTTAATTTCTTTTTTTAGTGATAACGAAAAAATTACGTTTCAATTTATGGGTTATGAAACTCAAAGTCTTTACAAAAAAGACCTTGAGAGAATGAACTACGTAATCGCACTTAAAACAGATCTCAAAAAACTTTCAGAAGTAATTCTTTCAGTTGCCAGAACAGCTTCAAAAAAAAACCAGATCGCTGAAAAAGTGTCCATAATTAACGCTCTTGAAATAAAAAAAAAACAGCCCCAAACAGGAGCTGATCTTATTTTATTAGCCTCAGGGGTACGCCTCCAAAAATCTCAAGGTGGTGGAGGAAGTCTAATTCTAAGAGGTTTTGAAGCAAATCGAGTCTTATTAGTTATTGATGGAATTCGTATGAATAATGCTATCTACCGCTCGGGACACTTACAAAATGCCATAACGATAGACCCCAATGCTATTGAACGTGTGGAAGTAGTTTACGGTTCATCTTCTGTAGGATATGGCTCTGATGCATTGGGAGGAGTCGTTCATTACTTTACCAAAACCCCTAGAATTAATAGTAATGAACCGTTTAAAAGTAGTTTTTCTACAAATTTTAATTCCGGAAACACCTCTTTTGTAAATCATTTTGACACTGAATTAAGTTTTAAAAATTGGGGAAGCTACAGCAGCATAAGTTTTTCCAAATTTGGCGACATACGAATGGGGAAAAATAGAAGTCATGGTTTTGAAACTTGGGGCTTAGTCCCTTTTTACTCAGAAAACACAGAAAACACATATCGTCTCAATCCAACCGTAAATAACAATCCCAATATCCAAAAGAATTCCGGTTATGATCAGGTTGATCTGCTACAAAAATTTATTCTTAAACTTCCCAAAGAAAAATTAATAACCCTAAATATTCAGTTCTCAAACTCTTCAAACATCCCTCGATTTGATAAACTAAATGAATACAAAAATGGAGAGCTTTTATTTTCCGAATGGTATTATGGGCCTCAAAAACGTTTTTTAATTTCTCCTCAACTAAAACTGTTTCCCAAGAAAAAGTTTTTTTGTAAAGGCTATTTAACCTTGGCATATCAAAATATTAAAGAATCACGAATCAGTCGCAAATTTGATCAACTTGACCGGAAATATCAACAAGAGGATGTTCAGGTTTGGAGTTTTAATGGTGATTTTGAAACAGAAAAAATAGGAGCAACAATTTTTGCTTACGGTTTTGAATGGGTAAGCAATAAAGTAGATTCCCATGCTTTCTCAAGAAAGCTAATCCTTCGCGGAAATACTATTTCCACGTTGTCAAGCCCAGAACTCATTCCAACCCGATATCCCAGTGCAGGAGGACATTATGATTCTGCTGCGCTTTACAAAAACCTTAAATGGGATATGAGTCCAAAAACAACTCTGACCGTTGGCGGTCGATTTACTCACACTCAATTGAAAGCTCAATGGAATACAAGCGAAGAAATTTATCCAACATGGTTGCTTAAATCTCCAGATCTTAACTTATCAAAAATTAATGTAAAAAACTATGCTTTAACAGGAAGCTTATCCCTAACCCATAGGCCCTCTCCCAACTTCCAATTAAATTTTCTTGCTTCCAGTGGATTTAGATCTCCAAATATTGATGATTTGGGGAAAATTAGAGAAAGCAGAGGAACACTAATAATTCCGAATCTACTGCTTAAACCCGAATATGCTAATAATCTTGACTTTGGTGTTTCTTTCAGAACTCCTAACAAAAAAGGAAATTTTGCTTTGAGAATGTACAGTACTTTTATTACCGATTATATTGGAAGAGAATATTCTCCGAATTACAAGGATCAGCTCACAGGTGAAATCATAACTTTTGATTTCGAAGATGATATTGTAGAAACTCAAATTAATGCTAACATCGGAAATGCTTCCATTCGCGGTGCCTCTTTTGAAGGAAGTTGGAACTTTAATTCACACTTTTCTTTTTTCTCTGACATGACCTACACACATGCAGAAGATTTAGAAGGCTTAGGTCCTCTTCCATCCATACTCCCTTTTTATGGATCGTTGATGTTTGAATACAAAACCCAAAAACTTTCCATACAAATCAGGAACCGTTTTAGTAGTTCAAAAAAACCTAGTGACTTTAGTTTAGGTGGTGAAGACGGTTTAGAAGAAACTCCCGTTCAAATCACATCTTTTGGAGAAAAATATTTGGGTTCCCCGAGTTGGTCTATTTTGAATCTTTCTGGAAGTTATGATTGGAGCGATAAAATATTAATCAGAACAGGAATCGAAAATATTTTTGATACACACTATCGAGAGTTCGCTTCTGGAATTTCAGCTCCCGGGAGGAGCTTAATTTTAGGAGTAAGCGTAGAACTCTAATACAACTTGCTTTCGAGCTCTTTCTTTACCTTTTGCTCCCATTCGTCTCTTAGGATGCTCAATACCATACTGTCTCTTCTTCCATGAGCAGCTTTACAATTATTTCGGAGAAAACCCTCAACAGTGCATCCAATACTTTTCATCGCTTCAATACTTTTTTTATTGCCTGAATCTGCTCTAAATTCTACTCGTTCACACTTTAATGTTTCAAAAGCATATGTCAATAACAAATACTTGCAATTCCGATTTAAACCTGTTCTCTGAAATTCTTTTCCATACCAAGTAAACCCCAAACTCAAAACAGCATGCTGCAAATCGATTCCATAAAAACGTGTACAACCTGCAACAAGTCCCTTTTTTTTATCAATAACAACAAAAGGATAAGCCTCCTTTTTTACTCTGCTTTACAAGGCCTTATGGATGTAGCTTTTTAAGTTTATGGCACCCGATGCTGGGGTTAAAGAAAAATACCATAACTGAGGTTCATTTACTGAAAAAGGAAGGAGTTTTTCAAAATCATTTTGTTCCAAACAACGCAGTAATGCACGATCGTTTTCAAGCGTTAAAGTCTTATTAAAATCAAATTTCATGGATTTTTTTGAGCTTACAGATTAATTGAGGCATAAATGTATAAAATTCCTTAATTTTGCAACTTTACATATTCCCAATGGGTTTTAAAGAACACAAACATTTTAAGCTTTCAGCAGTATCCCAAGAGATTTTATATTATTGGGAAAAAGAAGCAATTTTCGAAAAAAGTGTAACATCACACGAGGGTCAAACCCCTTATGTTTTCTTTGAAGGGCCTCCTTCTGCCAATGGAATGCCCGGGATACATCACGTAATGGCTAGAGCCATAAAAGACATCTTTTGTCGTTTTAAAACTCAAAAAGGGTTTCAAGTAAAACGAAAAGCTGGATGGGATACCCATGGTCTCCCTGTTGAACTTGGAGTTGAAAAAGAACT
>PAOB01000025.1 GCA_002708445.1 Candidatus Arcticimaribacter sp.
AAGCCCATCTGCGCAGATGGTACTGCCTATTGGTGGGAGAGTATGTCGTCGCCTTCTTCTAAGACCCGTAACACATGTTACGGGTCTTTTTTTGCCTTATGTTTATCTGTTTTGTTTTGGTATTTTTTCTCTTTATCCCAAATTAACAATCTTATGAAGATCTTATGAAGACCTTGTTAAGTATATTTTTATAAATCCCTCCAATCAACCAATTCAATTGCGTTTTTTTGAATGAGTGTTTTACATCGATTGCTTGTAAAAAAATTGTAATCTATTTCTCTCCACTCTGAGCCGAAATTGGGATGATTCAGGGTAATGTATTTCATTTCATTATCATCAAAGGCTGGGTGAATTAGTAGTAAGTTGACACCCTCTTGTAGGTTTTGTAAGACATTTTCATAATAATCCCAAAGTTTTCCAGATTCAAACTCTTTGAAAGTTCCCATATGTACTTGTTCAATACTAAAATCTTCTTTAGTAATTATGTTTTTGGGATTGCACTCTGTATATTTAAACAAATTCTTACTAATCAAAACGGGCAGTTGATACTTGTTTTTTAGTTCTTTATATATTTTAAATATTACTGAAGTTGAGGCAACACTGTACATATGTGAATCTATGTGGGAAGGCTGAAGACCATACTGGATTGCTAAGTCAATTTGGGCTTTCAATTCTTTTTCGATTTCTGAGGGCAAAGCATGTTTTTTTAGTTGCTCTCTTTTCTTATAAAAATGACCATTTTCATCTACCAAGCTGGGCACCTTTGAAATAGGTAAAACTGGACCAAACCGATGCTTCTCCCACTCACAAGTCAAGGTCAAATGAATTCCGTAATCATATTTTGGGTTATCTTTTGCAAAATCAGCAATTTCCTTAAAATGTGAACAAGGCACCATAATACTGTATGAATTTACATTCCCCTCTTTGAGGCAAGAGATTATTGCTTTGTTCTGAGAATGCGATAGTCCAGCGTCATCCGCATGGATCATGAGAAGTCTTTTGTTTGCTTTAGGGTACAATTTAGTTGAGTACATTTCAATTATTTTGATCTATTAAAACATGTTTTTAAGCCATTTACCATAACATCAAATATAGGTCAATAAATGTCAAAGATAAAGATCCATTGAAATGATAATTCATATTGAGTTGTCCAAAACACCCTTTAAAACAATAGCTGTCATCAATTTTGATTATTCCTTGGCGGAGGGCAAAGGTTTACAGCAAATAGAGATTTAGATTATCTTTTAAGCCCTAATGGTTTAACGGTCATTTTATTCAAAGGTATGTTCTAATTTATTGGTGTTAACCACTCCAAAATTCCCCAACACCAGTTCGTTGGTGGTTTCGTTATTGATATTCCCACTGAGTTGAGTTGGAGGTGGTAGGAATAAGATTCCAGGATTTCTACTCTCGTCATCATCAAACTTTTGGCGGTGGTAATAATCCATAACAGACTGAAAATCATTATTAATTGCAATTGTAAATTGAATTTCATAGGTTAAGATTTAAGATTTATGAGACATGTTTACTAATAATCATGCCAATAGATCAAACAGTTTTTTTTGGCTTTTTTGTAATTGGGGTACACATTTTTGTATTACAACTTTCCCAGACTAGTTTGTATCTAAGTGGGTAGAGTAGTTGGCTGAGCTGTCCTTGGCAGACAGTTAACTGATTTAAAAAAAGATAACTTAATGTAAACATCACTAAATACAATAGATGCTGTATTATTTTCCGAACTAATTTTATATTCAATTATGAGTTTTTGGTTGAGTTCAATTTTTCTGAATTTACAACTCCATCCAAAATTGGAAGTTTGTTTTTTTACAATAATTGTTATGGGTAACAATAAAAAAAGGGCTAATTCTCATCATTGAATTTAATTGTGTAGAACTTCTGATAAATTAAATTGTTGCACTATTTTTAATTAAATAATATTGACGATTATGTTAAAGTTTATCAAAACCGAAGAGCGGTTAAATGTTTTGACCCATGCAATAGGGGTATTAATCGGAATTGTGATTACCCCTTATTTTTTGTTTTTTCAAAAGAACCTTACTCTTCAGGTTTGGATTGGATTGGCGGTTTATTGTTTTTCATTTACTTTTTTGTTTTTAGCTTCCACAATCTATCACACGGTTTCTGGGAGTTTAAAAGTAGTTTTGCGAAAAATTGATCATATCGCTATTTTATTTTTAATTGCGGGTACCTACACCCCTGTAACTTTAACTGTCCTTTTTGAAAGCTCGGGCTTATGGATGTTAATTGCTGTTTGGAGCATTGCATTGATTGGTTTAATTTTTAAATTGTTTTACACCGGTCGCTACGAAATTCTTTCTTTGGTAATCTATTTAGGAATGGGATGGCTGGTTGTTTTTGATATCGAAACAATTTGGCAATTATTTCCCTCTACTGCTTTGTTTTATCTAATCCTAGGGGGGTTGTTTTACACTGTTGGAGTTTATTTTTATCGCCTTAAAGGGTTAAAAGAAACACACGCAATATGGCATATTTTTGTATTGGGAGGGGCAATTTCACATGTGTTTATGATCCAAGAAATACTTTTATTAGGATAATTCATTTTTTAATTTGTAAAATAAACATCCCCTTTTCCTGTAATTCTTTTGTGTAAAGTAGGTAATCCTTTACAATAGACATTTGCATTTCCAACTATGTCAACATAAAGGCTATTGATCGCTGTTACCTCACAACTTCCCTTTTCTTCAATACTTATTTCTAAATCTTGAGCTATTATGGGGTATCCTATTACAGCCCCATTACCTTTTATATCAATCTTCAAAAAATTTACTTTAGGGATTCTCTTATTGCTTAGAATAGTTGCTTCCTCCTGCAAGCTTATTTGAAGCTGCTCAAGGTTTTTTAAGTTCATTAAGTTCAATATTTCTGGTACTGTTTATTTGGAGTTTTAGTTTTTGTTGATTTTCAAATTTATAAATTGTTGTATTCCCTTTTTAATTAATAGCCAACTTTTTTAGGCTAGGGGTAGTAATTGAAATTTTAAGAGGAATATCAGGGTTACAATAAGGAGATTTTAATTCTACAATCAATTTATTGTTTTCAACAGTAGAATAAATACTATCGACAAGGGTAATGTTGCCTTCTAATTGAATTTTAGACTTACTACCTTGTTTGATTACAACATCACTTTCTACATAAATTTTGATTTGATCAAAATCATCAAGATCTATTTCTGAAATTTTAAAATTACCATAGGAAACAATACAATTAAAATCTTGTTCTTTCTCATAAGAATTAAGTAATATGTTTATGAAAATTACACTCAATAAATAGATAACTTTTTTTTTGGGGTTAAATAATTTAGTCACAATAAGTACAGTTAAGTAGGTGTTTTTTGATTAAGTCAATAAAAAACCCTGTAATGGGGAATACAAGGTTTTTTAAAAACAAACAATTAAATCTAAGTTAAGTTCAAATATGAAATTTTTATGTTTTTGTGTTTTTTTTTATTATGATGTAAAGATGCTCAACTATCTGAAATGGTAAATCTAAGGCTGTTCTAAATGGCCATTAAAAATACGTAGATGGTAGTGTCGATGTAATATTTGGTAAAAAAGCGCTTTTACAAAATTGAAGCGAAAAAAATTCCCACTAAAATCGCAACAAATTTTTGGACATCAAACACATGACCTTCAGAGCTTTCAAATAAAATTGTTGTTGATATGTGTAGTAAAATACCTACTACTATTGCATCAATAATAATTGTAATGGATTCAAAATTTAAAGCAGTATTGCGAACAAAATTACCCAAAGGTGTCATGAGAGCAAAAATAAAAAGTGCTCCAAATTTTTGTACTCTTGGAGTTTTCGCTTCCAAAAGCAGAAGCACTATTACCATTCCGATTGTGATTTTATGAACAATAATCCCGATTAAAAGCTCGGGTTGGTTCGAAAGTGGCATCCCCTCGAGGAATGCATGAATGCTTAAACTAGCAATTAAAATCCAAGGCAATTTATTTTCGGCACTGTGATGGGTATGACCGTGTTCTGCTCCTTTGGAAAAAAATTCTAATAAGATTTGAAAAATAATTCCAAACATTATCCATATTCCAGGTTTAAACGCATTGTCTTCAAAAATATGAGGGAGCATATCAAGAACTATTATGGAAAGAAGAAAAGATCCACTAAAGGCCAAAACTAGTTTCATTCCAAAAGGAACTTTTGGTCTAAAATAAAGGGCTACGCCTGCTCCTAAATAAACAGCAACAAAGGGTAATAATAATTCTAACGCCATATGGGATAAATGAAGGTTTTGATTCTCCTCGTTTATTGTGCAAAATTAAACTATTTTTGACGGGTATTAAAATGGCTATGGAAGGTAATTTTAAAATGTTGGCTAAAACATTCTATGGAATGGAAGACCTATTGGTCAAAGAGCTCAAAAACTTAGGTGCACAACAAATTGAAAAAGGCAACCGGGTGGTACATTTTGTTGGAGACAAGGGGTTTATGTACAAAGCAAACTTGAGTTTGCGTACAGCTTTAAAAATTTTAAAACCAATTCATTCTGCCCGGGTTACTAATGAACATGAACTCTACAATTTGGTTTATGATTTCCCTTGGCAAGATTATCTCAGTCCAGAACACTCTTTGGCTGTTGACAGTGTTGTTTTTGGTGATAATTTCACGCATTCATTGTATGTATCTCAAAAAACCAAAGACGCCATCGTAGATCGTTTTCGTGCAGACACAGGAAATCGACCAAACGTAAATCTAGATCATCCAGATGTACGAATTAATGTTCATATTGATCTAGATCAGTGCACAATTTCTTTGGACAGCTCGGGGAATTCATTGCATCACAGGGGTTATCGAACGGCTACCAATATTGCTCCATTAAATGAAGTACTAGCTGCAGGGTTAGTTCTTCTTTCAGGTTGGGATCAAACCGTTGATTTTTTAGATCCCATGTGTGGAAGCGGAACAATTTTGATTGAAGCTGCAATGCTTGCTTGCAACATTCCAGCCAATATCAACAGAAAAGAATTTGCCTTCGAGAAATGGAACGATTGGGATGAAGATTTATTTTTTAAAATTGAAGATGCCCAAATCAGTAAAATAAGAGGACTATCAGGAACTATTTCAGGTTTTGACAATGCACCATCTGCCATTGCAAAATCTCTTGAAAACATAAAAAACGCAAATCTAGAAGATTTTATCTCTGTCTCAAAAAACAACTTTTTGTATGCAGATAAAGAAGGAGATCGCCCATTACATATTCTTACTAACCCACCCTATGGTGAACGTTTAGAAGGAGATATGAACCAATTTTACAGTGAAATTGGAGATACCTTAAAACAAAAGTATCCAGACACACAAGCTTGGATGATCAGCTCTAATATGGAAGCCATCAAAAGAGTAGGCTTACGTCCATCCAGAAAAATCAAACTTTTCAACGGTAAGTTAGAATCTAAATTATTGATGTATTCTATTTACAAAGGGACCAAAAAAATACACAAACTCAATCGAGAAGAGTCATGAATAAAAAAACCAAAGCCTTGTTATTAAATCTGATTTGTTTTGGGGTTTTATTCCTAACAACAAAAACCATTATCGGAAGTTTTATTCCATTGTCTTACATCCCGCTCATTGCTTTTTCGGCCCTATTAGCCAGTATCTTTTCTCCTAAATTTTTAGTAGAAAAAGGAAAGCTATTAGTTAAGATTCCACTAATTAAGGAACCTTGGGAGCTTTAACCTTTTTTTTAAAACGAAAGGGTAGGGAATAGGTTAAGGTGTAATTAAAGCTAGAACCAAAATTATTCTCATCGGTTACCTTATTAAACCCAGGAACATAAAGGTTTCCAAAATTATCGGGTTGTTGATTTGAAAGAACTCGATGAACCCTTAAGCTGATTCCTAAAAAGAATTTGGAAGTGATTTCAACTTTGGTTCCAAAGACAATTTCCAGCCATCCAGTACTCAATGTTTCTCGCTCTCCATTTGCAAATCCACTTGCTGTGACAGGCGTATCCCAGTAGTGATGATTGATGTAAACCAAATAATTATTTAGGGTTTGAGAGTGAATACTTCGTCCAAAACGAAGCCCAAGAAAAATGTCATTGTTCAGTCCCACCCAATTGTTGTACATATTGTAATCTATTCCCAACTTGATGTAACTGCCTGAAGTAGTAAAATTTAAATTTTCATATTCTATGGTTCGTTTTTCAGTACCAATTTCAGAAGCGATATGAAGTCGCTTCCCAACCTTTAAATCTCCAACAAATTCGAGTCCTTGAAATTCTTTATCGAACTGGCTACGGATGGGTTTGGACAAATCAATTCCAGCTCTTAAAGCTAAAGTTACGTTTTCTTTAACAGGCTTTTCCTCAGAGATCTCCTCCGTAATTTTTCCAGCAGCTTCTTCAGAAATTTCCTCAGTAGTTTTTTCGTTATCTTGAGCAACTGTAACCATACTCAAAAACAAACAACTAATGATAAATAGCCAAGTGTGTTTGTTGTTCATTGGAAACAGTGTCAATTAATATTTCGAAAGAATCCATCCAGATGGGTGCCGCATTTGGATAGGAAACAGTGTTTTTATCTAAAATGAAATTTGCGCGATACCCACACGATCGATTTAGGTATTGGTCATAGCGTCTGTAATTAAATTGTAAGGTATCTCCAACGGTAAGCGATGCTGTACTTGTAGGAAGTAAAAAAGCATATTGTGTAAACGCATCTTGCGTCTTAAGAGGCAACACCAAAGAATCAGTAGTTAGGGTAATCAAAGGATTTTCTTTCCCGATCCCATAGATTTTGATGTTATCAGCCGCTTTAGAAAGTGATCGATCGTCTTTGTTGAACAACTTAATAATAAGTCTTGGGGTGCTTGGAGTTTCTACCAGACAAACATCATCTTTTTCACAACCACCCAATATGGAGAACAGCAATGTAAAAAGAATAAAAGGAGCAGCTTGTTTTTTCATTATTTCTTTTCCAAAAGTACAACATTTTCTACATGATGGGTTTGCGGAAACATATCGACAGCCTGAGAGGCAACCAAACTGTATTTGTCCTTCATCAGGGCTAAATCTCGGGCTTGTGTAGCACTGTTACAACTTACATAAATAATGCGTTGTGGACTGAGTTCAAGCAATTGTTCAACCACATCTTTGTGCATCCCATCTCGAGGTGGATCTGTAATTACAATCGAAGCGGTTCCGTTTCTTTCAATAAAATCTTTAGTGAAAATAGTTCTCATGTTACCCGTCTCAAAAAATACATTTTCAATGCTGTTGTGAATAGCATTAGCTTTTGCAGCATCAATTGAATCATGAATAACATCAACACCAATCACTTTTTTGGCTTTTTGTGCAACAAACTGAGCGATAGTTCCAGTTCCAGTGTAAAAGTCATAAACCAATTCATCCCCTTTTAAATTAGCAAATTCTCGAACAACCTTGTACAATTCATAAGCTTGTAAAGAATTGGTTTGATAAAAAGATTTTGCAGTGATTTTAAATTGCAAATCCTCCATTAATTCTGTGATAAAATTTAGCCCTTTGTAACAAATGATTTCTTGATCATAAAGGGTATCATTTGCTTTAGTGTTGATAACATACTGTAAAGAAGTAATGGATGGGAATTCTTGAGCAACAGCATCCAACAAAGGAAACAAAAGTTGATCTTTTTTATGGAAAACTTGTAAAACAACCATCACCTCTTGAGTAGAAGTTGTCCGGATCATGAGGCTTCGCAAAAAACCGGTCTGTTTTCTGGGATCAAAAAAGGCTAAATTATTTTTATGTGCATAGTCTCTTATGAAATTTCTAATATCGTTTGACGGATCAGCTTGAAGATGACAGTTAGTAACATCTACAATTTTATCCCACATACCGGGTTTGTGAAAGCCCAGTGCATTTCTGTTAATTTCAACTCCAGATTCAATTTCCTCCTGAGTTAACCAACGTTGATTAGAAAACGAAAATTCCATCTTATTGCGATACCAATAGGGATTTTCGACCCCTAAAATTGGATTCAATTCGGGAAGTTCAACGCCCCCAATACGTTTAAGGTTTTCCGTAACTTCTTTTTGTTTAAAACGAAGCTGGGCGTCATATCTCATGTGTTGCCATTTGCAACCACCACAAATCCCAAAATGATCACAAACAGGCTCGGTTCTATTATTCGAATAGGTATGAAATTTAACAATATTACCCTCGTAATATCCTTTCCTTTTTTTGTAGGTACTCACATCAATAACATCCCCAGGAACTCCACCATTCAAAAAAACAGTAGCCCCTTCATTGGTTTTAGCCACAGCCTTTCCTTTAGATGCTGTGTCGATTATCTTAATCCCTTCGAACAATCGGTTTTTGTTGCGTCTTCCCATGAGGCAAAAATACATTTTAAAAGCAAATTTGACCTCAGAATTATTCAACAAGATTTAATTTATTTTTGTAAGATTAATTGTATGTTTGTTCTGGATGATTTCTCTCCTAAAAGTTTATTAAGTAGGAATTTGTGTTAATTTTTAAACAAACTTAATATGGAAACTACAATCGAAAAAAATTCCCAGTACCATTTAGCTTTAGAAGCTCAATACGGCGCACATGATTACCACCCTTTACCTGTAGTATTAGTCAAAGGAGAAGGTGTTTTTCTGTGGGATGTTGAAGGAAAAAAATACTTTGATTTTTTGTCTGCCTATTCTGCAGTAAATCAAGGGCATTGTCATCCTGAAATTATTAAAACCATTCATGAACAAGCATCAACACTAACATTAACTTCAAGAGCTTTTCATAACAACAAATTGGGAGAGTATTTAAAATTTACAACCCAGTATTTTGGATTCGGAAGTCTGCTTCCCATGAACACTGGAGCAGAAGGAGTTGAAACCGCAATCAAAATAACCCGTAAATGGGGTCACACAATAAAAGGAATTCCAGAAGGGCAAGCCCAAATAGTAGTTTGTGACAACAATTTTCATGGAAGAACCACAACCATAATATCCTTCTCATCTGATGCTGGTTCCAAAAATCATTTTGGCCCCCATACAGCAGGCTTCATTCACATTCCTTACAACGACACAGCAGCACTAGAAAAAGTACTCCAAGAAAACCCCAATGTTGCAGGATTCTTGGTAGAACCCATTCAAGGTGAGGCAGGAGTTTTCACACCCGATGAGGACTTTATTCGTAAGTCAAGAGAACTTTGTAGCAAACACAATGTTTTACTAATTGCAGACGAAATCCAAACAGGAATTGGTCGAACTGGTGCTTTACTAGCAGTATGTGGAAATTGTAGCTGTGAAGCCAATTGCGAACAGCAAAAAGACACCTACATACGCCCCGATTTATTAATCTTAGGGAAAGCACTCAGTGGAGGAGTTTATCCCGTATCAGCGGTATTAGCAGACCGTCCAATAATGGATGTAATTCAACCCGGTCAACACGGAAGCACCTTTGGAGGGAACCCAATGGGAGCATCGATTGCCAAAACTGCATTACAAGTCATTGTAGATGAAAAATTAACACAAAATGCACGTCGTTTGGGCAAAATTTTTAGATTTGAGATGAATGCCTTTATCAAAGAAAGTAAGATTGTAAAATTAGTGCGTGGTAGAGGCTTACTCAACGCCATACTAATAAACGACACAGAAGAAAGCAAAACAGCCTGGAACATATGTTTACGTTTACGAGATAATGGATTACTGGCAAAACCAACACATGGAAACATCATCCGATTTGCACCACCACTGGTAATCACCGAAGATCAATTACACCAATGTATTCAAATAATAACTTCCACTCTTAAAGAATTTGAGTCATAAGGGTTCTGAGAAAGGAAATAAGATAGTTTATGGAAAGAAAAGTTTATTTTGACAACGCTGCAACCACACCCATTCGCAAAGAGGTAATCGATTTAATCCACAAAACCCTTTCAGACACCTTTGGAAATCCATCATCAACACATTCCTTTGGTCGTTCAGCCAGAACACAAATAGAAACCTCCCGAAAAAGCATTGCCAAACATTTCAATGCAGATCCACAAGAAATTATTTTCACATCTGGTGGAACTGAATCCGATAATATGCTCTTGCGTTGTGCCGTTCAAGATTTGAATGTTAAAACCATAATAACCTCAAAAATTGAACATCATGCCATATTACATGCAGTTGAATTTCTAGATGAAAACCGATTGGCAAAAGTTTCATATGTCAAAACAGACGCAGAAGGCTTCGTTGATTTTGAAGATCTGGAAAAACATTTGAAAGCAGACAAAACAAAAAAACTAGTCAGTTTGATGCACATCAACAATGAGATTGGAAATATTTTGGATCTGGATCGAGTTTCAAAGCTATGTCAAGAAAACGACGCCCTTTTTCATACCGATGCTGTTCAAGGGGTTGGGCACTATGCAATAGACTTGGAGAAAGTAAAAATAGATTTCCTCTCTGCAGCTGCACACAAGTTCCATGGTCCAAAGGGAGTAGGTTTTTCCTTTGTAAGAAAAAATTCGGGACTGAATCCCTTTATCGTTGGAGGGTCACAAGAACGTGGACTCCGAGCAGGAACAGAATCCGTTCATAATATTTTAGGGATGGCAAAGGCACTCGAAATCGCTTACAACAAAATAGAAGAAGAACAAAAGTACCTGAAGGAACTAAAAGTTTATGCAATCGAACAATTTTCAGCAACCTTCCCTGGAATACATTTCAATGGATGCTGCTCTGATCTGGATAGAAGTACCTGTACTTTGATAAACGTATCCTTACCCGTTCCTGAAGACAAAGCAACCTTATTAAATTTTCATTTGGATCTTAAAGGTATTGCCTGTTCCAAAGGAAGTGCGTGTCAATCGGGAAGCGTAAAAGGATCACACGTACTTGAGGAGGTAGTACCTTTGTCTCATAAAAACAACCCTTCAATTCGTTTTTCTTTTTCAATTTTTAACACCAAAGATGAAATAGATTATTTGATCAAAACCTTAGATTCGTTTGTAAAAGAATAATAGGTTCTATTTAAGGTTTTTTTTCGCAGGCTTCCTAAAAACAACAGTTTCATAATTACTAACATTTCCCTGTTGATCTTCAACCTCAATTTTGAGATTTAACTTAAAGTTTTTAAAATCAATATCCTCAAAATTGTAGGTAAGCATTTTTCGTTTGGGCTCATGTTCAAGTAAGATCCATTGATCATTTATGGTAGCCCGATATTTTTTAATTCCCGAAAAATCATCATCAATTTTAATTTTGAGATAAGAATAATTACTCATCCATTGCTTGGGTTTAAAATTTTGAGGGGTAATTGTTGGACCCAGAGTATCTCGAGTCAAAACATAAGTACCTGGTGATTTGACCTTCGTTTTGAGTTTACCCTCTTCCAGTTTGGTGTAAGAATAATTAAGCTCTCCATTTTTGTTGACCAAAGCAATGCACCAGGGGTTTGATTTTTGAGAATCCACAGGAGGAGCATCAAACTCAATTTCAAAAGCATTGAAAACCGCATTCTCTTCGGACGGGATATACAGACTGTCTTTTGTGGCTCTTATCGGAAAATTAACAGTTTCATAGAAAGTGTTTTTTGGTAGATAAACACTTTTACCATCAAATTCAAAAAGGTAATCGAGTTCAGGTTTTACAAGGTTCAGATTTTTGTTTTTATCAGAAATTTCTGCAGTAGCTTTTGTGCCGTTAATGTAACTTTCGATGTAGGTTTTGTTTCCATGAAAATCTTCCAAAATAATTTGAAGCTGATAAGAACGGTTTTCCTCAAAATTCATAATCCCATTGGGAGCTTCTTGGGGTAAAAAACTCATCCAATGCGGCAGGTCTCTAAAAAGTTTTTGAATACGAAACCCCTCGGTTTTGTATGTAGCATAATCAATCAGCGTGCTGATCAATTTACCATCATCAAAACTGATGCTGTCGAAGCTGTATTTTATGGTTTCCTTTCCGTTGAGCAAAACTTTGATCTGGTAAATACCGTTTTTATTGTAGCTCAAGTCTTGGCGATCGTACATCCGAATTCCAATTCCTTTTTTCCCAAACCAATTCTGAATATCGGTAGTGTACAAACTGTCATTTTTTCTAACCAAAGGTATTTCCTGTTTTTTCTCTTGAAGAGAATCGTCAAGATTGTAGTAATACACATTTCGAACAACAGGGCGCTGCGTATCTTGAATGTCAAAATTAAGGGTCAATGGATTGAGGGGCATTTGACTTTTTGAATCGCGGAGTTCAAAATGTAAGTGCGGTCCCAAAGAACCTCCAGTATTCCCAGAATAGCCTATGACCTCACCTTGTTTTACAACCAACTCATTGCTTTTAAGATAGCTTTGAACTAAAAAACTTTGCTTTTGATATTGCTTTTCTTTGATAATTTTTTCAATCTTGGGAGCAAATTTTTGAAGATGTGCATAGACCGATGTTGTACCGTTTGCATGCTCTATATAAACCGTTTTTCCATACCCAGAAGTACTAACTTTGATTCGTTTGATGCTTCCTGCTAAAATACTTTTAACCTTAAAACCCTGGCGACCCTTGGTTTTGATGTCTAAGCCCGCATGAAAGTGACTTCCTCGAAATTCCCCAAAGTTACCCGAAAGCAATAAGGGTATCTCAAGGGGTGGTGTTGCCTTTTGTGCCTGCAAACCAAAACACAAATTGAAGATCAAAACACTCCACAATAGTAAATTCTTCTTCGTCATATCTGCTAAGATAAAAAAGAGTACTTTCAAATTCAACTGAAATAATCGCATTTAAAAATTTATCTCAATCACTTTTTTAGAGAATCAAAATCTATGCGGTAAAGAAAAGGAATGGAATGTCCTTCTCCCTCTGAACTGATCCATACCTCTTTATTTTTTTTAATTTTTACCGCTTCAACTTGTGCATGTTCAAAAGGCAAAGGGAAGCGTTCAAACTCAATTGAATCTGGCTGTTCGAGTTTAAATTTCTCAGCTTTCAAAAGGTAGTTACAACCATCTGGGAGGTAGCCCGTTAGCACAAGACGCTGGCTTTCCTCATGGTAATCCCCTCCCGTGATTAAGGTATTTATCTTAAACTTTTTTCTACTAGAAAGTACATAAGAACCTCCTTCTTTTGGAAAAACATAAAGGTGGGTATTCATTGACTTCATGTTTTTTGAAAAGAGAACCAGTGAATCTCCAACAACAAACAAGGTCTCGGCATTGTATTTAGTTTTCTTGTTTTTTTTGAAAGACTTTTGTTTTTGGTATTTAATTTTGATAGAATCTTTTAATTCAAAATCTTTAGTGGTTTTGTAAACGGTCAAATCTATTCGCTTTCCACTGTTGTTCCCAATATCGGCAATGTAAAAGTAGTTTTCATCTTCAGCAAGATCTTCCCAGTCTCTGTTGACCGCACCAATTATGGGATGTTCGCCAACCAACGCACCATAATCATTGAATTCATACAAAGAGGCACTACCACCAGAGTCGTTGTGAGTCAAAAAATTGTTACCAACCAAAGCCAAGCCCGATGTTTCATCGATGATGCTGGGCAGTTCAATTATCGAGATTGATGTTTTTTTGGGAGTACAAGCTGGAAATAAAGCAACAAAAGATGTAATTAGAAAATGTAGTGGTTTCAATTTTTTTTCTAAAGCTAAGTAATTTGAATTTATGTCCAATCATCCCCACAAATAAATTTTACGATAGAAACAAGAATCACATTTGACTGACTAAAACAAATACTTCTTCGGTTCAAACGTTTGAGCTGGGTTCATTCATTCATTCTGTCAATATAAATACTTATTTAAATAAGTATCATAAAAAAATTGAAATATCACCAAACATTTATGAATAAGATTTAACGTTTTTCTAAATTTCAAAACAATTGTTTTTTAGTGTTCTCTACTTAACCAAATAGGATTAAATTTACCTTATGAAACTTCAGTTCAAATTACATAGAGGAGCATATGTTTATAGTTCTTTAAATACAAACCTATTTTCAGAAGATGAAATTCTATTTTCATTTAAAGAAAAAGAGGGGAATACCTTTTTGGTATTAGAGGCAATAGCTAAAAATTACAATGTATCCTACAATCAATTGTGGGCATTGATTTCAGTAGAAAACATTACTTCATTGTCGGCAACTGGAATCACGGCACACATTTCTGGTGTACTTTCCCAAGAGAATATTCCGTGTAATATGATTGCCGCATTTCATCACGATTATCTTTTAGTACCCCTTGAATCTGCTGAGAAAGCAATGTCCGTTTTGAGTAAATAGGTGAACTTCAATACATTTAAAATTTTGTTAAATTTAAGAAATGGCATGCCTAAAAACTCTGGAATAGATTTTAAATTCCTAAATTTGTGTAAATAGGAGTTGTGTGTCATTTATGAGTGAAAACAATCAAAATGTTGAACTTCTTGAACGAAATTTGGTTTTACTTTTAAACAAATTAGAAGAAAACCATCACGCATTGCAATCTCTTTCAAAACAACTGGAAAAAAGTAAAATGTTGCAAAGCAAAATTTCTGAAGAGAACAAAACTCTCAAAAAAGCAAATGCTTCTTTGGAAATGGCAAATTCATTACTCGGCAGTAACAAAAGTAATACAAAAACTAAAAATAAAATTAAAATGCTGATTGAACAAGTCGAAGCATGTATGATTCAATTGCAAAATACAGCTTGATTTTTATGAGTGAATTGCTAAAAATAAAATTAACAATAGCGGATCGAGTGTATCCCTTGTCGGTAGCACCCGAACAAGAAGAAGACTTAAGAAAGTCTGCTAAAAAAATTGAAGCAATGATAAAACAGTTGGAGCAAAGCTATGCCGTACGAGATAAACAAGATGTCTTGGCAATGTGTTCTTTGCAATATGCAACCCAACTGGAACAAAAAAGTGCCCTTGAAAATAAGGGTGTGACCATTACGCATGAAAAAATTAATCAACTCAATGAGATGATTGAAAACCATATGGCCACATTCTGATACGTTCTTTAAATAACAAATAATACACTACTGCCTGTATTAGTTTAAATTTTTGATAAACTCAACGATCTTATTTCTATGAGAGGTGAGTCCATATTGCAAAAGCATGCTGTCTTTGAACAGATCCTTGACCAGTTGGTTAGCCGCAAACCTTTTTTTACGGAGTTTATACAAACCTCTAAGCTAGTGCAGGCTTTTTTTAAATAAAAAACCAATTATGACAACTACCATACTCATCGTGGCATCAAGTGTTGGAGGATTACTTCTGGGACTTGTGATCATGCAAATCATACAAAAAAATAAATCTTCTTCTATAATCAAGAAGAGTGAACAGCAAGCCCGACGTATCATAAAAAAATCTCATCAAGAATCTGATCGAATTAAGAAAGAAAAGATGCTCCAAGCAAAAGAGCGTTTTATTGAACTTAAGAGTGATCACGAAAAAGTAATTAGTTCGCGCGAGAAAAAAATCATTGAAGTTGAGAATCGAATCCGGGATAAGGAAAAAAATTTAAATAAAGAATTACAGCGCAACAAAGATTTGAATAATAGCTTTGATCAAAAAAGTATAAATCTCGATCAGCGTATTCAAAAGCTTGACCGCAAAAGTCAATCCCTAGACACGGTACAAAAAACTTACCAATTAAAGTTAGAGGAAGTGTCGGGCTTGTCTGCTGATGATGCAAAAAAAGAGTTGATTACTTCTCTGGAAGATAAAGCAAAGATCGATGCAATGTCATTCATTCAACAATCCATAGAAGAAGCTAAATTATCTGCAGAGCAAGAAGCCAAAAAAATAATCATCAGCACAATTCAACGCATAGGAACAGAGGAGGCTGTAGAAAATTGTGTTTCTGTTTTTAACTTAGAATCAGATGACGTCAAAGGACGAATTATTGGGAGAGAGGGAAGGAATATCCGTGCAATTGAGGCTGCTACTGGGGTAGAGATTATTGTTGACGATACTCCCGAAGCAATTATTTTGTCTTGTTTTGATCCTGTTAGAAGAGAAATTGCCCGTTTATCTTTACACCGTTTGGTAACTGATGGAAGAATTCATCCTGCTCGAATTGAAGAAGTGGTTAATAAGATTACCAAACAAATTGAAAAAGAAATTATTGAGGTAGGAAAGCGTACTGTTATTGATCTTGGAATTCATGGATTAAATCCTGAGTTAATCAAAATCATCGGTCGAATGAAATACCGTTCTTCTTATGGTCAAAATCTTCTACAACACTCCCGTGAAGTTGCAAAATTATGTGGAGTAATGGCGTCAGAATTAGGCCTGAATCCCAAATTGGCTAAACGTGCAGGACTTCTTCACGATATTGGAAAAGTACCTGAAGAAGAATCTGAATTACCTCATGCTATTTTGGGGATGCAGTGGGCCGAGAAATATGGAGAGAAATCCGACGTTTGTAATGCAATTGGAGCACACCACGACGAGATAGAAATGAATTCACTGTTGTCTCCTATTGTACAAGTATGTGACGCCATATCGGGTGCACGCCCTGGGGCACGTCGTCAAGTACTAGACAGTTACATACAAAGGCTAAAAGATCTTGAAGCCATTGCTTTGGAATTTAATGGGGTTAGCAAAGCTTATGCTATTCAAGCTGGAAGAGAATTGCGAGTAATTGTTGAAAGTGAAAAAGTTTCTGATAACAATGCTGCAGAATTATCTTTTAAGATTTCACAGAAAATCCAAACCGAAATGACTTATCCGGGTCAGGTAAAAATTACTGTAATTCGTGAAACCAGAGCGGTAAACGTTGCAAAATAGTGTGGAGTAGGGGAACTCTTTAGTTTATTAGAAAATTGTAAAGTCCTCCAGCCGCTGCTGCAGCAACAAGTGGAGCTAATACAGGTATCCATGCATAAGCCCAATCAGCTTTTTTGTTTTTACGAGGTAGCATTTGGTACACCATTCTTGGTCCAAAATCACGAGCTGGGTTAATCGCATAGCCTGTGGTTCCACCCATACTCATACCAATTACCCATACCAATATTCCAACAGGTAAGGCTTCCAAGGAACCAATTCCAAAATTTTGAATTGTAGAACCCTTAATTTCTATGTTGGGCGAAACAATAAAAAATATTCCAAATATGAGCATGAATGTTCCTAAGAATTCACTGAATAAATTATTTTTAAAATTACGTATTGCTGGGGCTGTACAAAAAACACCTCGAACAGTGTCCTCATCTTCAGTCATACGGAAATGATCAACATACAACAGATAACTCAACCAACTTCCAAACATAGCTCCTAGCAATTGCGCTAGAAAATAATTCGGAACCATACTCCATGAGAATTTTCCAATTACTGCTAATCCAACAGTTACTGCAGGATTTAGGTGAGCACCGCTGAATTGTCCTGTCACATATGCGGCAACAAAAACAGCAAAACCCCATGCGGTTGTAATCAATACTATGGAAGTTTGACCTTCTGCATAAGTGTTTTTTAGGCTAACATTAGCTACTACTCCAGCTCCGAGGAGTAAGAGAATGGCCGTTCCAATAAATTCAGCAATAAATGGTGTCATAAAATAGTTTTTTAATTGAAGCTAAGTTCGTTAAAGCAATTAATATTTTTGCTATCTCGGGGATTAAATTTATCATCAAAAAAAGAATCAGCTAATCAAATTACCTTGGTCATCCCATTTTGCAATGTCATTTCTTTTTTCTTGATCTACGCATTTAGCGATCCAATCAGCATCATAAGATAATCCACGATCATCCAAAACATCCTGAGGAACTCCATCCCAAACATTTGGTGAGTTACCTGCATAGCCAAGTTCTTTAATCCCAATTGCTGAGGTAAAATAACCCGTCATTACTAAGTTTTTAATTAAACTAAAGAATTGAATGGGTTGAGTTTGTTCCGATCCTTCTAAATTGGGGTCTGGATATGCAGGATCAAAATAGGGCCCAACTTCCACTAGAGCAACTCTGAGACCTGCATAAGCAAGAACTTTTGTTGCCATTCCACCACCAGCTCCTGATCCTACAATAATTACATCATAATTTTTAGAAGATTCAAGGATTTGCATAAATTATTTTTTTGTCAAGTTATTAAAATATTTGAATTTATCCCCTGATTTTTAGTTAAGTATGAAAAAATAAATCTTTAAAATCAATCAGTTATTTTTTACTTCTTGTCCGTAGAACAATTTTCTTGGTAAGAAAAAAACATATTTGCCCAAATTATTTTGGACAGCGCATTGATGTATGGGCCAAGAAGGGTCAAAACAATGCAAATGAACACAAAAGTTGCTAGGAATGAAAAAGTAGAACTGATCAGATAAGAAATAAGGGTAGTTATTACCATTAAAGCAACACCAAGGCCATAGGCAACATACATGGATCCAAAATAAAAGCTGGGTTCTAGCCTGTATTTCAAACCGCAACAATCACATTGATTTCTTACTGTTGTGAATCGCGATAAATCATAAACAGAGGTTTTAAGAAATTTACCTTTGTGGCAACGCGGACATCGAATGGGAATTATGCTATTGAGTTTGTTTCCCTTTGAAAAAATCATTTTAATTTTTCAATAAAAATATGAGGAATCTTCAATAATTTAAAATTTTTTTAAGAAATAGTTTATGAAGATTATTTTATATTAGATGCTCTAAAATTACTGTATGATACTCGAAGATTTTAAACTCAAAACCAAAGAAGAATTTTTAAAAGCACAACAACGGGCTATTTCAGATCCAGAGGTTTTTTGGGGAGAGATAGCTTCAACCTTTGTTTGGAAAACTCCATTTGAAAAAGTAGTTCAATACGATTGGAATGACACCCATACTACCGAATGGTTTTCTGGCGGTAAACTTAACATAACCGAGAGTTGTTTGGATCGACATGTAGAAAATCATCCAGATAAATTGGCTCTTATATGGGAACCAAACGAACCTCAAGACACAGCGGTTAAATTAACTTACAAAGAACTGTTGGACGAAGTTTGTAAATTCGCAAATGGTCTAAACAACCTTGGGGTTTCTAAAGGTGATCGCGTATGTATTTACCTTCCTATGGTTCCTGAGTTAACAATTGCTGTTTTGGCCTGTGCTAGAATTGGAGCCATTCATTCAGTCGTATTCGCTGGATTTTCTGCATCCGCGCTCGCTGCTCGAATCCAAGATTCAAGCTGTAGTATTTTAATTACTGCGGATGGTGCCTTTAGAGGAGGTAAAACAGTTCCGCTCAAAGACATTGCAGACGATGCACTAAAATCATGTGATTCTATAAAAAAATGTATTGTATTACAACATGTTTTTGAATCCATTACGTGGAATAATCGCTTGGATGTTTGGTGGCATGATTTTATTGATGGACTCTCAACCACATGCGCTCCTCAAGTAATGGATGCCGAGGACGAATTATTTATTTTGTACACTTCAGGATCTACTGGAAAGCCCAAAGGAATGGTTCACACTTGTGGTGGTTACATGGTTTACACTGCCTACAGTTTCATGAATGTTTTTCAGTACAAACAGGATGATATTTATTGGTGTACCGCTGATATTGGTTGGATAACGGGCCACAGCTACATGGTTTATGGTCCCTTACTAGTGGGTGCTACATCTGTTCATTTCGAAGGAGTTCCTTCTTACCCCAATTGGAATCGATTTTGGGAAATATGTGAAAAATACAAAGTCAATCAATTTTACACAGCACCGACTGCTATTCGAGCATTGGCAAAACATCCAACTACTCATGTTACTAATCATGATTTGAGCTCACTCAAAGTTTTGGGATCTGTGGGGGAACCTATCAATGAAGAAGCTTGGCATTGGTATGATAAAAATGTTGGAAAAAGTAATGTACCCATAGTAGATACTTGGTGGCAAACTGAAACAGGGGGGATTTTGATCTCAAGTCTAGCAGGAGTAACGGATCAAAAACCTACTTTTGCTACCTTACCTATGCCTGGAATTCATGCTGCATTGGTCGATGATAAGGCTAATGTGTTGATGAATACCAGGGCCGAAGGTATTTTGACCATTAATTATCCTTGGCCATCAATAGCTCGAACGATTTGGGGAAACCATAAACGTTATCAAGAGGTTTATTTCTCTGCTTTTCCTGGTCGATATTTTCCTGGTGACGGAGCTTTGAGAGATGAAAAAGGAAATTATCGTATCACAGGTAGGGTAGACGATGTTGTAATTGTTTCGGGTCACAACTTAGGAACAGCACCTATCGAAAATGCAATCAATGAACACCCTCAAGTTGTAGAAAGCGCAGTGGTTGGTTATCCTCATGACATCAAAGGAAATGCCTTGATGGCTTACGTGATATTGTACAAAACATCCGAAAAGCCCGAAAGCTTGATTCAAGAAATTAGGGACCTAATTGCCAAAACCATTGGCCCAATAGCTAAACCCGATCGGGTTTTGATTGTTAGCGGTTTACCCAAAACAAGAAGTGGAAAAATTATGAGACGAATATTACGTAAAATTGCTTCCAATGAAATGGATCAATTGGGGGATATCTCTACTTTATTAAACCCTGAAATTGTAGACGAAATCAAAAACTCTTTATCCTAAATTATTGAAACAAAATAACTAAAGCACCGATTGCAGTGAAAAGCAAAATAAGTTTACGATAGGCGTTTTCTTTGATTATTTTGACCAGTTTTACTCCAACGTAAAGTCCGGTAATAACAAATGGTACAAGAACCATGCTGATTTTTAGCGATTCTATTTGAATTGTTTCCCACACAAAAATATGAAAAGGTAGTTTGAACACATTAACAATAAAAAACAACCAAGCAGCAGTTCCAATAAACTCATTTTTTGGGAGTTTTTGCGCCAAGAAATAGATGTTTGTAAATGCACCTGCTAAATTCCCGATCATTGTAGTGAAACCAGCTGTAAGTCCCAGTAATCCAGCAAAACTCCAATGAGTAGGGACTTTCACACTCTTTTTTTGATCCCAATAATACATCAAACCTATTGAACCCAAAATAATGATTGCCATTCCTAACCTAAAATCATCTTCATTGATGTTGTATCCATAAAATACACCAATCAAAACTCCTAAAAACATCCAAGGACTCATTCTTAAAATATACCTCCAACGAGTAAACCTAGAATAGTAAGTTATTGCAAATACATCACCCAAAAGTAAAAGGGGCATCAATATTCCAGTAGATGCACGAGCCCCATAAACGATAACTAGAGAAGTTACTATTAAAACAGCAATACCTTTAATTCCAGACTTGGAAACACCCAATAAAAAAGCTGCAAATGCGGCCAAATAAAAAGTAGGGAAATTTATTATTTCTAAAACTGAATAATTTTCGATGAAATCTTTTTTCCAAAAATAACCCTTTTAAATGACGATTTCTAAACATTTTTTTAGACCACCGTTTTCTGGTCTATTTCCATTTAAATTTTAACGATATTTGAGCAAATTTTATTTTTGAAAAATTTATTTGACTCCGTTCGTTTTATGTTGCTTAGTACGTTCTTCTTTTCACTTATGAATGCAGTAATTAAAGATTTGAACGACTATTCATCCTTTCAATTGGTTTTTTTCAGATCTATTGGTTCTCTTACTTTTACTACACTTTATTTAAAAGTTAAAAAGATCTCATTTTGGGGTAACAAAATGAATTTATTGTTTTATCGAGGACTAGCAGGAGTGATTTCTATGACTTTATTTTTTACTTCAGTTCAGTTTATTTCTGTGGGGTCTGCAGTTACATTGCGATATGTAGCACCTATTTTTGCTGCTGTTTTAGCTGTTATTTTTCTGAAAGAAAAAATATTACCACTTCAATGGTTTTTTTTCATGATGGCATTTATTGGAGTTGCTCTCATCAAGGGTTTTGATTCTTCGGTTTCGATTTATGGGGTTAGTCTAGCCCTTGGTGCTGCTTTTTTTAGTTCAATAGTTTACATTTTGATTAGTAAAATTGGCAATCAAGATCATCCTGTAATTGTGGTTCATTATTTTATGTTAATCGCGACATTGGTAGGGGGAATTGGTTCTCTTTTTAATTGGGCAGTTCCCAGGAGTTTGGTGGATTGGTTTTTATTGTTTTCTCTTGGCATATTTGGCTATTTTGGTCAATTGTACATGACCAAAGCTTTCCAGTTTGGTCAAGCATACATGTTAGCTCCTTTTAAATATGTTGAAGTTATTTTTACACTTTCGTTGGGTATTTTTTACTTCCATGAAGTTTATTCTTTTTGGAGTTTGATAGGAACTGCTTTGGTTATTTTTAGTCTCTCAATTAATTTGATTTACAATAGCATGAAAAAAGAGCATTAGCTTCAAGTTTTTAGTACCATTTTCTAGAAATTAGAGTTTAGCACATGAGTGATTGTTTTTATGTATCTTGTTGATATCATATTTAATAGTTTGTTATGAACGATTTAAAGTACCTTTTTGCTTACACAATTCCTTTGTCTTCAGCTTTGTCGATTTATTATTTAGACTTTTTTTCATACGGAGTTGTTTTTTATGCCTTTTTTGTAATTCCTGTTTTGGAATTGATGCTATCTACCCCCAATAAAACTTTCACAGAGAATGAAAAATCAAGTAGTTTGACCAATATTCTTTTTGATCTTATGCTGTATGCAAATTTGCCCATTGTATTTGGATTGATGGGTTATGGACTCTACACCTTATCGACCGAAAGTTTAGCTGTTTATGAGATTGTAGGCATAATTCTTAACTTGGGTATTTTGTTAGCAACCAATGCCATAAATGTAGCACATGAATTGGGTCATCGAAAAACCAAGTTCGAACAAACAATGTCTAAAGCTTTGTTGATGCCATGTCTTTACATGCATTTCTTTTTTGAGCATAACTACGGACACCACAAAAATGTAGCTACCCCCGAAGACCCAGCTACCTCTAAATACAATCAGTCACTTTATCATTTTTGGTTTACATCTGTCGTCAAGCAGTATCGCAATGCTTGGGAAATCCAAATGGGAATCTTAAAAAAACAAAATCGTTCTTTTGTTTCAATTAAAAATGAAATGATTTTTTATCTCTTGTTTCAGGGCTTGTATCTTGGATTAATTTTATTTGCTTTTGGATTACAAACACTTTTCTATGCTTTGTTGGTTGGAATTCTTTCTTTTTTGTTTTTGGAAACCATTAACTACATTGAACATTATGGTTTGCTTCGAGAAAAGTCATCATCAGGGCGGTATGAACGAGTTCAAACAAAGCATTCATGGAATTCTAATCATCTAATTGGTAGAATTGTTTTGTACGAACTTACACGCCATAGCGATCATCATCACAAAGCTTCAAAAAAATATCAAGTACTTGAACATAAATCTGAAAGTCCACAATTGCCTTTTGGGTATCCAACATGTATTTTGATTGCAATGATTCCTCCGCTTTGGTTTAGATTAATGAATCCGAGGATTCCTGAGGAGATGCTAACTTTGGGTTAACACGAACTTTTTTTGTTAATAACTTCCTAATTATCAGCAACGCATTGTGACACAAAGCCTTTTGTAAGTTGATAAGAAAGTTGAACGTTATTTTATTTTTTTTGTTTGAGTATTGTTTGAAATCTTGAATTCACACAACATAGTTCTTAGTAAATAATTTGGAAAAGGCATTAATTTTTTTGAGGTTCAGCTAAGAAATTTTAGTAACTTTAGGGCATAAAAAAACATTGAAAATTAAACCTGTATTTTACAGTAAAATCAGATAAAACTACACCAAATGTCACAGTCTGCAGAGCACGTTAAATGTTTAATTATTGGCTCCGGTCCTGCTGGGTACACAGCAGCTATTTATGCTGCACGAGCAAATATGTTTCCAGTACTTTATCAAGGAACTCAACCTGGTGGGCAACTGACTACTACCAATGAGGTTGAGAATTTTCCGGGTTACCCAAAAGGAATAACGGGACCTGCCATGATGTTGGAACTTCAAGAACAAGCTAGCCGTTTTGGCACAGATGTAAGAGATGGTTGGATCACTAAGGTCGATTTTTCTGAAGAAGTTCACAAGGTTTGGGTAAATGAAACAACTGAAATTCATGCTGACACCGTAATCATTTCTACGGGAGCTTCTGCAAAATACTTAGGAATAGATTCTGAACAAAAATATTTAAAACTCGGCGGAGGGGTTTCTGCTTGTGCTGTTTGTGATGGTTTCTTTTACAAAAATCAAAAAGTTGTAATTGTTGGAGCAGGGGATTCTGCTTGTGAAGAAGCACATTATCTTTCTAAATTGTGCACAAAAGTTACTATGCTCGTTAGACGTGATGAATTTAGAGCCTCAAAGATTATGGCCAATCGTGTTCAAAACACCGATAATATTGAAATTTTATTCAACACGGAAACCGAAGAAGTATTGGGTGATGGTCAAGTAGTTACAGGTGTAAGAACAAAAAACAACAAAACCCAAGAGGTTGTGGATATTCCAGTAACTGGATTTTTTGTTGCAATTGGACATGAGCCCAACACCAAAATTTTCTCTGACTATTTGAAACTAGACGATACGGGTTACATCATCAATACACCCGGAAGTTCAAAGACTAATGTAGAGGGCGTATTTGTCTCTGGAGATGCAGCTGATCATGTTTATCGACAGGCTGTTACAGCAGCAGGTACAGGATGTATGGCTGCATTGGACGCCGAGCGATATTTAGCAGCTAAAGAATAGTTTAAAGGTATTTGCCAGAATAATAAAGTAGCGGTTGTTTTTTGGGATCCCTTCCAAGTTTTTCAATATTGCACAAGACCATTTTATGATCTCCGGCAGGAATTATTTTTGTGGCTTTTACAACATACCAGGCCAAAGAGTTTTTGATTAAAGGAAAGCCTTTTGATTCATCAAATACAATTTCTTCATCTTTATCGGGATAACCCGCAAAATGGTTGCTCAAATGTTTTTGGTTTTTGGAAAGTATGCTTATTCCAAACTCTTTCCCTTCTTCTAATTGATCAAAAAGTTTCGCTTTTATATCTACAGAAAAGGAAACTAGTGGAGGACTAAATGATACGGAAACAAATGAACTGGCGGTCATTCCATGAATAACATTGTTACCAACCTTAAATGTTATGATTGTTACTCCAGTTGCAAAGCTTCCAGCTACTTTTTTTAAATCTTCGACTTTAATCTCTCCCATCAGTTGTTCAATTTTCCAGATAGCAAAGTTAATTCATTAAAAGGTCATTGAAAAATTATAGAGTGTCTCTGTGTATTTTAGCTATTGAAAATTTTCAATATTGTTATGATTAAATTTCTTATCAAAGTAACCCGCCCATTCTGTTCTTTCAACCCTAATAGGAGAGAAAATAGAACAGAAAAAATAGAATAATTGGTGTTTAAAATTAATTAATACTGGAGGTCAATATTAATTGATTGGTGTCAAAAAAACTTCAACGACAGAGCCAATAAATTGATAGATGGTTATTGATTTTTTAGATGAGGAATAATTTAAGCGTATTTAATTAATATTTTCACAAGCAAACGATGTTGTATCAGATTAATAAAAAAACCTCACAGTAATGTGAGGTTTTTGTGTAAAAATGTAGCGAGAGGGGGGCACGATCCCCCGACCTCCGGGTTATGAATCCGACGCTCTAACCAGCTGAGCTACCTCGCCAAAATTCTGGTTGCAAATATAAAAAATAGAATTTAATACATTAACTTTTATCTTGAAAAAACTCCTTATTTATTACACTAAGTTTTAATAATTTTCAATATATTGAACACCTAATATATTTAAGATGACTACCAAAAAGGCTTTTTCTATTGAAATTGATTTTCAAGCTTCTCCTCAATTATTGTTTCAATATCTCTCTACCCCTTCGGGTCTATCCGAATGGTTTGCCGATAATGTAAACTCTAGGGGTGAAGATTTTACTTTCATATGGGATGATACAGAAGAGTATGCAAAACTTATTCAGAAAAAGAATAATGAAAAAGTTAGGTTTCGATGGATGAACGACGAAGAAGATCAAGATGATTGTTATTTTGAATTCAAAATTGTTGTAGACGAAATAACCAAGGATGTTTCTCTTAACATATCAGATTTTGCTGAAGAAGACGAGCTAGAGGAAGCTAAAATGCTTTGGAACAATTTAGTTTCTAGTTTGAAACAAGTACTCGGAGCAGCTTAGGCACGTATGATTGTTTTTGATGGTAAAGTTTACACCAACCTCAATTCGATAGCAGAAAAAGATATCATAAACATAGTTTATTCATCACCTGTCGAGGAGCGTGTTCGAGTAGAAGCGCGTAAAATTATCTTTTGGGAAGAACATTATTTCCGAATAATGGCGTCCTTAAGAATTTTGAGGATGGAAATACCCATGCTATTTACCATGGAGTATTTAGAAGAACAAATCTTGAATCTTCTAAAAGAGAAAGAGCTAGATCAAGTATCTTCAATTGTTTCTCTATCTTTTTTTTCAAAAGAATTGGTTACCCGGTCCAATGCTGTAAGTCCAACTTCATTTTTAATCAAAGCCCATCAAGTCAAAACCCCAAAAAAAGTTTTCTCTTCTAGCCGAAGTATTGATTTGTTCAAGGATCATTATGTGGTTAAGGGTTTGTACGGGAGTTTAGAACCATCAAATGCACGATTGCGTAAGCTCGCCTCTGTGTATGTTTATGAAAATGATTTGGAAGATGGTATTTTACTTAACAATGATAAAGAAGTAACAGAAACTTTAACTGGTGCTCTTTTTATTGTTAAGGGAAATGAAATAAAGACACCCCCATCAACAAGTGGATGTCGATTGACGGTTTATCGTCAAATAGTTATCGATTTGTTGCAAAAAAGTGAAGGAGTTAATCTTGTGGTAGAAGCTGTATCCCCTTTTGAATTACAGAAAGCGGATGAATTGTTTGTGGTAAGTTTATCAGAAGGGATTCAATCGGTTAAACAATATCGAAAAAAAGTATTCAGTACTGAGGTTTCTCACAAATTATTCACCAAATTTATTACCAGGTACCGATTGGGTTAATTGTGATTTGGGTTTTCTGGGGCATTTCCCCAAATCAAATAGTCTCCTCCAAGGGAACGTATTTGTTTTCTCCAGAATGATTTTGATTCTGCATTAATAACCTCATGGCCTACAAAGTTTTCTTTGATGATCCATGAATTCAATTCAATTTCGTTTTGAAGTTGATTGGCTCCCCAGCCGGAGTATCCCAGAAAAAAACGAATATTTTGCTCATCAATTGATTCGTTTTTTATCAATTGAATCACTTTTTCAAAATCACCACCCCAATACAATCCATCATTAATTTTAATACTACCCCTAATAAGTTCGGGTGAGTTGTGAATGAAATAGAGATTATCAGGTTCCACAGGTCCTCCGTAATGAATTTCGATAGAGCTCTTGATTTCAGGTAAAATATCTTTGAGAAGAAAATCAAAAGGTTTGTTGAGTATGAACCCCAATGAAGCAGATTCTTTATGATTTGCCAACAAAACAACTGATCGATGAAAATTTGCATCTCCAATAATTGAGGGTTCAGCGATTAGTAAATTTCCTTGATGTATTTTCATATCCACCATGAAGTTAGTTTTTTTTACTTAATTTTTAGGATTAATCAAAAAAAATCTCCCGAAGGAGATTTTTAATATTGTTTGTGGAAGTATTTGCTTAGTTTACTGAACCAGATAGTTCAGCACCAGCTTTAAACTTCACTACATTTTTAGCAGCAATTTTGATTGTAGCTCCAGTTTGAGGGTTTCTTCCATCACGAGCCGCTCTTGCAGATACAGACCAAGATCCAAATCCAACTAATGATACACGACCTCCACCTTTTAGGCTTGATTGGATGTTTCCAAGAAATGATTCAAGTGCTTTCTTTGCTGCTGCTTTAGAAATCCCAGCATCAGCTGCCATTGCGTCGATTAATTCTGTTTTGTTCATAATATTTTTTTTTAAATTAAAAATTAAGTATTTCAACAAATATATAGGGTTTAAAAGAAGTCCCAAGTAAAAGCATAAAAAAAACAGTAATTTGTTAATAAATCGCTTTTTTTGTTAATAATCCTAGTATTTACAGGACTTTGGAACCTTTTTTAAACTCAAATCCATTCAAAAGGGCGCTCGCATTCATTCTTTTTTTATTGGGTAGTTGAAGTTCTTCAATGATAAGAAATCCTTCGGGATGGGATATTTTTATTTTCTTGTCCTCAATTTCAATAGCACCAATTTTTTGAGAGTGTTTTTCTATAAGTGGGGTTGCTTCAAATATTTTCATTTTCAATTGCTCCTCTCCATTTTGGATTTCTATCCATGCTGTAGGAAAAGGATTTAGTCCTCTAATCAGTCCATCAATGTATGAAAGCGGTTTTTCCCACGCAATTTTTGTGTTCTCTTTTGTAAGTTTTGGAGCTTCTTTTTCATCGCCCAAAAGTTGTTGAGGAACAAAAGTTTGATTGACAACAATACGGTCTAGAGTTTTCAAAATCAGTTTTGCTCCCAAAGGAGCAAGTTTATCATGGAGACTGCCAGCTGTTTCGTTTTCTTCAATCGAGACCTCCTCTTTCAGCAGAAGAGCACCTGTGTCAATTTTATCATCAATAAAAAAGGTAGTGACTCCAGTGTTTTTTTCATTGTGGATAATGGCCCAATTGATAGGAGCTGCTCCCCGATAATTTGGTAAAAGTGATGCGTGTAAGTTAAAAGTTCCCAAGGGTGGAATATTCCAAACAACTTTTGGAAGCATCCGAAAAGCCACAACTACAAACACATCAGCTTTTAATCCTCTTAATTCATTTAAAAAAAATTCGTCTTTTAAATTTAAGGGTTGAAGTAGATTCAGCTCATTTTTGACAGCAAATTTCTTTACCTCAGACTGGCGTAGTTGTTTACCTCTGCCAGCTGGTTTATCTGCACCTGTTACCACTCCCACAATTTCGTGATCAGATTGATGAATAGCTTCAAGGGCAAAAACAGCAAATAGGGGAGTTCCCATAAAGATAATTTTCATACTACAAATTTAACTTTAGTTTATCCATATTGGTTAAAAGGAGTTCTTTTGAATTCAATAGCGATCGAATACACTCACCAATTTCAAAGGTACTGTAATCTGAAATGGATTGATCCAATTCTTTGAAACTCATTTCACCTTTTTTAAGTTCTTCTATGATTTTGTTTTTAATTTCAATTTGCCTCTTTTTTGTTGGTTATTTTAAATCACATTCTTTTGCATTACAACTACCGCATTTCTCCTTGTTTTTTTCTCCAAAATAGTTTAGAATTTGATTATGTTTACACCTTTCTGTATCGAAGGCATAGTTAATCATTGTTTCAATTTTTTCTTTTTTTACCTTATTGTAATGAACTAATCTTTGTAAAAGAGGTGCAAGTGTGTATTGATCCTCACGAGGTACAAGCCATTGAATTTGAATATCGGTTTGATTGAATTCCAGTTCAAGATTTCCATCATTTTCCCATTTTCTGAGGGTGTCCATAAGAGTTTTAAAAGTGATTTGACTACTTCGAATGATTCGTTCAATATCAAGCTCGAATCTTTTGTCGTAATTAAAGTGGTGAGTTCTGATGATTGTTTGTATCACTTTTGAATCAACAGTCTGATTTTCTAAAAGCTCAAGAGTTTGAGCTTGGGAAATTAAAAACCTAACTACTGCTTTCTTCTTGTTGTATTGCATAAGATTAAAAATCCCTTCTTGTTCCAGATAAGTAAGAGTACTCAGTGTTTTTTTGGAGTTCAATGAATAGGTCTTACAAAAATCTTTTAAAGAGATATTGTGGGTAAGCTCGTTTCCCTCTCCATAAGCAATGTTTAGATAGTTGCAAAGATTTTTGAAACACAATTCAATAAATTCTCGATTAGGTAAAGATCCAATGTATTGCTGTCTAATTCTGTTCTTATCATTTTCTTGAATAAGTAAATAAGCTTTTGCAGGCATTCCATTTCGACCAGCTCTCCCAATTTCCTGATAAAAGTTTTCAATGCTGGATGGAAGGTTTAGATGAATAACAGTCACAACCTCTTCTTTATCAATTCCCATACCGAAGGCGTTGGTAGCAACCATAATTTTTATCTTTTCAGATTGCCAATCCTGCAATAATTCTTTTCGTTCACTGGCAGATCTTCCCCCATGAAAATAAGCGGAGGAGATTCGATTCAGCTGAAGCAATTTTGTAATTTGCTCGGTTTCTCTTCTACTGCCACAGTAAACAATCCCTGAATGTTTGTTTTTCGATAATATTTTGATGAGTGTCCTTTGTTTGTCCTCGGTGTTTAAGGTGTTGATTTCAATGTTTTTACGAGCAAAGGAATCCTGAAACAGAGAGGTTTGTTTTAGTTGTAAACTTTCAATAATGTCTTCTAAAACTTTCGGTGTTGCTGTTGCGGTAACAGCTAAAATTGGAAGGGAGGGCAGTAGAGACCTAATTTTGTTTATTTGCTTAAAAGCGGGTCTAAAATCATTTCCCCAATCAGAAATACAGTGGGCCTCATCTACCGCAATTCTCTTGATGTTTAATTTTTTGATTCTTGATAAAAATTCTTTGGACAAAGCTTTTTCCGGGGAACAATAAAGAAGTTTGAAATTCCCGAAGAGACAATTATCCAACTGGATGTTCATCGCCTGAGAATTGTTTAGCATCATGCTTTTAATTCCCTTTGTATTCATCTGTTCTACTTGATCTTGCATGAGTGAAATCAAAGGAGATATTACCAAAGTACACCCCTCAGAAAGCAAAGCAGGAAGTTGATAACACAACGATTTTCCACCTCCTGTCGGAAGAAGTGCTATGGTATCTTTGTTTTTAAGTACTCTGTTGATTATTGCCTCCTGATTAGACCGGAAATCATCGTAGCCCCAGTAGGTTTTTAGAACATCTTTAGGAGAACTCATTTGCACAGTGTTTTAGAATTAGATTGAAACGCTCTTGTAAAGTTGTAAACGGTAATTTAATGATTTTTAATTTACTTTGTTGGTAGGTTTTTTCTAGACTTTTATGAACTTCAACAGCCTCTTCAAATGTTTCCATTCGATCTTCATCGTTAACGTAAATTTGGGATACAGGTTTTAGAAGAAAAATAAGGTCATAGGAATAAAGCATAAGTTCGCTTTCCCATACTTCGTTGGGGTCTTCAATATGGTTTAAATAGCCAACTACATCATGCATAGCCCGATCAAAGAATACGTAGGTTGCTTTTAATTTTAGTGCTTCGTGGAATTGTTTTTTTCGTTGTTCCCAAAGGTATTGACTAAATGCATGGGGCTTTTCTTTGAAATAATTTTCCATGCCTTGTTTTTTCCCTAATTTGATAAAATCCCTTGAAACTTCTTCAAAGCACAAAAAACCATTTTGTTTCAATAAATTGATGAGTGTAGTCTTTCCACTTCCTGGACCACCACTGATTACGATTTTATGTGGAGTTTTTGATTCGATAATTTAAAGGTTGATCTATTTGAACTATATTTGTGTAAAAATAGCGGTCTTAATGACACCCAAGGAAAATCCAGAAGAATTTTATTCACGTTTTCAAGAACAACTAAAAGAATCGCAAGAATGGCCGGGACCTTTCATGTTTAAATTCATTATCAGAGGTGATGATCAAAAGGTAGCAAAACTGCGAGAAATATTTGAGGGTACAGACGCCAAGTACAAACTAAAAAATTCAAGTAAGAAAACCTTTGTAAGTGTCAGTTTTTTGGCAACAATGAAAAATCCTGCATCTGTGATCGACCTTTACAAAAAAGCAAGTGCTATTGAGGGTATTATTACACTTTAAAAGCTTAAAAAATTAGATTATTATTTAAAATAGATTATTTTGCAGTCTATTTTCCAGAATCCACATAAAAACTTCATGGTAGCATTACAATACAACTCAGAAAGAAAGTCCTTAATTATCCCTGAATACGGAAGACACATCCATATTATGGTTGATCAATTGATCGTAACTGAAAATAGAGAAGAACGAAACAAAAAAGCGAAAGCAATAATAGGTGTAATGGGTAACTTAAATCCTCACCTACGTGATGTTCCTGATTTTCAACACAAATTATGGGATCAACTGTTTATCATGTCAAATTTTAATTTGGACGTTGATAGTCCTTTTGAAAAACCAATTCAGGAGTTGTTGGAAGAACGTCCAAAGCCTTTGAATTATCCTCAAAATTATCCAAAGTATCGTTTTTATGGTAACAACATCAAAAGTATGATCGATGTTGCTTTGGGATGGGATGCCGGAGAAATGAAAGATTCCTTGGTTTTCAATATAGCCAATCACATGAAAAAGTGTTTTCTGAGTTGGAATAAAGATACAGTTGATGACGAAGTGATTTTTAGCCATTTAAAGGAATTGTCAGGGGGAAAACTTGAAGTAAATCAAGATTATTTACCCTTAACAGAATCTGCTAACTTTTTAAAGTTAAAGTCCAAAAACGGTAACGGTCCCAAAAGCAATCAAATTTCAAAATCTAAGAAAGGTAACCGAAATAACCGCAAACGCTACTAGATCAATATGGGATCATTTATTATTGAGGGTGGGAAAAAGCTGAAAGGAGAAATCACTCCACAAGGTGCTAAAAATGAGGCTTTACAAATTTTATGTGCTGTACTACTTACTCCTGAGCCTGTAACCATCCACAACATACCCGATATCATTGATATCAAAAAGCTCATTCAACTACTTCAAAATTTTGGAGTAAAAGTTAAGCAAATTTCTTCAGGAAGTTATCACTTTCAAGCAGATACAATTGATTTAGACTATTTGACCTCTGATCAGTACAAAGTTGACGGAAGGGGACTCCGAGGATCCATAATGCTTGTTGGACCACTATTAGCCCGTTTTGGTAAAGGAAGTATCCCAAGACCCGGTGGCGATAAAATTGGGAGAAGAAGATTGGATACGCACTTTGAGGGGCTCATCAATTTAGGTGCTAAGTTTAATTACAGTCGCGAAGAACATTTTTACAGTGTAGAAGCTGAACACCTGGTAGGTAACTCAATGTTATTGGATGAGGCATCGGTTACTGGAACAGCAAATATTGTAATGGCAGCTGTGTTGGCAAACGGTACTACTACCATTTACAATGCGGCTTGTGAACCTTATCTTCAACAATTGTGTTCCATGTTGAACCGTATGGGTGCTAAAATTTCCGGAATTGGTTCAAACTTGTTGACCATCAATGGGGTAAAAGAACTCAAGGGAACAGAACATACGGTATTACCCGATATGGTTGAAATCGGAAGTTGGATAGGATTAGCTGCGCTTACAAGGAGTGAATTAACCATTAAAAATGTTAAATGGGAATATCTTGGTCAAATCCCTAATGTATTTAGAAAGCTTGGTTTAACAGTTGAGCAAAAAGGAGATGACATACATATTCCGGCACATACCGATGGTTATGAAATACAAAATTACATTGACGGTTCAATTTTAACAGTAGCCGACGCACCTTGGCCTGGCTTTACTCCCGATCTACTGAGTATCGTATTGGTTGTTGCAACTCAGGCTAGAGGAAGTGTATTGATTCATCAAAAGATGTTTGAAAGTCGTTTGTTTTTCACAGACAAATTGATTGATATGGGAGCTAAAATTATTTTATGTGATCCCCACCGCGCCTCAATAATAGGACTTGGGTTTGAATCCAACTTAAAAGCCGCTACCTTAACATCTCCGGACATTCGTGCAGGGATATCACTTCTAATTGCAGCCTTGTCTGCTGAGGGGACAAGCACCATTCACAACATTGAGCAAATTGATCGAGGTTATGAGAATATTGTAGAACGCCTTAGAGCAATTGGTGCTGAGATCAAACGGGTCTAATTTATTATTATTATTATCTGTGAGTATCTCGTAAAAAAATTAAAAGCAAAAGCTCGAGCAAGTCATCAATTCTCTAGATTTTTGTAATAAACTCTTAGACTATTTAGCTGTATATTTTTTTGATGATTGTAATGGAATCTTGAATGATTTTTCCAAGAACATTCAAATCAATATCATCGTTTTTTTTTAAATAAAGACATCCTTGACTTTTCTTGTATTTTCCCAACCCATCAAAGTTGAGGTCTTTGTGTTCAAGGTCACACATCAAATAGGTAGACATTGCATTTTTTCGCGGTGAAAATCCCGTAAGAAACCAATCTCCCTCTCTACCGCTCTTGTATTTGTACTGATAGGATCCAAAACCGTTAATGCTGGTACCCCAAATCACGGGCACTTCATTTGTTATTTTTGACATTAAATCAATCAGAACTTGGCTGTCTTTTCTTTTTTGCTCAGATTTCAGTTGATTTATAGATAAGGATACTTTGTTTATTGTAGGTCTAGTTTTGTTGGATTTCATGAGTTAGATTTTGAGCTTAGTTTTCAAAAAACTAATGATTGGGGTCTTTTTTCGGTTAATTCAATAACTAAAATCACAAAATTTATCTTTTAGAAACTTTATTGTTGCTGATTCCCCTTTGTCTACTGCAACGAAATCGATCTACTTCCATCCCACGAGATTTCCGGTGTTTTGTTTTTCTACCTTGAACACGGGCGCGCCAAAGCCTAAAACTAGTAGGTTTTAACTCAAGTCGCATTATCCGAATTACCTCTTGCTCTTTAATTTTGAATTGATCAAGAATAGCATCAAATGGGGTTCGATCTTCCCAGGCCATTTCTATGATTCTATCCAGTTCTCTGTCAGTAAAATCGAATTCTTTTTTCATTTTTATTGTATTCTTTTTCTATTCGAAAGGGTGTGTCT
>PAOB01000026.1 GCA_002708445.1 Candidatus Arcticimaribacter sp.
GGGGTCTGTTCTTTTTTCAACCCAAACACTAGGTTTAAATCCTCAAGTTCTCTCATCTGCGATACTAACAGAACGGATCATTAATAACTACGATTTATTTCAAAATAGAAAAGATGTAACAAAACTTTTTTTCTACGGGGCTGGATGTGGGATCAAATCAACAACTAATAGAATAAAGAAAGTTTTTGAAGAAATATTCATCAATTCTTCATTTAACATAAAAGAAGACACCTACGCTGCGGTTTATGCCTCCGCAGCAATAGGTGTCCCCTCTATTGTATGCATTTTGGGAACCGGATCCAACTGCAGTTATTTTGATGGCAAAGATATTCAACAACATATCACTTCATTGGGCTACATTCTTATGGATGAAGCCAGTGGTAATTTTTATGGGAAACAATTGATTAGGAGCTATTATTTTAATGAAATGCCAAAGCACCTTGCCGATTTGTTTGAAAAGGAATTTGATCTTTCAGCAAATACAATCAAAGAAAATTTGTACCGTAAAGAAAATCCAAATACTTATTTGGCACGTTTCGCAAAGTTTATGATTATCCATAGAGAAGACCCTTACATGCAAAATATGATTCATGAGGGCTTGAGACGTTTTATCAAGCATCAATTGTTTCAATTTGAAAATGCAAAGGATGTACCTATCCACTTTGTAGGCTCGATTTCATATTTTCTTCAAGATGAAGTAAAACTCATACTCAAAGAATTTGGTCTGACGCTAGGGACTGTGGTAAAACGACCTATTGATCAGTTGGTAGAATACCATGTAAATCTCTTGGAAAAAGAGCATTCATAAAGGCTTAAAGTGTAGCAATCATTGAAATTTCTACACGAACAAATTTTGGGAGGTTAGCAACTTCAACGGTTTCTCGAGCAGGGGCAGTTTCTTCCTTGAAGTATGTACCGTAAATTTTGTTTACTGCGTTAAAATTATTCATGTCACTTAGAAAAATAGATGTTTTGACTACATTTTCAAATGTCATATGAACAGCTTCTAAAACAGCTTTTAGATTTTCCATTACCCGAGTTGTTTCATCTTCTAAATTTCCTTCTATGAGTTTCATAGAACCTGGTTCAAGTGGGATTTGACCTGATACATACAGTACATTGTTTGAAAGAACTGCCTGATTGTAGGGACCTATTGGGGCAGGTGCATTTGGTGTATTGATTATTTTTTTCATGATGATAATTTACAATTCTTTGTCGGGTTCGTTTCTTTTGTCGTATTTCAAATCACTGAGTAAACCAGATTTAATTCCAATGAAAAAACTCCATGAACTTCGAGTACCAAAGGGTACCCAACTAAAATTTAGTCTCCAGCTTTCTAAATCACGGTCAAATCGAAATTGTGTGTAAGTAACTCCTTTCTGTTTAAAATCGTATCCAGATGAAAACCCAATAGCCCATTTTGGGGTCAGATCAATGTCTCCGGAAAGCATCAGTGAATTTGTGCCAATTTCATTTTGACCAGAATTATTTCTGTATGTTATGGAATGAGCAACCTTTATGCTCCAAGGAATTAGTGTTCGATACAAACTGGTAGATTTTTCTTCTTTTTTTTCTTCTTCCTCACTTTTTTGAAACCTATTATCAGAAAAATTATTGGACACCCCAAATAAGTCATCATCCCGACCTCCACCAGAAAGTCGCTCATACTCACTTCTTGAAATATTTTCTTCTTCTTCTTTTTTCTCTTTTTCTTCTTTATCTTTTTTCTTGAAGTCTTCGTTTGATAATTCGAAATTCGTATTCATATTAGCACTAGTAAAACGAACTAACCCCCCACCATTATCAATATTTAAAGTATTGATCCTAAGATTATTTTCATCAAGTGCGTAGGGATCCATTGTTGCCGACAAGTTGATGTTAATTTTGTCTTTGAAAACTGAAGCACCTGTAGTTACTCTAACGGGAGAAAGATTAAATTGCTCGGCTGTAAAATTGTAACTCGTGCTGAAATTTAAATTGTTCAATATTTTAATTTTTTTAGGTTCAGGGTCTAAAGTATCTTTTGACCTGATTTTTGCTTCAAAATTATTACTTAAACTGATTCCCATAGTTCTGGACTTTCCTCTTGAGGGCCTCCCAAAAAGAGCTGTTTCAAAACGTGTGTATTCAGCAGTATTCCCTTTGGCATCTATTATGTATTCGTCGTAGTATTTTTCAAAACTTGGTTGAACACTGTAGCTTATGGCAGGTCGCATCGTGTGCCGAATAGATTGTATTTTTTTTCCTTCTTTAAAGTTAAAAGTACCGTAAATAGTAGTCCCTAAACTTGCACTGTAGTTGTACTGTCTAAATGCGTCAAACCCTTTTATTGTGTCTTTAACAACCCCTTTTTCTTCATTAAAGTTGTTGTACTTAACCGTTTCAGGAGTCCATATTTCTTTGTAGTTTGCAGATGTGCTAATACTCAAGTGTTTAAGAACCTTAAAATTTGTACTCAAGGGGATGTTGTGAGACATTCCCGCTCTGGCATCTTCAAACATTTCTTTTTTAAATAACTTTTCTTCTGTTGTTTGGATTCTGCTTTCTCCTCGAGTAGAGTATTGAAAATTAATATTCTGAATAAATCCTTTTTTGACTCCTACTTTGGGAGCAAAAGGGAAAATCCGTTCCATATTGGCCTGAAAAGTTGGAAGGGTTAAGTTCGCCGTTTTAGTTTTGGTGTTTTGAGAAAGAGAAGTAGTCAAAGAAATGTTCACTCTTGGGTACTTAGGAAAAGTTTTGGAGAAGGATACGGATGAACTCAATGTATTGTTCAAAAAATTCGCATCGTTTAATTGATTTACTGATTGAGAAAAATATGAACTACTCCCCAAGTTTACAGATGCCGAAAAGTTTGAGGTTGGACTTGCTTTAGAATCTCTTCGATGTGTCCAACGAATGTTGTAAACCGTACTATTGTTATAGTTAGGAAATCCTCGTTCTCCGTTAACGAGTTTTTCATATCTAAAGCTAAAGTTTCCACCAAACTTGTAATTTACCCGATACTGAGAATCAAAACGAAGACCATAACTTCCATTGGTGTAATAATCACCAGACAAATTAAGGTCAAAATATTCACTTATGTTGAGGTAATATCCCCCATTTTGAATGTAGTAACCTCTTTGTTGACTCTCACCATAAGTTGGAAAAATTACCCCAGAGGCTTTTTCATTAGTAGTAGGAAAATAGGCAAATGGAACTCCAATAGGGGTAGGGACATTTGCAATGTAGATATTGCTTAGACCTGCCACAATTTTTCCGCCAGGAACCATCTTCCCTTTTCTGATCCTGATGTAATAATCTGGATTTAATGGATCCGATGAGGTCGTTACCTTTGCGTCTTTGATATAGTAAACCGAATCATTTTCTTTTTTGGTAAAATCAGAAAAAACATTCATTCCGCTTTGTTCCGTTTTGGAATTCCAGATTAACGCTTTTTTGGTATCAAAATTAAACCGAATCGAATCTGGATTAACTTCATTTTGACCTTGAATAAATTTTGGCTTTTGAGACAAAACACCCAAGGAGTCTGCTATTCGTCCTGCGTACACCTCATTTATGGTATAGTCCAAAACGATGATTCCTGCTTCAAGAGTCATATCTTCATAGGTAAGAATTGCTTTGTTGTACAGTCTTATTTTATTTTCTTTTTGATCTATTTTAACAGAGTCTTGAGCATTGTAATTTATTAAATCCAGTAGTAAGGGTTCTTTTTTAGGGATACTGTCTAAAACCTTGTTTTTTTCTATTTCTTTTGGATTTAAAGAATCCGAAATTACTTGTTTTTCTTGCGAAACATCAATCTGACCATAAGCAATGGATACCTTAAAAAAAAGTATTAACAATAGGACTGAATAAAAAGAATTTGTTTGCAAGTTGATATAAACTATTTTTGTAGGAATACAATTTTCAAAATTACGCATATTTTTTGTCCTTCAATTGTTTTTAAGTATTTATTGTAATGAAATTATTCCAACGTTTTGCTTTCTTGTTTTTGCTTTTTTGCAGCTATTTATTCAGTCAGGATGGAACAGCAAGTGTTGATTCTATCAAAGATAAAATCTTTGTTGTGGTTTTGGATGCAGGTCATGGAGGAAAGGATTCTGGTAACCGCGGAAACGGTTATTACGAAAAAAAAATTGCTCTTAATATTGTTTTACAAATAGGTAAAATTCTTGAAAAAGATCCAACGACAAAAGTCATTTATACTCGAAAAAAAGATGTATTTGTCGATTTGATAAAGCGAGCTCGAATTGCAAATCAAGCAGATGCAAATTTGTTTATTTCTGTTCATTGTGATTCACATACCTCCCAAGCCTACGGAGCTGGGACATTCGTATTAGGACTTCATGAGAATCAAAGAAATTTTGAAGTAGCAAAAAAGGAAAATTCCGTAATTTTCTACGAAGAAAATTACGAAGAGAATTATGACGGCTTTGATCCCAATAATCCAGAATCTGTGATCAGTTTGACTTTAATGCAAGAAACTTATCTGAATCAAAGCATAACCGCTGCAAATGAAATTCAGAAGAGTTTTGTAAACAACCTCAGTCGTAAAGATAGAAAAGTAAAACAAGCTGGTTTTATTGTTCTTAAATACACCTACATGCCCAGCGTTCTTGTAGAAACAGGTTTTCTTACCAACGCCAAGGAAGGAGCTTATTTGAATTCCAATAAAGGGCAAGTTCAAATGTCTAAAGCAATAGCAAAGGCAATCATTGATTATCGAAATTCTTTGAATTTATCAATCAACAGTTCAACTTCTATTGGAAACAAACTAAACACTGAAGCAGACAAAGAGATTGCTGAAACTCCAATTGATTCGAAGGAAAATTCTAGTCAAGTAACCTTTAAAATTCAAATCGCTGCAAGCTCAAATCTTTTAGAAACAAAATCAAATAACTTCAAAAATTTATTTCCTATTTCAAGAGAAAAAGAAGGTCGTTTGTATCGGTATTTTTTTGGAGAAACGAATTCTTATGTCAAAGCAAAAAAGCTCAAAGCCAAAGCAATTCGAAAAGGATATGAGTATGCTTTTATTGTTGCATTTAGAGAAAACAAAAAAATTAAATTATCAACAGTAATCCCGAAGTGATTATTGTCTTAAACTCGAAATAATTATTATTTTTGAATAAAATAAATTGAATTTGAAACTAACAAAAGAAATTAAGGCTGCACTATTTGTTCTTCTAGGTGTTTTTTTATTCCTTATCGGCTTTAATTTCTTAAACGGAACATCACTTTTTAAGAGTGAAAAAAATCTTTATGCAATTTACGATCAAGTAGAAGGGCTACAATCAGGTACAACAGTAACTGTAAACGGCTTGTCTGTTGGAAAGGTAAGTTCGATAGATTTTCTTCCAAACAGCAATAGAATACTTGTTAAGTTTACCGTTAGAAATGACCTTAATTTTTCGAAAAATAGTATTGCTGAAATTTATGAATCAGGCCTTATTGGTGGAAAATCAATTGCCATTATCCCTGTCTTAGATCGAAATAGGATTTTAGTTTCAGGGGACACACTTGTCAGTAGAACTAAACCTGGATTGACGGATGTCGTTGGATCTGAGATAGCTCCATTGCAAAAAAAGCTTGAACAAATTTTGATAAATGTAGATACGCTGGTCTCATCTCTAAATACAGTTTTGGATGATAAGGCACAACAAGGTTTAAATAAAGCGTTGAGTGAGGTATCTGTTACAGTATCCAATTTAAATTCCATTTCGAACTCTTTGTCAAAAATTTTAGTTTCGCAAGAATCAAATATCAATCAAACAATTAATAATTTTTCTGAGGCATCTGCCAACATAAATCAAATATCAGATTCCCTTTCAAAAACTGATCTAAAAGCATTAGTTAGCGAAATTGAAAATACGGCAACAACTCTCAATTCTATTTTTAAGTCAATCGATTCTGGAGAGGGAACTTTGGGTAAATTGATGAAGGACGACGGTTTGTACAATAACCTCGAGGCAAGTACCAAGGAAGTTAAATTGTTAATAAAAGATTTAAAAGAACACCCAAAACGCTATGTTCACTTCTCACTCTTTGGTAAAAAAGAAACACCATACAATTCCGATAAAAAAAACTAATTCAATATGATTTTAGCGTTTTTACCCAACTTAGTTTTTTTAGTACTTTTAATAATAACGATTTTTATTTTCACTCGTAATATTCTTAAGATTAAAAGCAACATTGATTTAGGTGAAAATATTGATCGAACTGACAAACCCTCAGAGCGTTGGAAAAATATGGCACAGATTGCCTTGGGGCAATCTAAAATGGTTAAACGCCCAATCGCAGGGGTTTTGCACGTTGTGGTTTACATTGGTTTTCTGATCATCAACATTGAATTACTTGAAATAATAATAGACGGTATTTTTGGTACTCACAGAATTTTTGCTCCAATTTTGGGTGGAGTATACGATGTTTTGATAGCAACTTTTGAATTTTTTGCTTTCCTAGTACTTGTTGCTGTAATCCTTTTTTGGTGTAGGAGAAACATCATTCGATTGAATCGTTTTTGGAAGAATGAGATGAAAGGCTGGCCAAAATTGGATGCTGATTTGATTCTTTATTTCGAAATCATTCTTATGACTTTGTTCCTGACAATGAATGGTGCAGATTTTTACATTCAAAACAATTTCCCAAATGCAGAGCACTACCAACAAGCTGGATCTTTTCCCATTAGTCAATACATTGCTGCGCTACTCGAAGGAGTTTCACTAGAAACAGCTATTACCATAGAACGAATTGCATGGTGGATGCACATTATTGGGATTTTTATTTTCTTAAATTACTTGTATTATTCCAAGCACTTACACATTTTATTAGCTTTTCCAAACACCTATTTTGCAAACCTAAATGCCAAAGGAGCTTTTGCAAATAACCCAGCAGTAACAGCGGAAGTAAAACTGATGTTTGACCCAGATGCTGATCCATATGCAGCTGCTGATGATTCAGCTGAGGAGCCCGATAAATTTGGAGCTTCTGATGTAATGGATTTAAATAAAATACAATTATTAAATGCCTACACATGTACCGAATGTGGAAGGTGTACCTCTGAGTGTCCAGCAAACCAAACAGGTAAACTACTCTCTCCCAGAAAAATAATGATGGATACTCGGGATCGACTCACAGAAGTGGGTAAAAATATCCAAAAAAATAAGGGGGTTTTTGTACCAGATGGAAAACAATTGTTAAACAACTACATTTCAACAGAAGAATTATGGGCATGTACTTCCTGTAATGCCTGTGTTCAAGCATGCCCCATAGACATAGACCCCTTGTCTATCATTATGAGTATGCGACAGTATTTGGTAATGGAAGAATCGTCAGCACCAACAGACCTTAACAATATGATGGGGAACATAGAAAATAACGGCGCTCCATGGCCATTTAATCAACAAGATAGAATTAACTGGGTTCAAGACCTTTAACCATAAATTTAAAAAAAGATGCACAAAGAAGAAGCAGAAAGCTATTTGCATAAGAAAGTAGAAAACGGAGAGGAAATTAGTCCGGTTTTACCTGAAGGAATTAAAAATTATCTTATCGACATTGATGGAACAATCTGTGATGATATTCCCAATGAAGAACCAGAAAGAATGGTAACTGCAGAATTGTATCCAGATGCTTTAGAAACCTGTAATCGTTGGTATGATGAAGGTCATTTGATTTGTTTCTTTACTTCAAGAGTAGAGGCAAACAGAGAAGTTACTGAGGCTTGGTTAAAGAAAAACGGTTTCAAATACCACAGTTTGTTAATGGGGAAACCAAGAGGTGGAAATTACCATTGGATTGATAACCATCTGGTAAAAGCAACTCAGTACAAAGGGAAATTCACTGAATTGGTTAATAAAGAAGTAACCATTCAGGTTTTTGATGATGGGATGAACGACAAATAAAACTTATGATTAAAGTACCAACAGTCGCTGAATTGACCGCCGAAGGTAAAATTCCTGAAATTTTATTTTGGGTGGGTTGTGCTGGAAGTTTTGATGAAAGAGCAAAAAAAATTACAAAAGCTTTCGTTAAAATACTTCATAATGCCGGGGTTTCTTACGGTGTTTTGGGAGCCGAAGAAAGTTGTACTGGTGACCCTGCAAAACGCTCTGGTAATGAGTTTCTGTTCCAAATGCAGGCAATAGCAAATATTGAGGTACTCAATGGTTATGGGGTTAAAAAAATAGTAACAGCCTGTCCACACTGTTTCAATACCCTCAAAAATGAATATCCTGAATTGGGAGGTTCTTATGAGGTTATTCATCACACTCAGCTTCTAAAAGACTTATTAGACCAAGGAAAGCTAACCATCGAAAAAGGATCTTACAAAGGTAAAAAAATAACCTTTCACGATCCATGTTACTTAGGTCGTGCAAACAATGTTTATGAGGCTCCTCGTGATCTAATCAAAAAATTAGATGCCGAATTGGTAGAGATGAAAAATTGTAAAGCAAAAGGTCTTTGCTGTGGTGCTGGGGGCGCTCAAATGTTTAAAGAGCCTGAAAACGGTTCAAAAGACATCAATATCGAAAGAACAGAGCAAGCATTAGAAACTAAGCCAGATATTATTGCAGCGGGTTGTCCTTTTTGTAACACCATGCTCACTGATGGTGTTAAAAACAAAGAAAAAGAGGGTGAAATACCTGTTCTGGATGTTGCTGAACTTATTGCTACCGCAAAAGACTTGTAATTTATGTTAATTTCTTTTTCTGATCTTCCCAATCGTGCTCGAGTATGGATTTATCAAGCATCTCGTCCATTTTCCTCTAAAGAAAAAGAAAAGGTTTCTCAGCAGGTTCAAGAATTTTTAAAACAATGGACCGCTCACGGAACTGACTTGGTAACTGCTTTTGAAATTCCCTACGATCGGTTTATCGTAATCGGTCTTGACGAGCAGAGTCAGGGTGCCACAGGGTGTTCCATTGATTCATCTGTAAGGTTTATTCAAAGTCTCGAAAATCAATATCAAATAGAACTCTTGGATAAAATAAATGTTACCCATAAAAAGGGGAATGAACTTTTGTACACCCCACTAAAAGAGTTTCGTTCTCTTGCAAAAAAAAGAAAGATAACTTCCGAAACAATTGTTTTTAATAACTTAGTGATAAACAAAGAAGAATATTTGAGTCATTGGGAAGGACCAGCTGGACAAAGCTGGCATTCTCGTTTTATTAAATAAACCCAACATCACATGCGGTACCTGCTTTTTTTATTTTTTTGTAGCTACACGCTATTTGCTCAAACTCCTGATCCACTTTTAGCTTCAGATATTGAAGCCCAAACGAAATGGGTTGATAGTACATACACTTCTCTTAGCTTGGAAGAAAAAATAGGGCAACTCTTTATGGTAATGGCTTTTTCAGAAAAAGGGAAAGAACATTTCGAAAAAATAGCCAACAATATTGAAAAAGATAAGATTGGTGGAGTTATTTTTTCTTTGGGAGGTCCATTAGGTCAAACGAATTGGTTGAATCAATTTCAGGAAAAAGCAAAAACGCCTTTGCTCATAGGAATGGATGCCGAATGGGGTGTTTCCATGCGTTTGGACTCTGTACAGGCGTTTCCATGGAACATGACCCTTGGAGCAATTCAGGATAATGATATTATTGAACATGTTGGTTTCAGAATAGGAGAACAAGCCAAACGTTTGGGGGTTCATATTAATTTTGCTCCAGCAGTTGATATCAATACCAACCCATCTAACCCAATCATCGGGAATCGATCTTTTGGTGAGAACAAAAACAATGTCGCTGAAAAAGGAATTGTATTTATGAAAGGAATGCACAGAGCAGGTGTTTTATCCTCTGCTAAACATTTTCCTGGACATGGCGATACGGAAACAGATTCTCATTTGGGGTTGCCTTCAATTAATTTTTCAAAAAGCCGAATAGATCAAACAGAACTTCATCCATTTAAAAAAGTGATTCAAGATGGTGTATCCTCTGTTATGGTTGGACATCTTGATGTTAAGGCTTTAGACCCCGGTATTCCTTCCTCATTGTCTTACAAAATAGTAAATGATTTACTTCAAGATTCTTTACAATTTAAAGGCTTGGTTATTACCGATGCACTGAACATGAAAGGAGCATCCAATATTAATCCCAAATACGGGATAGATGTGGCGGCTTTTTTAGCTGGAAACGATATTTTATTGATCCCAAATAATGTCAAAACAGCTATCAAACAAATGAAACGTGCTCTAAATGATCAAATATTTTCTGAAGAACGTTTAGCGTATTCGGTAAAGAAGATTTTAAAAGCAAAATACTTTGTAGGCCTAGATAAGTTGCAATCGACTCCAGCTACAAATTTAATTGCTGACCTCAATACTGAAAAAGACGATTATTTAATTCAAAAGGCAATGGAATCTGCTATTACCGTTGTTCAAAATAAAAATAACATTCTGCCGCTTAAAACCAATACAACTTATGGTTACATCAAGCTTGGCGATGATGACGGAACATATTTTCAATCCACTTTGTCACCAATAATTAAACTTAATAAGGTTGATGCTTCCTTGTCGGTAAATCAGATTGTCGAAAAATTAAGCCCTTACCAGCACGTAATCATTAGTTTCCATCGTTCTAATAAAAGCCCATGGAAAGCCTCAAGTTTTTCAAAAAAAGAAAAGCGATTGATAGCGACTCTTTCAAAGAATCATGAACTAATTTTGAATGTTTTTGTTAAGCCTTATGCATTAAACAAACTTTTAAATTTAAAGGAAGTTGAAGGTATTGTAGTAAGTTACCAAAACAGTGTTATTGCCCAAAAAGCTTCAGCAAAAGTTTTTTTAGGAGAACATAAAGCAACAGGTCGCCTTCCTGTTTCTATCCACACGAATTTTCCTGTGGGTTCGGGAGTATCTCTTAAGGGATCAACCCAACTCAGAAATGGATTGCCTCTGGAAGTTGGGCTCGATCCAAAAAGACTTGAAAGAATTGACCAACTTGCACAAGTTGCAATAGATTCATTGATGACCCCAGGAATGCAAATTCTTGTTGCTCGTCACGGAAAGATCGTGTTCAACAAAAGCTATGGATTTCATACATATGAAAAAAAGAAACCTGTTACCAACACGGATATTTACGATCTCGCCTCTCTAACAAAAATTCTGACCACATTACCCCTTTTAATTAAGGAAGTTGATAAAAACAAACTTACTTTAAACACTACTTTGGGTTCTTTAAAAGATGAATGGAAAAATTCCAATAAGGCAAATATAAAGATAAAGGATATGCTTTCTCATTATGCGCGACTAGTTCCTTGGATTCCTTTCTACAAAGAAACATTGAAAAAGGGCTCCACAAAATTGAATAAAAAGTTTTACAGAAAAAGAAAAAGTAATCGTTACCCAATCCCAGTAGCTGACGATTTTTATGGAAAAAAGAAAGTGGTAGAAGATATCAGTAATCAAGTAATTTCGAGTGAATTGCGCGACACCTTAGAATACAAATATTCAGATTTGCCCTATTTCTTTATGAAGGATCTTTTTGAGGAACGCTACAATCAATCTTTATCGGATTTGGCACAAAACACCTTTTACAAGCCCATGGGATTAGAAAGAACTACCTTTAACCCAAAAATAAACAAACCTAATTTGACGGTAATTCCCTCAGAAATAGACACATATTTTAGAAATCAAGAATTGAAAGGAGAAGTTCATGATATGGGTGCTGCAATGTTAGGTGGAATAGGGGGGCATGCCGGACTTTTTTCAAATGCAACCGAAGTTGCTGCTCTTATGCAAATGTTTTTGCAAAAAGGACTTTATGGTAAAAATCAGTTCTTTTCATCTTCAACTTTTGATCAGTTCAATCAATGTCTTTATTGCGAAGAAGGCAACAGAAGAGGCATAGGTTTTGATAAACCTCAGATAGAAGGAAGAGGCTCTACCTGTGGTTGTGTCCCAAAAACCAGTTTTGGACATTCAGGATTTACAGGGACTTATGCATGGGCAGATCCGGAGAATGAATTGATTTATGTTTTTTTGTCAAACAGAACTTATCCTTCAATGGAAAATAATTTGTTGTTAAAACATGATATTAGAACTCGTATTCAGCGTTACATTTATGACGCAATTTTAAATTAAAAACAGTCAATTGAAAATAGCAATCGTTTGTTATCCAACATTTGGAGGAAGTGGAGTAGTAGCTACTGAACTTGGTTTGGCATTAGCTTTAAAAGGTCACGAAATACATTTTATTACCTACAAACAACCGGTGCGTTTAGAGGCTTTGAGTGATAACCTTCATTTTCATGAGGTGAATGTTCCAGATTACCCTCTTTTTCATTATCAGCCATACGAACTTGCATTGTCTAGTAAATTAGTTGACATGGTTAAATTACATCAAATTGACCTACTCCATGTTCACTATGCAATTCCTCATGCATATGCGGCATACATGGCTAAAAAAATGCTGGAAGACCAAGGGATAAATTTACCGATTGTTACAACATTGCACGGTACAGATATTACCCTAGTTGGAAGTCATCCCTTTTACAAATCCGCTGTAGAGTTTAGTATTAACAATTCAGATTGTGTTACTTCTGTTTCCAAAAGTCTGAAAGAAGATACACTTGCTTTGTTTGATATTAGAAAAGAAATAAATGTCGTTCCAAATTTTGTAGACTTTAATAAACATTCAAGCCATAATGAAGATTGTGAACGATATGTTATTGCCGATTCCCACCAACGGATAGTTTCACACGTAAGTAACTTTAGATCTGTTAAAAGGGTCTTAGATGTTGTAAAAGTGTTTGAGAAAATCACAAAAAAAATTCCTGCAAAATTGATTATGGTAGGGGAAGGACCTGACAAGCAAACAGCAATGGATTATTGTGTTAAAAAAGGAATTGCTGACTCCGTCAAATTTTTAGGAAAAAGTAATCAAGTTTTTGAAGTTCTGTGTTATTCAGACCTTTTTATTCTTCCATCTGAAAAAGAAAGTTTTGGTTTATCAGCTTTAGAGGCTATGATGATGCGAGTGCCAGTAATATCCTCAAATGCTGGTGGTTTGTCTGAGGTTAATAAAGAAGGAGTTTCGGGTTATCTTTTTGATGTGGGTGATGTTGATGGAATGTCCAAAAGAAGTATTGAATTATTGTCAAATGATACGCTTTTAGAAAAATTCAAAGACAATGCACAAAAAGAAGCGCGCAAATTTGACCTGAATATGGTTGTTGGTAGCTACATCAAAATTTATGAATTGGCTTTAGCAAATTCATAAATTTTACTTGGGATGATAAATGCGTTTAGCATCTCTGTAGGCATCTTCTTTGTCCAAAGACATTTTTTTCGTTTTAAACTGTGAGTAAATTTCCATTTGATCATCATAATGCGGAGAATCAGGATGATCTGAACTACCGTATGAAATAGAAGATTCAATTAAAGTTCCCTCAGGTGTGAAGCGAACCAGCTCAATGTATGACTCACCACTTACAACCTTTACTTTACCATCCTTGTGTGGCTTTGCACTCATTGAAGTTAGTACATCGGGAAGACCGTAAATTGGAAGTTCTTTATCTCCTCGGACTAATTTTTGAAAGTCACCAAGAGTAATGTCTAATGTTTTGAAGTGTTTTAATAGATAAGCCTTGGTATCACGTAAACCTTGAACTAAAATAGTTTCTGGAAATATCTTAGGTTCTGGTAAAGCGTCATAATATGGATACAAACCATAGTACAAAACCCCAAAAGTACCAGCTCCCTTGGAATTGGCATCTGCTTTTTTGTCCCATATCTGAATCCGTCGGATCAAGGGAGCAATGTCAGGATATCGTTTTGGGTCAATTTCAAAAAGAGCACTGATATCCATCCAAGAAAAATTCATTTTTTCTGGATATTGACGATCATATTTAATACGCTTAAAATCTTCATAAGATACTTTATCTTTAGCATCAATTAATTCTTTTAACCGAATTGAACGGTTATTATCATAGCGTTCAAAACCCATATCCAATGAAAACAACTCTCCATCAGGGTTGTTTTTTTCATCCGTTGATTTAAAAGGAGAATGGTTTGTGTTGTAAAAGTATCCAGATTCTGGCTGAATTACTTGAGGGAGTTTTTCAATCTCATAGGTTTCAGTCCATAGAGTTTTCCTGGTGTTACCTGGAACTACTTCTTTCCAATTGTAACCTTCGGCTCGTTTGGGGATAAGTCCATTGGAGATGTAAAAGATGGTGTCGTTTTTATCTGCATATCCGATATTGTAACCTGGAAGTGCTTGCATTTTTAAAATATCATAAAACTCATTGAAAGAAGTAGCTTTATTCATTCTCCACCATTGTTCTAAACCTCTTACTTCAAATAGCGCAGGAGTTCTAACAGAATAATATCCCGACTTGTTTTTAAGAGTAGGACCAAAGATACTTCGATAGTATTTTTTTGAAATCTTTATGGGGATCCCCAATACTTTGATATTCATTTTAGCTTTAAAGGTTTCTAGCTGCAATTCTTCTCCATCTACGAGATAAATGTTTTTTTTATCAGGATGCATCTCCAGTGCATAAACATCAGTTTTGTCTGGTTGATTCACTGTATGTGCCCATCCAAGGTATTCATTTGCACCAATGAGTATGCTGGGAGATCCTGCAAAAAGAGCTCCAAGTATGTTGGTTCCCTCTTCACTACAGAGGTGAGCCTCATACCAGGATACAGGTCCATCCAAGGGCTGATGGGTATTGATTGCTAAATAGGTGTTTCCATCTGTGGTTTTAGAACTATTAAAAGCAAAAGTGTTTGAACCTTTTAAATCTTCTTTTGAGGGAGTGTAGTTCAAATCATTTTCAAAGATTTTTGAAACCCAATAGTCTCCTTTTGATGAGATGAATAATTGCAATTGCCCATATCGCATCATTTTTTTTGGGGTAACTGGAAATAATTCTTTGGAAAGGACTTCTTCAGGATGTGTTTTTGCATAACGGTTTATTCCAGCAGCGTAAGCCTCAAGAACTTTTTGATATTCAGGACTAGTTTGTTTATCGTATTGAAGGTTTACCAATTCCTCTGATCCAATAAATTGGGCTAAAAAATCAGCAGGAATCCCTTTCTTGCCAATATGCCTACTTAACATGTAATTTCCAGCAAGATAAGATTGCTGTATGGTCTTGAAATCATCTTCAGCGTGTGCCCATGCTAATCCGTACGCAATCTCGGCATCTGTTTTCGCGAAAATATGAGGAATTCCATATTTATCTCGAACTATCTCTATGGATTTTGGATTTATTTGTGCAAAAAGACTACAGTTTAGGGTTAAAATTATTGAAAATACAAGGCGTGTTTTGATGAAATTTAGCATGCAAGTAAAATTATTTAATATTCAAATTTAGAACTTTTTTTAAAGGTAAATTTACAGGATGTTTAATTATTATTGAAATATTTCCAGTATGTATAATTTACAGATCTAATTTTTGTGATTCTTTCATTTTATTATCATTTAAGCCAAAGAAATTTTATTGTGAATTTTCACCTTTTTGTGGGTTTTTACCTCTATTTGTAATGTAATGACAACCATACACTTATAAAGTTTCATTTATTGAAATTTATTTCAAATTAAATTTTACAGCCTAAAAATACAAGTTAAACATTATGAGCAATATTTTCATATAATTATTTATTTACTATATTTATGACCTTAAAACAACAACTATATTTAATCAAAACAACAAAAAATGAAAAAAATCAATTTTGCTGTAACTCTTGTACTGCTTTTTTGCGGACTTTTGTTACATGCCCAACAATCAACAACTGGAGTAGTTCTTGATGCTGCTGGAGTTCCAATTCCTGGGGCAACAATTATCATTTCTGGTACAGATCAAGGGACTACATCTGACTTTGACGGAAACTTTTCAATCGAAACAAATGATGGTGATTCTCTTGAAATCTCTAGTATTGGTTTTGAATCACAAACCCTAGCTGTCAATGGTTTAACAAATTTAACGATTTTTCTTCAAGATTCTGTAAGTCAACTTGAAGAAATCATCGTTACAGGTTACAGCACTCAATCACGTGGAAGTGTAACTGGAGCTGTAGCAACTGTTGACGTTAATGACGCTGTTAAAGTTCCTGTTGTAAATGCTGCTGAAGTATTACAAGGTAGAGTTTCTGGAGTGTCTGTTGTAACAAACGGTCAACCTGGTTCTGCGCCAACAGTAAGAATTCGTGGATATGGTACTCCAAACAATAATGATCCATTGTACGTTATTGATGGAGTTCAAACTAACGATGCTTTTGTATTGAACAGTTTGAATCCTTCAGACATTGCACAGATGAACGTTCTTAAGGATGGAGCTGCTGCTGTTTACGGTTCACGAGCTTCTAACGGGGTAATTGTAATTACAACCAAAAGTGGTAAAGCTACTCGAGGCTCTAAAGTTTCTTTAGAAATATCTACTGGGATGTCTCAAGCAGTTAACCTTCCTCAATTGCTTAATGCTGAACAGCATGGTCAAATGATTTGGGAAAGTAAAAGAAATGACGGAAGTGCTCTTACTCATCCTCAATATGGATCTGGAGCTGCTCCTGTTATACCAAATACTATACAGGGTATATCTGCTGAGCAATCATCAACTGTAAATCCAAATGGAACAGATTGGCTAGATGCAATTTTTGATGCAGCACCAACAACAAATATTTCTTTTTCCGTTCAAAATGGAACTGAAAAAGGTAGCTCACTTTTCTCTTTAAACTACCTCAAACGTGATGGTATTCAAATTGAAACTGGTTATGAAAGAGCTGGTATCCGTGCAAACTCATCTTACAAAGTTGGAAACATCTTAAGAGTAGGTCAGCATTTAAATGCAACTGTTGATAAAGAACGTAACGGAAATCAAGTAGAGACAGCATTGCGTTCCTCTCCCTTAATTCCTCTTCGTGAAGACGATGGAGACTTTTCTGGAATTTATGCAACCTCTCTTGGATTGGGTAATGCAAACACACCTTACGCAACATTAATACGTGGTAAGGATGATTACAATAAATCTCTAAGATTACTAGGAGATGTTTATGCTGAGTTAAAACTTGGAGATGATTTCAGATTTAAAACTTCACTTGGTGGACAAATGAGAAACTTCAGTAGACGCTCTTACTCTCCTGCAACACCAGAAGCAGAGACAGGCGGATCACAAACTCTAACTGAACAAACATTTAACCAATACGAATGGGTTTGGACAAACACACTCAGCTACACAAAAGAGTTGGGTGACCACAGAGTAGAAGCATTTGTAGGATATGAGGCTAATAAAGTATTTTTCAAAGGTCATAATGTAGCCCGTGCTACTTTCTTGTTTGAGACACCCGATTACTACTTATTGAGTAATGGAGAAGGTACACCAATTATCAATAGTGCATCAGAATCTTCAAACTCATTAGCATCTGTATTTGCATCTGCAAACTACAGCTTCAAAGACCGTTATCTCGTAACAGCAACTGTTCGTAGAGACCAAACATCTCGTTTTGCTGAGGAAA
>PAOB01000027.1 GCA_002708445.1 Candidatus Arcticimaribacter sp.
AACGAACAAGAAAGAATTAATAAAGAAAAGTACAAGGAATCTAGCTTTATGGACTTTAACGTGGCTTATTACGCTATTTATTGTTTCCATTGGGCCAGATATGTTATGGGAAAGTACCTTGGTAACAATGATCGGAATCTTAATAAATCTTGTTGTTGGGATAACCATGCTTATTTCAAATAAAAATTTGTTTGATTATTACGATGAATTTCAAAGAAAAGTTCAATTGGAGTCTATGGCTTTTTCCCTTGGATTATCCGTGATCTTTGGAGTTTTGTTTGAAAAAATACATAACTTGGGATTAATCGATTTGGAACCAAAAATTCATTTGCTTATTGTTTTTATTTCATTGACCTACATCATTTCATTGATCATTAATATGAGAAGATATCAATGAAAAATAAAGTCAAAGAATTAAGGAAAGAACAAAAATTAACTCAAGAAGAATTAGCTGACTTAATAGGGGTTTCCAGGCAAGCTGTCAATGCGATTGAAAAAGAAAAATTTGATCCGAGTTTACCTACTGCTTTTAAAATGGCAAAGTTATTTAAAACAACGATTGAAGAATTGTTTATTTTTTCAAATTAGTATCCACAAAAAAAGCTGCTTTTTAGCAGCTTTTTTTGTGGATAAAAGTCAAATTCTTAAAGACTTTGTATCATTTTATTTATTTTTTCACGTTCTTCTTTAGCAAGTTCAGCGTCCACAAGAATTCTACCGCTGTATTCGTCTGTAATGATTTTTTGACGAGAAGCAATTTCCATTTGTACTTGAGGAGGAATAGTAAAATATGATCCACCAGAAGCACCTCTTTCAATAGGAACAATTGCCAATCCATTTTTGACGCTTCCTCGGATTCTTTTGTATGCAACGATGAGTCGGTCATCAATTTTCTGCTCAAAAGTTTCGGATTGAGAAATCAAAAGAGCTTCCTCTTTTTCCGTTTCTTGCATTATTTCACCGAGTTCATTTTTTTTGGCACTCAAATGATCTTTCTTATCTTTTATTATTTCGTTTAGAAGTTCAATAGTTTCTTTCTTTTGTTCAGTTTGAGCTTTGAGTTCTTTAATTTTCTTTTCGGCTAACTGAATTTCGAGCTGCTGGTATTCTTCTTCTTTTACAATTGAGTTGTATTCTCTATTGTTGCGAACATTTTTAAGTTTTTCAGCATATTTTGCAATGAGTCCATTTGCACTTTCAATAATATTTTTGTTTTCTTTGATTCCAAGATCAAAGTCGCTAAGTTCTGAAGTGAGTTTTTTTAATTTTTCATCCATTCCAGCAATCTCGTTTTCTAAGTCTTCTACTTCAAGAGGAAGTTCTCCACGAACATTGCGGATTTCATCTATCCTTGAATCGATTATTTGGAGGTCAAAAAGTGCTCTAAGCTTTTCTTCTACTGAGATTTCCGTTTTCTTTGCCATATTAGGAGTAATTAACTGGATTGGTTGATTGTTGCGATAAAATGCACGCAAAATTAGGGATTTTTTTTGTAAGATAGGTTGCTATTATTTTTTTTGTGTATTGTTCAGTTTCATAATGACCAATATCCATTAAAATAATTTTATTTTCAGCCTCAAAAAAATTGTGGTATTTAAGATCTGCTGTAATTAATACATCTGCTCCATTGCTTTTAGCTGCTTTTATTGCAAAGCTTCCGGACCCTCCCAGCAAAGCCACTTTTTTAATTTCTCGTCCTAGATAATTTGAATGTCTTATGTGAGGAGTATTGAGGTGTTTTTTTATATAATCAAAAAAAGCTATTTCATCCATTGACTTTTCGAGTTCCCCAATACTTCCCATTCCAATATCTTGATTGATATTTGATAGTTCACAAATTTCATATGCTACTTCTTCGTAGGGATGGACTTCTTTTAAGGCTTTGATGATGTCCATCTCTTTATTTTGATCGAAGGTTAGATGAAGTTGTAGTTCTTCGGTTCTTTCAGGTTTTCCAGGTTTACCCGTATTGGGTTTGCTTATGTCATTTCCTGTGAACGTTCCAATTCCTTTGGTCGAAAAACTACAGTCATAATAGTTTCCTATTGCCCCTGCGCCTGCACTGTGTAGTGCTTCTAATACTTTTGAAACAGAAACAGAAGGAACATAAGTAGTGAGCTTTCTAAGGGTATTTGTTTTTGGAATTAAAATTCGTTGGTTTTTTAAACCCAACTGAACACCCATTTCGTGACTAACTCCATTTTTATGATTGTCCAATGCCGTGTGAATGGAGTAAATTGCAATATCATTTTTTATGGCCATGATCACTGCTCTTTCGACATAGGTTTTTCCAGTCAATTTCTTTAAACCCGAAAATATGATGGGATGGAAACTTATGATTAGTTCACAACCTTCTCGAATAGCTTCTTCTACGATCTCTTCAGTTGTATCTAATGTAACTAGCGCCTTACTGCATTCCGAATTTAGATCTCCCACCAACAAGCCTACATTGTCAAAATCTTCAGCATAGGTCAGCGGTGCCCATGATTCAAGGATTTTGGTAATTTCATTTATTTTCATTTGTACAACTTCATGTTTTTTTCCTGTAGATCGATTGCCTAAACTACGAAATGTTATCTTTACAAATATAATATATTCGTGAGCATGACCTTCTTTCGCCTCTTTCTTTTTCCTTTTGCAATACTTTACAGTACATTGACCACATTTCGTAATTTTTTATTTGATGTAAAAATTCTTAAATCTGTTGGTTATGAAAATCCAACCATAGGAATAGGGAATTTGTCAGTTGGTGGTACAGGTAAATCTGTTTGTGTGGATTATGTTGTTTCTTTTTTGAAGCAAAATCATTCAATAGCGATTTTGAGTAGAGGTTATGGAAGAACTTCTAAAGGTTTTATGGAAGTTTCAGATAAATCAACGGCAGAAGATGTGGGAGATGAACCCTTGATGTTGAGTTTAAAACACCCAGAGGCAAGAGTAGTTGTAGCAGAGAAAAGAAGGTTAGGAATGGATCAGCTTTTGAAGGATTCAAAGAAAGATAACGTTTTTGTTTGGGATGATTGTTTTCAGCATCGGTGGGTAAATTCAAGTCTCATGATTTTACTGACTTCTTACAAGCATCTTTTTGTCGATGACCTTCACCTTCCTGTGGGTAATTTAAGAGAGCTGAGTTCAGGTAAAAAAAGAGCTGATGTAGTTATTGTAACTAAATGTCCAAAGAATATGATTGTTGAAGAAAGAAAGAAAATTACCCAAAAAATTGGGCTTTCTAATACTCAATATTTATTTTTTTCTCGAATTAAATATTCTGATCACATCAAAAGTGTCGACCGATCACTTCCAGTTTCAAATTTGGTAAAATTACCTTTTTTATTGGTGACTGGAATTTCAGACCCAACACCACTCAAGAAATATTTAGAAGGAATTGGGTGTAAATTTGAGCATTTTAAGTTTTCTGATCATCATAATTTTACGAGAAAAGATGCAAAAAGAATCAATAATAAATCCAATAATCGAATGATTTTAACAACTGAAAAAGATTTTGTAAGGTTAAATCCAATTTTGTTGTCCGATGTTTTATTCTATTTACAAATAGAAATGGAATTGTTTGATGAGGACAAAGAACCTTTTAATAAATTATTGGAAACTACAGCTGCATTAAAGTAAATTAATCAATGTGCTTGTGTGCTTTGTAGGAAGAACGAACTAGAGGTCCGCTCTCAACATGTCTAAATCCGATATCTTTACCGATTGCTTCGTAACGTTCAAACTGTTCAGGTGATATGAATTGTTTTACCCCTAAATGTTTTTTTGTAGGCTGCAAGTATTGACCAATGGTAACAACATCAACCTCGGCTTTTCTAAGATCATGAAGGGTTTCAATAACTTCTTCTTCTGTTTCCCCTAAACCCAACATTATTCCAGATTTTGTTCTTCGTACCCCTTGTTGTTTTAGATACAGAAGAACTTCGAGACTTTGATCGTATTTAGCTTGAATTCGGACTTCACGCGTAAGGCGTCTTACAGTTTCTACATTATGAGAAACAACTTCAGGGTGAACTTCAATGATCCTGTCTAAATTCCTTAAATTTCCTTTGAAATCTGGGATTAAAGTTTCGAGAGTGGTGCTTGGGTTCATTCTTCGGATTGCATTTATGGTTTCTCCCCAAATGATTGAACCTCCGTCTTTTAAATCATCTCGATCCACCGATGTGATTACCGCATGCTTGATGTTCATTATTTTTATGGATCGAGCAACTTTCTCAGGTTCATCCCAATCCACTGTTTCGGGTCTACCTGTTTTAACTCCGCAGAATCCACAAGAACGGGTGCAAATGTTCCCTAATATCATAAAAGTAGCGGTTCCCTCTCCCCAGCATTCCCCCATATTCGGACAACTTCCAGATGTGCAAATTGTATTGAGTTTATATTTATCAACTAAACCTCTAAGTTCAGTGTACTTTTTCCCAGTAGGAAGTTTTACACGAAGCCATTTAGGTTTTCCAGATACTTTTTTTGTTTTGATTTCGGTCTGCATAGATCGTTTTTATCTGACGCAAATATACAAACTTCTCTTTAGAGCATCAATAGATACACCAAAGCAAAACTACTTAAAAAAAGAAGTCCTAATACACTAAGGATTTTCATTCCCTTTGAAGGTTTTGCAGCATTAGGCATCTGATCACTAAGTACCAATTTGTAATTTAGGAATGCATAAAAAGGGGCTGTGATAAATGATAGAACTGTTGCAATTTGAATTAAAAGTCCCATTTCTGAAAGAAGAAAAATGAAAATACTTATTGTTCCACCGGCAAGAATAAGTAACCACATTTTGTAATCATTTTTTTTTCGTTTGGGATAAAGTAGTTCTACAGTTTTACTCATTGCACGAGGCGATGCATCTAAGGTAGTAATTGTTGTACTAAACATCGTTGTCAAAGCTGCAATAGCTATGATCCAATAAACTTTATCACCCAAGGTAGTAGTGTATAAACTTATAAGCTGTGAAGCAAAAACTCCACCTTGGTTAGAAAACTCCGTTCCACTTCCAAACATTACAAATGCTCCTAAACCCATAAAGCATATCCCTAAAATTAGAGTTACCCAATAGCCTACATTAAAATCAAAAAGACTTTCACTAATCTTAATTTTTGTTTGAGTTTCATTGTTTTTTTCAATGCTCCAGAGTGAATGCCAAATTGAAACATCCATGGGAGCAGGCATCCAACCCATAAAAGCAATCAGGAATAAAAAATTTGATTCGTTTGGGAGAATTTGACTCAAAGAGAGTGGGGTTGAATTTTTTAAATAAGCAATATCTATTGCAATAAATGTTGTTGCTGTTAATGTTAAAATAATCCATTTTATAATTCTATCAAGAGTAGCGTATTTACCTATCCATAAAATTAGAGTACAGAGTAAAGTAATGCCAATTGACCAGTTCACCAAGTTATTAGAAATTCCGAATATCTCTGAGGCTAATCCTGCTGTGACTATTGTAACAGCTGTTTGAATCGTAAACATAGTGGCCATGTTTAGCACAAAATAAATATTCAAATACGCTCTTCCAAGTTGTAAATATCCATCAAGTAAGCTTTTGTTTGTTGCAATTGAAAAACGTGGGCCATACTGAAAGAACGGGTATTTAAATATATTCACAAGAACAATTGCCCATAACAAACCCCATCCAAAATCTGCTCCAGCTCTAGTAGATTGGACTAAATGAGAAACCCCGATAGCAGCTCCAGCAAAAAGAAGTCCTGGCCCTAGTTTTTGTAATTTACTCTTCATTTTTAGTTATTTCTTGCGCCAATACTTTTTTGGCTCTAAGCAGGGTAACCTTTACCGTGTTTAAAGGAAGTTCTAGACGTTCACTTATTTCTTTGTAAGAAAGTTCTTCGAAATATCTTAATCGGATTATGGTTTTATATTCTCTCTTTAAGGTTTTTATTTTTTGAAGTAAATCAGATAAATTTTGAGTTATTATTAGGAGGTCTTCGGGTGAAGGATTTCCATCTTGAATTTCAGTTACTGTCCTTTCATCATAAGCGGTAGAGTCAATTTTATTTTTCGAGTTTTGTTTTCTGTGTTGATCTATTTGAATATTCTTAGAAATTGTTGTTAACCAAGTTTCAAATTTAAAACTCGGATTGAAAGTATGTATTTTATCAAATGCTTTAGCAAAAGTTCTTACCGCAATGTCTTCAGCTTGATCTTCGTTTCCAGTTTTTTTTAAAAGATAACTGTAAAGATAATCCCAAAAGGATTCAAAAAGATATCCAAAAGCTTTTTGATTATTAGTTTTTGCCAAGTTAATTGCCTCGTAAACAGCTTCCGGTTTCATCTTGAAACTAAGGTACAAAAAAATGACGATGCCTATTGTTGGGCAAAATCTGAATTTTTACATTCTTGTTCTTCTGGAAGTTTTCCACAAAATCCACAGGGTTCACTGGATTTATTTAGAAACGGACTTTGACTGGCACATGTACCCGCAAACTTTCCGTTTTTCTTGACTAATATCTTGATGGCAATACCAGCAAAAGCCATAGAGAGTAAGACAAAAGTTAGAATAAATAATTTTATCATATTGATGCAAAAGTAAACAATTTATACGCAGTTGCATAAAAAACAAGGCACAAAACAATCTGACCAAGTAAACCGAGATTATTACCACTTATTACCTAATTCCACCAAAACCATCAACGTAATGAACCTAACATTACAACAGTTAAGCAGTTTTATCACAAATGAATCAATTTTAAAGTGTAATTTATAGATAGGGAAACCTGAACTATATTCAACTTTAAGACAAATGAAAATTAATCTTATGGTTACCGACTATGAGTATACATTTTTAAGGTTTTATATCTTAGGGATGGGGGATCTTCATTTTTCTAAAGTAAATTTTTCCAAATAATAGCACTAAAAAAGTATAGGTAAATTAACGCAACGGAAAATTTTAAAAACACACCACCAAGAAATCCTACAAGAGCACCTAGTGAAGCTTTTAAGGCTTTTTTTTGATTATTATCATGTAGAAGTTCTCCAGTGTATGCACCCAAAAAAGGGCCTGCGATAATTCCCAACGGACCTAAAAACAGCAAACCAACTACCAATCCTATGGATGCTCCATAAACTCCAGATTTTGAGCCTCCAAACTTTTTTGTTCCTAATGCAGGGATTATGTAGTCTAACAAAAAGACAGTTAAAGCTACTCCAAAGGTAATCCATAAAAAAGAACTATTGGAGGGGACAGCTGAGTGTTGATGAATGAGAAGTAAACCCAACCAACTGGTCAATGGTCCAGGCAATACAGGTAAAAAACTTCCTATAATTCCTAATAAAATTAAGGCTGAAGAGAGTGCAAATAAGAAAATATCCATTGTGATATAAAATTGTTTTGTTAAACGTTTGTTCGTCAGTTTTGAAAACTAGGGTAAAAAGTAGTAATTTTAAGTTATCTTTTAAATCAAAGGGATCTAATGTTGAATTTTAAATCATAATCAAATGAATTTTTTAATCAGAATATCTTTTTTAGCAGTTTTATTTTTATTTCTTCAAAGTTGCGAATATTTTAATACGACAACAATAAGTCCTAAACAAATAAAGGAACGATCCAGTTGGAATGATAAAGATCAACCACCATCTTTCCCTGAATGCGATGGATTAGAGTCACAAGAACAGATGGATTGTTTCAAAAACATTGTATCTCAAACAATTTCAGATATACTTTATCAGTTCAATTTTACTTCTACAAGCCAGTTAGACGAGGAAGTAATTCTCAAGCTTGAAGTTGATACAGAAGGATATTTTTCTTTGCTTGAAGTTGAAGATGAAATGGATGTTTTAGGTCAGATTGAAACCTTGTATTCTACCATAGAAGAGGCTGTTTCGGCATTACCCCAAGCACTTCCTGCCATAAAAACAAATGTCGGGGTCAAAGTCAAAATATCTTTCAAGCTCCCAGTTAGAATCATTGCTTCACCACAAAGCTAATGCATGAAAAAATCATTTTAGGTATTGACCCAGGAACAACAATTATGGGTTTTGGACTCATAAAAATAGTGAAAGGAGAGATGCAATTTATGCAACTGAATGAACTGATTCTATCAAAATATGATGATCACTATTTAAAATTAAAGCAGATTTTTAATCGTACCCTAGAATTAATTGACACCTACCATCCAGATGAAATTGCTTTAGAAGCTCCTTTTTTTGGTAAAAACGTACAATCAATGCTTAAACTAGGAAGAGCACAGGGAGTAGCAATGGCTGCAGGTTTATCTCGTGAAATTCCAGTGATTGAGTATTCTCCAAAAAAAATAAAAATGGCAATTACTGGAAATGGTAATGCCTCTAAGGAACAAGTAGCCAAAATGCTTCAAAGTTTATTGGGATTTAAGACCATGCCTAAGAATCTTGATTCAACAGATGGTTTGGCAGCAGCGGTATGCCACTTTTTTAATGGAGGAGCAAATTCAAAAGAAAAGAAGTACACTGGTTGGAATGCTTTTGTTTCGCAGAATCCAGGGAAAATAAAGAGCTAATAAATTTATGGCTTCGGTATACTTCCATGTTCCTTTTTGCAAGCAAGCTTGTCATTACTGTAATTTTCATTTTTCAACATCTTTAAAGAATAAAGCTCTGTTGTTAAAAGCTATGTTGAGCGAGTTGGAATTGAGAAAAGCTGAACTTTCTGAATCAGAACAGATTAATAGTATTTATTTTGGAGGGGGAACACCATCTTTATTATCCGCTATTGAAATTAAAATGTTGATTGATACTGTCAAAACTAATTTTGCTTTAGCATCAGAAGTAGAAATTACTTTGGAAATGAATCCAGACGACGATCGACCTAACTATCTAAAAGAGTTGAAGAAGATTGGAATTAATAGATTGAGTATCGGAGTTCAATCTTTTTTTGATGATGAATTGAAGTTAATGAATAGAGCACATGATGCTAAAGAAGCTTTTTTGTTATTAAAAAAAGTAAAAGAACTTTTTGACAATTTTTCATTGGATCTAATCTATGGAATGCCCATGAGTAATCTCGAAAAATGGGAAAAGAATATTGAACTTGCGTTGAGCTTTGAGCCCAATCACATTTCAAGTTATGCATTAACAATTGAACCTAAAACAGTTTTAAGTCATCAAGTAAAAAAACAGCAAGTTGAGGTTTTGGATGAAGAGGTGGTTTTAGCTCAATTTAATTTTTTGATGGATCGTTTAGAGAAAGAAGGTTATGAACATTATGAGCTTTCTAGTTTTGGAAAACCTAGTTTTCAATCTGTAAATAATTGTGCTTACTGGAGTGGTAAGTCTTATCTAGGAATCGGACCATCAGCCCATAGTTTTGATGGTATTACCAGAAGTTGGAATATTTCTAATAATGCTGAATACGTCAAGGGTATTTCCACCGGCAAACCCTTTATCGAGCGAGAGACTCTTAATGAAATCGATCGATACAACGAGTATCTTATGACTGGTTTAAGAACAAAAAAAGGGGTTTCCCTAAGTCATATTGAAGAGAAATTTGGTTCTCGTTACAAAATATTGCTAGAAAAAGAGGCTCAAAATAATATCGCTGCACAAATGTTGTATTGGGATGGCGATGTCCTAAAAGTTAGTCGAAAAGCTAAATTTTTGGTTGATGGGTTGGCTTCAGATTTATTTATTCTCAACAACTAGTTTTACTTTTTCTTGAATAGAGCAGCATAATGTTTGTAGAATAATGGAATGGTTTCAATTCCTTTAAAAAAGTTGAATAATCCAAAATGTTCGTTTGGAGAATGAATAGCATCACTATCAAGACCAAAACCCATAAGGACACTTTTTGTTCCAAGAACATCTTCAAATAAAGGAACTATTGGAATACTTCCTCCACCTTTATGAGGAATGGGTTCTACGGCAAATGTTTCAGTGTATGCTTTATGTGCCGCTTGGTAACCAATATTGTCTGTTGGAGTAACGTAGGCTTGTCCTCCATGATGTTTAATGATTTCCACCTGAACGCTTTTTGGAGCAATACTCTCAAAATGTTTTTTAAATAAATCACTAATCACTTCCCAGTCTTGCCCTGGAACTAAACGCATTGATATCTTAGCATGGGCTTTACTAGCAATAACAGTTTTTGCCCCTTCACCAGTATACCCTCCCCAGATTCCGTTAACATCCAAGGTCGGTCGAATCGAATTCCGTTCAATCGTGGAGAAACCTTTCTCTCCAGACACTTCTCGAATGTTAAGCTTATTTTTGTAATCTTTCAAATTAAAAGGGGCTTTTGCCATTCGAAGCCGCTCGTGGTCACTTACTTCTTCTATTCCTTCATAAAAACCCGGAATGGTAATGCGATTGTTTTCATCATGAAGTTGTGTAATCATTTTTGATAAAACATTAATTGGATTTGCTACTGCGCCGCCGTACAATCCGGAGTGCAAGTCCCGATTAGGACCTGTGACAATAACCTCCATGTAACTTAATCCTCTCAATCCAGTTGTAATAGAAGGTTGAGTATTACTTATCATTCCAGTATCGGAAATGAGGATGACATCATTTTCTAATTTTTCTTTATGATTTCTGATGAAAAGCTCCAAATTATCACTCCCTACTTCTTCTTCTCCCTCAATCATAAATTTCACATTACAGGGAAGCTTATCTTGATTGACCATTAACTCCAACGCTTTGATGTGCATGAACATTTGACCTTTGTCATCACATGCACCTCTGGCAAAAATTGCTCCTTCTTGATGAAGTTTTGTTGTTTTTATGACAGGCTCAAAAGGAGGGCTATCCCACAATTCAACAGGATCTGGTGGCTGTACATCATAATGTCCATAAACTAAAACTGTAGGTAATTTTCTATCAATAATTCGCTCACCATACACAACGGGGTATCCCTTTGTTTCAAATATTTCTGTCTTGGTACAACCTGCTTTTTGGAGCGCATTTTTTACCCAAGCAGCTCCTTTTTTAACTTCATCATTGTATTTTGAATCTGCACTTATGGTTGGTATTTTGAGTAGATCAATTAATTCATCTATAAAGCGTTGTTTATCCTCGGATTGTATTACAACCATTTGCATCAGATTTAGTTAGTTTTAATTCTTGCAAAGATTTGTGTTTTTATCAGAGAAAAAAACTTTTTTCATAAAAAACTTGATTATATTTGCGCAGTTAAATTTTAATGCGGGTGTGGTGAAATTGGTAGACACGCTAGACTTAGGATCTAGTGCTTCACGGCTTGGGGGTTCGAGTCCCTTCACCCGCACAAAAAAGCCTTCTGCAAAAGAAGGCTTTTTTATTAATGGATATTATTTTGAGCTAGAAAGATACTAGCGATTGATTTTAAAATTGTCAAGTTTAATATCGTCAAGTCCATCATTATCAAAAGGATATTCCATTTGATCTTGTATGTTGTACAAAGAAATCAAAATAAATTCACTTACTATCACTACAAAATAAGTGATGTATTGATTACCATCTAATCCTATTTTATCTATTATTGTTGGAGTGTAGATTAACGGGAAAATATAAATGAAAATTAGACAATAAGCCTTCAAACTGATAGGTGTTCTGTGTGTATGAATTGCTTCTAAGTTTTCTACACCTTCATGAAGTGATCTCATAAATCCGAAAATTTTAAGGCGAAAGCCACCTGAGATCATTTCATCATTTCTGTTGATAAATTCTTCAACCTTATTCATTGAATCGTCAACAGACTGAATGTCAACAGAATTATTCTGTAAATAATTCAAAACCTTATCACTAATTTCGATTAAAATGCCATCAATTTCATTTTTTTTATCCTCAGGAAGTTTTGTGTTGGTAGAAAAGGAATACTGGATTATTTTTAATGCTCCCCTGAATCTACTCAGGTGTTCTAGAGCTTTTTCTCTCCTTCTGAAGGCTCCTCTGATAGCAAAAACAAGTGGGAATATGATTGCAATACTGATTAGAGTAAGATCAATATTATAATTGATTCCAAAATGATAAGCGATATAAGGAACTGATAGTGATATTATTAGAGTAATAACCGTCCTTCTATTTATTATAGAAAAATATTGATTCATTTTTTTATTTATAAAAGTTTATATTTGATAAATTTATTAACTATAAACATGCTATGCAAACACTAAAGACATTATTAATTCTTTTTTCGGCATCTACGTTTTTATTTGCTCAGGAAGACACAACCGAACTTTTTCAATCAGAGGACATAATACCGATACAAATTAGTTTCTCAAACAAGGTTTTGAAGAAAAGTCAGATTGATAGTATTTATTTTGATACTAACATGAAATATCAAACAGCTGATGGCTCATGGAGTGAGATAAATGTCGGGTTAAGAGCCCGAGGAAATTTTAGAAGATCAACATGTTATTTCCCTCCAATTAAGATGAAAATCAAAAAATCGGATGCCAAGGGCACTATTTTTAAAGGAAATAAAAAATTAAAACTAGTAATCCCTTGTTTACTCGAAGACAATAAAAACGATAATATTCTCAAAGAATTTATTGCTTACAAGTTGTTTGAAGTTATTTCTCCATATCACTTCAAGACAAGAAGAGTAGCAATTGATTTCGATGAAATTAGAAAAAAGAAAACAAAGAAATTTGCACTAAACGGCTTTTTGATTGAGGACGATAAAAATGTGGCAAAGCGTTTCGGTGGAAAAGTTTTTGAACGCTTTATTCATCCACTAGCAATGAGTGCAGAGGCATCTGTTCAAAATACTTTTTTCCAGTACATGATTGGTAATACAGATTTTTCAGTTGCTTATCAGCACAACGGTAAATTGCTTTACTCAGATAAAAACATCATTCCTTTACCTTATGATTTTGATATGTCTGGTTTAGTAGATCCTAGCTATGCTGTTGCTAATCAGGCGTTAGGATTAGAAGACATCCAACAAAGAGCTTACAGGGGTTTCAAAAGAGATGAGTCTTTAATGTTCAGCGTACGTGATCAGTTTTTGAATAACAAAGAAAAGATTTTTACAATTATTGACAGTTTTAAAGCTGATTTCGATAGCCCCGGAGAGCATCAAGAAGTAGTTGATTACATATCTTCATTCTTTGAAATAATTGAGAACGAAAGTAGCTTCAAACAAAATGTAATTGATAAAATGAGAACTAAATAAGTTTATTGATTAACGACCTTGAGCATCTTGTTAAATATTGAGGTATTGTCATAGATTCCTGAAAATATCTCAGCAGATGGTCCTTTAGTGAAAACGGGGACCATTGTTGCAGTATGACCTATTGTTGAGAATGTAGCTTCTACCTGGAAATTTTTTATTTTTCCTTTTGTGATTGCCAATCCCCCTGTTTCATGGTCAGCAGTAACAATTACTAGAGTATTAGGGTGACTTTTAGTGTAATCCAATACTGTTTGAATAGCGTCATTAAAATCATTGAATTCTGACATGACATAGCTCATTTCATTCGCATGTCCGCCCCAATCGATTTGAGAACCCTCTACCATCAAAAAGAATGGCTTCTTGTCTTGGTCTAATTGATTTAGAACACTAGTTACAGCGTCTTTCAAAGGTATTCTGGTTCCATCTGAAATTCGAGTAGGTTCATCTCTATTGGTAAAAAGCCCTATTTTAGAGGCTTGTGATTTATCGAATTTAGATAATGAAGAAACGATATCATAATCTTCCATTTCTTGTAGTAAATTTCTTTTATCGTTTCTTTTTGTAAAGTGTTTTTGTCCTCCTCCAATAAAATAGTCAACAACACTCTCACTCATCTGCAATGCAATTTTCTGGTATTCTCTTCGAGATAAGACATTAGCATAGAAAGAAGCTGGAGTCGCATGGACAATACTTGATGTTGCTATCAATCCTGTCTGATATCCTTTTTCCTTAGAGATTTCTAAAATTGATTTGACCATTTGATTTTTAGTGTTGATTCCAATGACACCGTTTAGGGTTTTTACACCACTTGCCATTGCAGTCCCAGACGCAGCTGAGTCGGTCACTAAGTTGTTGTGCGAATGCGTTTTCGACAAACCAATTGAGGTAAAATCTTCAAGGGCAGTTTTATTTCCATTAGAATACATGCCCGCTGTTATTTGAGTTAATCCCAAACCATCCCCAATCATAAGAATAATATTGGGTTGTGTTGTTTCTTGTGCAAATGAATTAATTGGAAAAAAAATAACAGATAACAGTAGAATTGTTTTTTTCATAAAGAATTTAATAAGAATGCAAATTAATGATAATAGAGGAATTATTTAGATATTTAATGAATGATTTAATTCTTCAAAAAAAACATCAGTTGCACCTTCGTATTTGTTGATGTATTCCATGTTTCGCTTTCCCATTTCCTCAGCAAGATTTGTACCAAAAAGTATTTTTTTGAATATTTTATTGAATTCTAAATTAGATTTAACGCTAACAACTCCTCCTGAGTTAACAAGATCAAGGGCTTCTTGATATCGCTTGTAGTTTTTGCCAATAATAATTGGAATTCCAAAAACAGCAGGTTCTAGGGTGTTGTGAAGACCATCGGTACCCATTCCACCTCCTACATAGGCTAAATCGGCATAATTGTAGATTTTTGTCAAAACACCAATACAATCAATCAATAAAATATTGGCGTTGGTTTGTTCCACTTTACTAAAACTACTCAAGCGAATTGAGGGCTGCTTAAAAGAATTTTCAACTTCCTGGAGCGATTTTTCGTCGACAAGGTGGGGAGCTATTATTGTTTTAATTTCAGGTTCTTGCTCGATGGTATCAGATATTAAGGCAATATCTTCAGGCCAACTGCTTCCAACAACAAAACAAAGATTATTGGCTTTAAATTTATCTACAACATCTAGAGTGTTGTTTTGTTTTAAAATACTCAATACTCGATCAACTCTAGTATCACCAATTATTTTTGAATTTGTTATGTCAATTGATCTCAATAAATTTTGTGACTCCTCGTTTTGAACAAAAAAACAACGAATTTTTTTCAATAAGTTTTTCATGAAAAAACCATAAGGCTTGAAGAACGCCTGTTCTTTTCTGAAAATGCTAACCACAGAGAATATTGGAATTTCTTTTTGATGAAGTTCATTTATCAGATTTGGCCAAAATTCATACTTGATCAGAAAGAGTACTTCTGGATTTAAAAGTTCAATAAATTTTCGAAGGATTTTTTTTCGATCAAAAGGAAGATATGTAATTACATCAGCCAATGGATAATTTTTTTGGACATCATATCCAGATGGAGAAAAAAAAGTAAGTGCTATTTTGTGATCGGGGTATTTTTTTTTACAACCTTCAATCAAAGGTCTAGACTGCTCAAATTCTCCTAATGAAGCACAATGAAACCAAAGAACCTGATCATCACTTCCAATGTTTTGCCTTATTGTTTCTAGAACATCTTTTCTAGTTCTCAGAAAAACTTTAATTTTTTTCGAGAATATTGATGCAAACTGCAGAAAAACAAAAAGAATTTCTACTCCAAATGAATACAACATACCAACTTATTAAGTATTCAAAAATAGTTTATCTATGAATCACATGAAAGAAGAATCCTTTTTTTAAATTTGTACTTTAAATTTTCTTGATGAAAAAAATTCAAATGGTAGACCTCAAAGGTCAATATGAATTCATAAAACCAGAGGTTGATATTGCGCTTCAAAAAGTTTTAGAGACTACTTCCTTTATTAATGGACCTGTGGTTCGAGAATTTCAAACAGATTTAGAAAATTATCTTGGTGTAAAGCATGTAATTCCCTGTGCTAATGGGACAGATGCTTTACAAATAGCCCTGATGGGATTGAAGCTAAAGCCTGGAGATGAAATAATCACAGCAGATTTTACTTTTGCAGCAACAGTAGAAGTAATTGGATTGTTAAACTTGACACCAGTCTTGGTAGATGTAGATCCCAAAACTTTCAATATTGACACAGCCGAAATAGAAAAAGCAATAACACCAAAAACCAAAGCAATTATTCCTGTACACTTGTTTGGTCAAGCAGCACCAATGGACGAAATAATGGAGTTAGCTCATAAGCACGAACTTTATGTAATCGAGGATAATGCTCAGGGAATTGGGGCTACATACACTCACAAGGACGGAACAAAAGCTAAAACGGGAACCATTGGTCATGTAGGGGCAACCTCTTTTTTTCCATCTAAAAATTTAGGAGCCTATGGTGATGGTGGAGCAATTTTCACAAATGACAACGACTTAGCTCATTTTATCCGTGGAATAGTAAATCATGGAATGTACACCCGATATTACCACGATGTTGTGGGCGTAAATTCACGACTAGATTCAATGCAAGCTGCAGTTTTAAAAATCAAATTGCAGTATTTGGATTATTACAACGAAAGAAGAAAAGAGGCAGCAATAAACTACACTCGATTACTTTCTGATCATCCCAAAATCATCACTCCATATCGTCATGCAGATTGTAATTCTCATGTCTTTCATCAATACACCTTGAGAATATTAAACAGTGATCGCGACGCTTTAGTTAAATTTTTGAATGAAAATGAAATCCCTTGTGGAGTTTATTATCCAGTTCCTTTACATGCTCAAAAGGCTTACACCCACGATGGATATGATGAAGCAGATTTTTCAGTTACGAATCAACTGGTTAAAGAGGTAATATCTTTACCAATGCATTCCGAACTTACCCTAGATCAGATAGAGCATATCGCCAACAAGATAAAAGAATTTTTAGGTTAAGTTAGAGGTGTTTTACAAAATGAATTAATGAATAATGACAAGATTGCTTGTATTTACTCTAACTGTTCAAAAAGTTTAATGCTTTTTGGAGCACACTTTTGGTTCGTAATATTCTGTAATGTCCTGTGCCTGTTATTTTTTCCAAACGAGCTTCTTTCCAAGCAGCTTCGACCTCTTTGGATTGTTCAATAGGCAAAATTTTGTCATTAATATCATGGAGAATTAAAGCTTTTTCAACCGATGCTTTTTGAACATAGTCTGCAACATTCATATTATCAACGATAATTCCCTTTTCAAATTCAATTTTTTTGATGAGCCTTGTGGTTACTCGATTTGAAATACCAATCGTATCGGCAACAAATTCAATTCGATCAATCAACTTATTTGGTGTTGTGAATAAAACAAAGCGTTTAATTTTAATTTCTGGAAACATTCCCAATCCAATTGAAGAAGCAACTCCACCAAAAGAGTGGCTAACTAAGTGATCAGCTTTAAAAGTTTTGATTAACTGAACAACGAGTTTATTAAACTCAAATAAACTTGTTCCTCCTTTTGTGCTTTCTCCATGCCCTGGACCGTCAAAAGCATGGACTTTGAAACCATCATTGATTAAAAGTTCGATCAAGTCTGCAAAATTGCCAGCTTGTCCCTCCCAGCCATGAACCAACAAAACACTTTTAGAACCAGTTCCCCATTGATAAGTTTTTATGGTAAAACCTCCAAAAGAGAAATCAGTTTGAATGGCTTTGTCTAGAACAGTAGCTTCGTGTGGACGAAGTTTATGGATTCTTGGAGTTGTCAAGTTTTTGTATGCAATAGAGACAAAAATATTCGGAACAATGCAAGAAAGTAAGTGTATTAGTTTTTTTTTCAAAAGTTTAAATTCGTTTGAATGCCTCTAAAAAGTTTGTACGAAAATAGTATCTTCATGCAAAACATTAACCTTATGAAGAAAATTATTTGCATTGCGTCTATTTTAATAACTTATGGATTGGGAGCTCAAATAACACATTTGCATTGTGGTCAAGTTTTTGATAGTGCGTCTGGAAAAATGAAAAAAGAGCAAACCATTGTTGTTGAAGGAACACTCATAAAATCAATAAACAAAGGCTATTCAAGGGTTGACTCTGATAACATTAAGGTTATTGATTTAAAAACAAAAACAGTTTATCCAGGCTTTATTGATATGCATGTACACATAGAGTCAGAATCTAATTCTCAAGCGTATTTAAATCGTTATCAATTAAATGAAGCAGATGTTGCCTATGATGCTGCGGTTTATGCTAAACGTTCACTAATGGCTGGGTTTACTACAGTTCGTGACATGGGTGGTTCAGGAGTGAATATTGCACTTCGTGATGCTATTGCAAAAGGTAAAATTCCGGGTCCACGAATTTTTACAGCTGGAAAAACTCTTGCTTCCACTGGAGGTCACGGTGATCCAACAAATGGGAACAAAGTAGCTTTTCAAGGTGATCCTGGTCCAAAAGAAGGAGTTGTTAACTCTGTAGAAGATGCACGAAAAGCGGTACGGCAACGATACAAGAATGGTGCAGATTGGATAAAAATAACCGCAACAGGAGGTGTTTTGAGTGTTGCTAAAAGCGGTGAAAACCCTCAGTTTACAGAAGAAGAAATAAAAGCCATCACTTCAATAGCAAAAGATTACGGAATAAAAGTTGCAGCACATGCTCATGGCGATGAAGGGATGTACCGAGCGGTTGCTTCTGGTGTAAAAACCATTGAACATGGAACCCTCATGTCTAAAAGAACCATGGAACTGATGAAAGAAAAAAACGCATATTTGGTTCCAACCATTACAGCAGGAAAACAGGTAGCTGAAAAAGCTAAAATCCCAGGATATTACCCAGAAATTATCGTACCTAAAGCTTTAAAGGTAGGTCCTAAGATTCAAGGAACATTCAAAAAAGCCTATTCAATTGGAGTGCCAATTGCTTTTGGAACAGATGCTGGAGTATTTCCTCATGGTCACAATGCAAAAGAGTTTGGCTTCATGGTAGAGGCAGGGATGCCCGCATATGAAGCTCTTCAATCAGCAACTTTAGTTAACGCAGAACTTTTGGATCAGGCAGAGAATTTGGGTCAGATAAAAGCTGGATTTTATGCTGATATTGTAGCTTCTGATGCAAATGCATTAGATGAGATTTCAACTTTAGAAAATATCACCTTTGTGATGAAAAATGGTATGGTTTACAAAAACAAATAATTAGACAATCTTTCCAGAATTTGTCTCAACAGTACGATCTATTTTTTTCACCAAACCTTGAAGTACTTTTCCAGGACCAACTTCTGTGAAAGTATTAGCACCATCACTTAGCATTTGTTGCACACTTTGAGTCCATCGAACTGGAGCGGTTAATTGTGCAATTAAATTTTCTTTTATGGTTGCGGCATCATGAATCCCAGTTGCAACTACATTTTGATACACTGGACAAATTGGATTTTGAATGTCTGTTGTTTCAATAGCAGTAGCGAGTTTTGTTTTAGCGGGTTCCATTAGTGGAGAATGAAAAGCTCCCCCCACTGGAAGAGGTAAAGCACGTCTTGCACCAGCTTCCTTCATAGCCTCACAAGCCGAGTTGATAGCCTTTTTCTCCCCAGAGATAACCAATTGACCGGGACAATTGTAGTTTGCCGCAACAACAATACCCTCAGTTTCATTACAAATATTTTCAATGATATGATTTTCTAACCCCAAAACTGCAGCCATAGTGCCAGGGATTTCATCACAGGCCTCTTGCATTGCCAAAGCTCGTTGATGAACCAAGCGTAGACCATTTTCAAAACTCAATGCTCCAGCAGCTACAAGTGCCGAAAATTCTCCCAGAGAATGTCCCGCAACACAGTTAGGTTTAAATTGGGATCCCATAAGTTTGCTTAAAATAACGGAATGTAAAAAAACAACAGGTTGAGTGACTTGCGTTTGTTTTAAAGCCTCAGCATCTTCACCAAACATAATTTCTGTAATCTCAAAACCTAAAACATCGTTTGCTTGTTCAAATAAGACTTTTGCTTCAGCAGAAGCTTCGTACAAATCTCTTCCCATTCCTGGGAATTGAGCCCCTTGACCGGGGAATAAAAATGCATTCATGGATTTATTTTTTATCGTAAGTAATGTATGAGTAACTGTATGGTTGATTTTCAGTTTTAGAGACAAATTCCTTTTTGCTTATGTTCCATTTTGAGGCATCAATTTTTGGAAAAAAAACATCTGCTTCAAATTCGTGATGAACACGAGTCAATTCAATTCGATCACAATATTCCATAAAGAGCGAATAAATTTGTGCTCCTCCAATAATAAAAGGTTGGTTGTCCTCTTTGGCTAAATCAAGAGCTTCTTCAACCGTTGAGGTAACTAATGCTCCATCAGCTTTGTAATTTTTGTTTCTCGTTAAGACAATATTAGTCCTGTTGGGAAGTGCTTTGGGCATTGATTCAAAAGTCTTTCTACCCATGATTATTGCATGACCCGTAGTCAATCGCTTAAATCGTTTTAAATCTTCCGAAATATGCCAGATTAAATCATTGTCTTTTCCCAAGGCATCGTTTTCAGCGGCAGCAGCGATTAAAGTGATGATTTTCTTTTTCAGCATTGTTGAATTATTTTTAAATACAAATTCATCTTCGTAAAGGACTTGTTCGTTCAGAGATTTAATATCATCTTGCTTGATGCTATGGCCTCTCCTTTTTAGATCAAATTTTCCGATATCTTTTAAGATTAGAATCAAATACAAAGACAGTAAAAATAAGAATAAAAAACAAAGTGTTCTTGAGAAATATGTCTTATGTGGGCAGTTTGTTATCTTTGATTTAAAAGAACAACCAAAAATTTGACACACCATAAAAATGGATTTTAAAAATGATCTCCTAGAAAAATCAACTTATTTAAATACAGCGTACACAGGATTGACTTCGAATGCTTTGCAAAAATGGAGAACGAAGACTGATCAAGAGTTTGCATCTAGTGCAGATCATTTCAAAAGCGTACAAGCCAAAATTCTCGAAACAAATAGTCACAAGCAAATGGCAACTTTTTTAGATGCTAAAGTTTCTGAAACTTTTTTGACTACGAGTTGTTCGGCTGGACTACAGTCTTTTTTGTTTAAAATCCCCAAAGCTTCTAAATTCTTACTTTTAGAGGATGACTATCCAGCAATCAAGCAAATAGTAGCTGAACATCAATTTGAATATGCCGAGATTTCATTGCGTTTTGAAGTAGAATTGTCTGTTCTAAAGGCATTGCGTGAGGGGAGATTTCAAGTTTTTGCATTCAGTGCAGTACAATACAACTCGGGTCTTTTATTTGATATGAACTTTTTAAAACTCATCAAAAAAGAATTTACCAATTTGATTGTTTTGGTAGACGGTACTCAGTTAATAGGTGCCGAATCTTTTAGTTTCAATCAATCTGCTGTCGACGGTATTTTTGGTAGTGGTTACAAATGGTTACTTGCAGGACACGGAAACGGCTTTATGTGCATAAAAGAAAGCCTTATGAATCAACTGGGAATTTCACAAGTTGAGATTATTGATCTTTTGGATCGCGGTCATAAGTCTCCCTTAGCTATTGGTTCTTTGGGTTTTGCTGTTGAACAACTCCTTTCAAACGATTTTGAAGCCTTGATAAAAAAGAAAAAAGAATTGAGTAGTTTTTTATTTCAAGGACTTAAGGGAAGAGGTTTACTTGAAGATTTTGTCGCTGTTCGGAAACACCATTCTTCTATTTTTACTATCAAAGCAAATTCAAAAGTTTTTGAGAAATTAATGAAAGAAAATATCCGCTGTATTCAGCGTGGAATAGGGGTAAGATTATCGGTTCATTTTTACAACACTCAAAAAGACTTAGATAAGTTTTTTCGGGTATTGGACCAAATTGCTAAATAGCTACAGCTCCTTTTATCAAGGGGTGTGGGTCGTAGTCAATCAATTCGAAATCTTCAAAAGTAAAATCAAAAAGGTCTTTGATTTCAGAATTAATTTTCATTGTTGGAAGACTCCTTGGGATACGAGACAGTTGAAGTTTTATTTGATCTTCGTGATTAGAATAAATATGTGCATCTCCAAATGTATGAACAAAGTCGCCAGCTTCTAAATCACAAACCTGAGCCATCATCATTGTTAGTAAGGCATACGATGCAATATTGAACGGAACGCCCAAAAAAACGTCAGCACTTCTTTGATACAATTGACAAGATAACTTTCCATTTGCCACATAGAATTGAAAGAATGCATGACAAGGCGGTAGAGCAGCTTTGTTGTTGGCTACGTTTTCCGCAAAACTTTTCGAAGTATCGGGCATCACACTTGGATTCCAAGCAGAAACTAACATTCTTCTACTATCTGGTGAATATTTAAGGGTTTCTATGATATCTTTTATTTGGTCAATTTCTTCATTATTCCAATTTCTCCATTGATGCCCATAAACAGGCCCAAGATTTCCTTTTTTGTCTGCCCATTCGTTCCAAATTCGAACTCCATTTTCTTGAAGATATTGAATGTTGGTGTCACCTTTAAGAAACCACAAAAGCTCATGAATAATCGATTTTAAATGAAGTTTTTTTGTGGTTACCATTGGGAAACCTTTAGATAGGTCGAAGCGCATTTGATAACCAAAAACACTTTTGGTGCCCGTACCTGTTCGGTCTGTTTTTTGAATCCCGTTTGTTTGGATGTGACGAATGAGATCTAAATACTGTTGCATTGAAAAATGTTTAAAAACAAAAGTAAATTTTTATATTTTTGAAATTCAACGGTGGTGTGATTAGTTATTAAAATTATTCGTTAACAACTGTATAATTATTTTCTTCTTGAGAGCTCGTCTCTTATCCTTGCTGCT
>PAOB01000028.1 GCA_002708445.1 Candidatus Arcticimaribacter sp.
AGGTGATATCATTAAATATACAATTACCCCTGTTATCGTTACATACAACCAAATTGGAAAGGTAATTCGTGCGATTTTTCTGTGCAAGGTAAATTGCTGTGTAATTGCCCGAACATAAGAAATTAAAACTAAAGGGATTATAGTAATTGATAACAAAATATGTGATATTAAAATAAAGTAATAAACGTTTTTAACCCATCCTTCCCCTTCAAAAGGAGTGGGGTCCGAAGTCAAATGGTATGCTACATACATAATCAAAAAAACTAAGGAAAGCCCTATGGCTGTTTTCATTAATTGCTCGTGCAGATTAATTTTACGATTCTTTATTGCCCATAATGCAAAAAGGAGTATGATTGTTGTGTAACCATTAACGGCAGCATAAATTGGTGGTAAAAATGAAAGTGGTTTAACATTTTCTAGACGAATACGGAACAGAATTGCCACAACAACTGGGATTGCAACAGAAATCACAATAATCCAGTTTTTATATTTAAGAGAAGATTTTTTTACACTCATAAAAATTAATTTTCATTTAATAATAGTTTGATATCAGTTAGGAGCATATCTACACCTGCTTCTTCAACATCTTCCTGATCAAGTCCAGAATAGTAAACAATTGGATTGCCGTGAGAATCTTCCCTTGATCGAATAAATCCATTTTTATCAATCAAAGCAAAATAACCTTGATGTTCAAAGCCCCCTGCCACTGCTGGATTAATTTCAGCAAAAATATTAAACCCTTTATTGGCTAAATCATAAACAGATGTTTTAGATCCTGTTAAAAAATTCCAGTAATCATTTTGACCAACATAGCCTTCAGCGTATTTTTTTAAAATTGAGGGAGTATCGTAATCGGGATCAATAGTGAAAGAGGCGATGCCAAAATCCTCCCTAGCTCCATAAGCATCATTAAGAATTTTCATGTTTTTATTCATAATTGGGCAAATGGATGGACAACGGGAAAAGAAAAATTCAATAACATAAACTTTACCCAAGTAATCTTCATTTGATATGTACAAACTGTCTTGATTCAGAAAAAGAAATTCAGGTACCTTTTTGGAGTTTCCATTTATCTTGATGAAGTCAAGAGCTTTGAATCCTGGTTTTACGGAACGGCTACTTTCTACAGTATACCCGTTTGCTAATCGATTAAAAATTTTGGGTACAACAATTACAGCGAAAATAAAAACGATAAATAAAAGTCCGTAATAAGAGTTCTTTTTCATGTTACAAAGATACTCAATCTATCATAAAATAGAACTCCCTAAAATAACACTAGTTTACTTTTCTCTTTTAGAGTTGTTTTTTTTGAGGGCTAATCGGTATTCAGCAAGAATAACCTTGACATCATCGGTCATCTTGTTATTTAATTCGGCTACTGAGGATGCTTCATAGCCAAAAAGAGTGCCTACATCTTCATCGTCGTCACGACCTCTCAGTTTGAGTGAACGATCAACTATGAAAACGGTTGATGTGCTTTGTTGAGGCGATAAAGTCACATCGGAATTAAAACTTTCGAACAGGGCTTTGATTTGATTAGTTGAACCAAAAATAAAATTCCACTTGACCATGTCGGTACCAACCCCTTCTTGTAATTCTGATAAAATAGTTTTTATTTCTTCTTGACGTCCATCCTCAACGACAAAAACAAACTGAAAGTCTTTAAACTGATAAAAACGTTTGTAAATTTTTTGATTAAGATTGAAAGCGTCTCCTTTTTTATTTTCAATACCGCTTCCCCAGAAACCTATTATGGTAATACGGTCTTTAAATTGAACGATGTCTTTTCGCAAACTAGTCCAAGAAGATATCTCGGGAAGGTTTTCTGTAAGAACGGGTAATTTAGCAAAATTATTTATTCCTGAAGCAAAAAATAAATAGATGACAATTGGAAAAACAAAAAGTATCCCTAAAACTACATACTTTTTAAATGCATTATTGATCATTGCATACGATTAGAAGTTCCAGCTAACAAATCCAGTACGCATCACTTCGTAAATGTAGTCTGCTTCCAATAAAAGGATGAAACATAAATAGGGAATTAGAACTACTAGTGGGAGAACAATTGACCCCTTGAGGCTACCTTTCTCATCTCGAATATGCATAAAATCCCAAGCGATGTAATATGCTTTAACTATGGTAAGGATAATGAATATCCAGTTCAAAATTTTCATTCCTAAAAACATGCTCATAAGACTTTGAGGTTTCAAAATTCCCAATATTACCTCTACTGTTGTTACTATTGAGAGGAAAATCAAAACACCCCAGATTTTCTGAACATTTGATTTGAATTTTAATAGCCCTCTAAAAATGGCTAAGTTTTCTGTATCGTGTGCCATGATATTTATTTTATGTTAATTAAACGAGATAGAAGAAGGTGAATACAAATACCCATACTAAATCTACAAAGTGCCAGTAAAGCCCAACTTTTTCAACCATTTCATAATGTCCTCTTTTCTCATAAGTACCCATGATTACGTTGAAGAAAATTATGATATTTATTACAACTCCAGAAAAAACATGAAAACCGTGAAAACCTGTTATGAAGAAAAAGAAGTCCGCAAAAAGACGATTCCCATATTCATTATGAACTAGATTTGCACCTTCTACCACATTAATGGCTTCTTTTACTTTCTGCAAAGACTCTTCTCTTGAAAGGATTATTTTGTGACCCGATTCGTCAATTTTTTCACTCTTGATTACTAAGTTTTTATTTGCTTCAAAACCTGCTGCAACCTCTTCTACACTGTAACTGGGCAAAGATGTTTCTGAAACAAACCAGATACCATTACTGCTTTCATGTGTAGTTCTAGGGGAATCAATATTTGTGGCAAAGGCTTCCAATGCAACTCGTTTTCCAGTTTCTGTGTCCATAAACTGAAGAATTTGACCGCCTTTGGTTTCTAGTGCACCGTACTCACCTTTAATGAAATTTTTCCACTCCCAAGCCTGTGACCCTACAAAGATTGCCCCACCAATAATGGTAAGTAACATGTAAAAAGTAACTTTAACCTTGTTCATATGGTGTCCTGCATCTACAGCAAGAACCATAGTTACTGATGAAAAAATTAGAATAAAAGTCATCAAAGCTACGTAGTACATGGGAGCATCTACTCCGTGTAAGAATGGAAAGTGAGTAAACACTTCATCGGCTATTGGCCATGAATCAATGTTTTTGAATCTAGAAAAACCATAAGCAACTAAAAAACCTGTAAAAGTCAGAGCATCAGAAACGATGAAAAACCACATCATCATTTTTCCGTAGCTTGCTCCAAGTGGTTTGTTGCCTCCACTCCAAACATTCGACTCTTCACTAATATTGTTTGATATAACTTCCATAAAAAGTGTCAAATTTTAATTTTACAAAAATAGTATTTTTTTTAATTATTCAGCGTCACAAAAACGTACAAATATATCCATAAAAAATCTAGAAAGTGCCAGAATAATTCTGCTAATTCATATCCCAATTTTTGACTGGGAGAATATGTGTTTTTGTATGTTTTAATCATAATAATTGACAAAACAATCAGTCCACCAAAAACGTGCGCAAGATGAAGTAAAACAAGAACATAAAGAAAAGATGTTGTTATCGAACTTTCAGCTCCAGTAAAGTAGTAACCCTGATCAATGATCTGTGAAAATCCCTGAAATTGCAAATACACAAACAGTAAAGCCATCCCCAGAGTTGCCCATAATAACAATTTTTGTGCGACTAGTCTTCCATCATTTAATGCTTTCTTTCCCAGATAAAAAGTAACACTACTCAAAAGAATTACTAATGTACTGTATGAAAAGACAGCGGGTAGTTCAAACGAAGTCAGCCAATCGGATCTTGAACTACTTACCACGTAAGCACTTGTAAGACCTGCAAAAGTCATGGTCATGCTAATCATAGCAAACCAAAGCATCATTTTTTTTGTTCTAGAATTTTTTTCTTGAAGGGTACTTTCCATTTACTTAATAATTTTATCAATTACATATATTATTTGAATCAGTGTAATGTATCCTACACTAGAAAACATTAGTTTCTTAGCTGCAAGTGTTGTCTTTTGAACCATCAATTCAAGTGCAAAAAATAACATAATGAGTCCTAAAAAAACTACAATTATGGCAGCCGAAATACTCAAATCAAAACTTCCTGTGTAAGATGTCGCTGGAAGTACGGAAACTACAATCATCCAAAGTGTATAAAAAATAATTTGAAAGGCAGTTGCATTATCAGCTTTTCCAGTTGGTAACATTTTAAACCCTGCTCGCTTATAATCTTCATCAAGCATCCATCCAATTGACCAAAAATGAGGAAACTGCCAAAAAAACTGAATCATAAATAAAACACCTGGTTCAATTCCAAAATGATTTGAATAAGCCACCCAACCTAGCATAAAGGGAATAGCTCCAGGAAAAGCACCTACAAAGACAGCTAGGGGTGTTTTAGTTTTTAAAGGTGTGTACAAAAACACATATAAAAACACGGAAATACCTCCGAAAAAAGCTGTTCTGGTATTAATGGTGTAGAGCACCAATAATCCTAATACAGTTAGTATGCATGCTACAAGGAAAGCCGATCGAACAGACATTCTCCCTGAAGGAAGGGGTCTGTTTTTTGTTCTATCCATCAATGCATCGAGATCTTTCTCTAAGATTTGATTAAAAGCATTAGAAGCTCCAACCATGAAATAACCACCAAAAGCTAACAAGATTACATCAATAAGAACAGGGCTGTCTGCAGCTAAGAAATATCCTGAAATTGAAGAAAAAACAACGCTAACCGCCAGTCTGACTTTTGTCAACTGTTTGAAATCATCCACGAAAAGTGAAAAAGAAGACACTTGTGGGGTTTTTAAACGATTCATTTCTACATCCATAATCAAAGGGCAAAGGTAGTGTACAATCCCCTATTTACCATAGAAACTGAAATCAAAATTCTTTGATTTTGAGACTGCTGAAATACTTCCATTTAAATCTAAAATTTTTTAAACTTTGATGTCTAGCGTTATCAAATTGATTGTAGTTTTTTGGGAGTGTTTTATTTAATTAAAAAATAATTCATTATTCATTTAAGTAGGATACATCAAAAAAAGCCCGAAGTTTCCTTCGGGCTTTTTTTGATGATATCAATATTTTTCTAATTTAATCTAAAAGTAATTGGAATACTGAAAGGCACACGAACAGGACGACCTCTTTGCTTCCCGGGTGTCATTTTTGGAAGCTTTGAAATAATTCGTGCAGCTTCTTTTTCTAAATTCTTATCTGGACCACGCATTCTTACGTTAGTAATTAATCCTTCTTTGGAAATAATAAAATTTACGTAAACTCTTCCCTGAATACCCATTTCTTGTGCGATTTCTGGATAACGGAAGTTTTTACGTATATGTTTGTTAATTTTATCTTGAAAACATGCTCTTCGCTCAGATTTTGCTACACGTTCGCAGCCAGGGTACAGAGGAACATCTTCGATTACCGCAAAAGGAACATCAACATCGTCAAAGTCTTCCTCTACTTCAATGTCTTCAACCTCAACAATTTCTTCTTGATCCGTTTCGGTAGATTCTATTACGGTTTCCTCAACCTCTTCTTCATCTTCAACTATCTCGATTACTTCTGGAGCTGGTGGTGGAGGGGGGGGTGGTGGGGGAGTTTTAAGTTGTTCAGTAATCGGAACTTCTTCATCGTCCTCATCATCAACATTAAGCGCCTGATAATCGAAAGCTGTTTTTTCGTATGTCTTCCACTCTATGGATCTCCAAGAAATGAAGAGAACCAGGGCAAGACCAATGGCGAAATATAAGCTACTGTTTTTGGACAAGTCAGCTTTAGGATTTTTTTTGAGTTGCATAGAACAAAATTTAGATAGCTAATTTATAAAAATACAGCATTTGACAATAATTTTTTAACTCTTTTTGCCAAAAAAACAAACAAAATAATTCCAAGTACATTGGCTAATATGTCATAAACCTCAAAACTGCGGTGGATTAAAAAGATTCCTTGAATAATTTCAAGATTAATACTCAATAATAAAGAAGTAATTACTGACCATTTTAATGGTTTTTTTAACTTCCATTCCGCAACTAATGATCCGAAAACGGATATTGAGAAACAAAAATATGCGAAAATGTGTCCCAGTTTGTCCGTTCCAATCAACAAACTTGTTGATTGAGGGAAGGGTAGGCGAACTGTTGAAAGAAAGACTATGAAAATTCCAATGCTAAAAGCAACAATAGAAAAAAAATATTTAGGCACCTATCAATTCTTTATAACTTTTTGCATCCAAAAGTTCACTGGTTTCAGTACTTAAGGTGTCTAATTTAATCTTGATCATCCAGCCTTTCCCGTAGGGGTCGTCATTAATCAATTCGGGTTCGTCTTCCAATGTTTCGTTAAACTTAATTATCGTGCCAGATATAGGCATGAAAAGATCTGAAACTGTTTTAACGGCCTCTACGGTTCCAAATACTTCAGAAATTTGAAGTTGTTCGCCCAAGGTTTCTACTTCAACATAAACAATGTCACCCAATTCTCCTTGAGCAAATTCTGTGATTCCAACGGTTGCAACTCCATCCTCTATGGAGATCCATTCGTGATCTTTGGTGTACTGGAGTGTATCGGGTATTTTCATCTAGTGTTTGATTTTACAAAAACAAATATAACAGATTTTGTTTATCAATTCCCAAAATTATATCGAATGCTTATGCCCGAACGAATTGAGGTTTGAGGAAATGCTGTAGAAATAGCAAATTTTGAAAAATTATGATCATAAAAAAACTGACTGGTTAAGTTTCTAGACAATTTATAATCTGCCGTAAGTTTGATTGACCAGAGGGTTTGACCCGCTGTAACTTGATTGTCATTAATCTCTAAGTTTCTTAAAACTGTAATATTATTTCGGTAAGACAAATCTGCTTTTAGGTTTAGATCTCCTTTTAAGGTTGTTCTGTTTCCTCCTATTCGTGTTTTAAACTTCAAGTCTTTAATGCGATATCCTAATCCAATGATGTACTCTTCTCCACTAGATTCGGTCAATAAATTATTATCTAAACTCAATGATAATGCACGATCTTTTTTAAGTTCAGCCAAAAACTTGAAGGAGTTTTTAAGTTCTAAATCAATCCTTAAAAGCGGGTTAAATTGTTCTACTAAATTCAGGTTGGAATACAATATTGAGGGAATAAAGTTTCCTCCGTCATCTACAAGATTAGGAAATGAGGGGTCATAATCTAAATTTGTTTGAAAGTTATTGATTGTGTAGCTGGATCGATAAGCGTGGGTTAAAGAGAATCTATTAAATATTTTTTTTATGGACTTGATATTCATCAACCCTGTGTACTTTAAATTCCAGTTTGGTAGAGGTGTTTTTTTAATGGGGTTTAATGAAATATGGTCCACAGAGGAGCCAGAATAAGCAGCTAAAAATGAAGGTATTATTACAGCTTGACTTGACCTTCCATACCCTCTAGGAAAACCTTCCTCATCCACATCAGTTAATGGAATACCTGCTTGTGCAGCAAGGCGCTTGGCTACAATCAAACGATTCGCTTTGAATTGTTCAAAATTGGGATTGTAAGAACCTACTGAATTATCAAATGCTGTTCTTATGAGCAAGGTTGAAATTCCAAAATTCCCATAGCTATTTGGATTGAGTGGAAGATATGTTCCATTGATTACTGAAAAGTTTTCAGAGAAGTTTTCGGAATAATTGCGTTCAGCAGTCAAATCAATCAACAACCCTTTCCCAAAATCCAATTGACCAGTAACCTTTAACTGATTGTTTTTTATTTGGGTAAATTGTTGATTAAAATCCGGGAAATCGGTAAGCCAACCGTTTTTAGCAGCTTCATAACGAACATCAGCCTGACTCCCAAAAGTAAATTCTGGAGTAGGTTGCAACGTTCCTCCAAAACCTACACCTGGTAAATATCCTGGAAGTACTTTTCCATTATTTTCACTGTAAGTAAATTGAATTCTTTTCATTATGGATAAAGCATCTGCAATCGATCGAAGGACTTTCTTTTTCTTTTTAGGGGTTGTTTTTTCGGCTGATGCGTTCTGGAAAGTTCCTTTTTTGGGAAGAATTTGTTTTAATTTATGTTTTTGTTTTTGAAGTCCAAATAAGCGATAAATTCGATTCATCGATATGGAGCCATTTAGAGTTTTTTTATTTGCATTTTGAACCGTATTCACTATCCCCAAAATATTTCCATTTTCGTCTTCTACATCTGCTAGTACGTCTGATCCGCGTTGCCAGCTAAAATCTCCGGTGTAGCTATAATTAGCATCAATAAAGCTCAAAAATGGGATGTATTTTAGAGGTAGTTTGTAATTTAATGTTAAAGTTTGGAAGTGTCTATTGGGGTCTCCAATATCCCAAAGACCATCCCATATCCCCTTACTTTTATCAACAAAAAATTCTCCCTCATCGTTTTCATCATAATAGTTACCAACGATATTATTGCTGGAAGCCGTAAAGTTCATTTTTAATGACCGAGTCAGATTATGATTTATGCTATAGGTCCAATCAAACAAAAAATTTCGTTGTTGCAAATTGGGTAAGGCTAGTTGTTGCGTTGCATCAATATCTTCGGTATATACTTCTCTAAATCGCTGACTATTGAACAATCTATTAATATTAGAAGTGATTGCAATATTACTAGGTGCTAAATTAAAATTTACTTCTCGAAGCCATTGTAAATATTTTTTCCTGTTAAAAGTTTTAATTTTTTTAAAAGGATTTATTTCTAAAGGTTTGAAGCCGTAATTGTAATTTGCAGCCAGTGCTAGAGTTTTGTTGGACTGGTCTTCAATTTCATAGTCATGATGTGAGAGTTCGTTGTAGGCATAAGAAAAATCAAAGTTTTCAATGTTGTAGAAATGAGGTTTTGATGCTACCCCATTTTTACGTACACCTATTAAGCTTATGCTTTTGCGTTGAGTGTAATCAATTGCTTGATTTTCTATTGCTTTTCGCTCAGATTCACTTGAAGCAGTTTCTAAGCGATCTTTTAAAAATAAATCTTGATAAAAAGGATCGTATTCAGGGGTGATTTTTGTTACTCCCACATTGTAATTTAATGGAATTTGAACACCCCAGTTTTTGGGTAATAACTGCCCAACATTAATGTTGGTTACAATATCATATTGAGCAAGGTCTTCTCTACTTCTTTCATTGGGTGATTGTTCTATGGAACCAAAACCAATAGTTGATATCTTACCGGAAGCACTAATGGTAGCAAAGTCTGCGATGTTTGCATCTAATGACCCTATGGCTGCCCAACCGCCTTGTCGATCAATTCCTGCAATTCTAAGTTCATTAAACCATACTTCACCACACAACACATCACCTAAAGTTTTGGAAGGGTTTTTTACCCCAATCATCATGGTTTTGATAGATCCCAAAGAAGGATTTCCTTGAATTGAAAATTTATATCTTTTACCGCCAGGTAAAGAGCTTATTGGGGTAAATTCATCAATAATATTCAAATCTTCGTCATAATAAAGCGGTTTATTTGAAATTTTTCCAATACTCGCAGCTTTGAGTTTTGAAAGAAATTCAATAGAAACATCTATGGAATTAAAATCTGGCTGCCAAACTTCTTGAGAACTCAACTTATTAGAAGTACCTTCTTTAAAAGAAGTGGGTTTCAAGGGTACCTCTATTTGGTAGTAATTGTCTTTATAGTCGGTTCCTATTCGGATAAACCCAACCATTCTTTTGTCGTATTCTTCCAGTGCTCCCTCACCCGGAAGTGGGATTTGACCTTTCGTGGATTCTGCATGTAAAAACATTTTTAATTTCTTGTATTGACGTAAATCCACAGAAACACTTTTATAAATTGCTCTAGAATCCATTGGTTGTAAGTTACAAACTCGAAAAGATAATGATTGTTCATTTTGCCTAACAATGGTATTGTTATTATTGATCTGTTCCCTCTGAATTTCTGGAGGTAAAACATAGTTTACAGGGATTCTATTCTCATTTTCTAAAATATTTACGGTACTAATATCGACAGTGGTATTAACGTTGGCTATTAACTCTTTATTTAAGGACTGGTTGTATCTCCTCCAATCACCTCGAACTAAATCTAAAGTTCCAAATCTAAAAACTACTGGGGTTTTAAATTCACTCAAAACCATCCGTATAAAACGAATCGATCGAAGATCATTAATCCCATTAATATTATCAAAATACGCGTTAAAATTAGTGCCCTCATAGTAGCGTTTATCAATCGGTACTTTAAATTGAATCCAGCGGGTTGTGAGTTGCTTTCCATTTGGTAGACCAACCGTTACATTCTCTCGAACATCTGTGATAAAAGGATGATTACCTACGGTCATATTTTTTGAAATTGGAACACGGTATTCAAAATAACTATTAATCGTATTCATCGTTTGATCTCGATTGATGTCCTCTGTATCTGGCTCTGATGTACTTCCTCTATTGGTGTCTGAAAATGCTATGGGTGAATTTCCATCTGTACCGTTGTAATTTTTATATCGTGAAACTATTCCTCCTGAGGCTTGAACGAAGTATTCATAATTATCTCCTGCCGGATCTTCAACAGAACCATTGGGATAAAATAAGCGCTCTTGTTCATCATTAAGACCATCAAAACCAACATCTTGAAGCTTTCGATCTTCTTCTATTGTATTGAAAGCATAAAGCAAAGATTGGGCGGCAGGTGTTTTACCCCAGTTGGATTCTTGTGTTGCTGAAAGCTCAACCCCAGGCAAACCATTCTCGTACTGCTTTCTCCCATCATTAAGAACGTCTTCAGAAATATTACCAAGATGAAAGATCAAAGAGCCTAAATCCTCATCAGGAGTTTCTAATTCTGTAAAAGTATCGAGGAGCCAAAACTCAATAAATTCTACATTGGATTGCTCAAAATTTGTAGCATTTATGGAACGCATAATTGCTCCCCAATTTTTTTCTGGAGTTTCAATAAAGGTGTCTAATTTTTGATTGTTGTAAGGCCCTCTTTCATTTGGGAAATACGCTAAATCAAGAGTAGGTTGAAAAGTTGATTGCCCCTGAACTAGATCTTGTTCTGGGAAAATTTCATTGATAAAAATTCGACGAGTTGTATTTAACGAAATATCATTATTTCCGATTCCAGCTGGACGCGATTGTGAAGTATAAAAAATTGGATCAATACTGTACCAAGATAATTTTGCGCGATTGTATCCTGACTTCAAATCATCAACACCTGCCTGTGAGCCTGCAAAACCCTCTGAGGGAACACTTGCCAAATTCCAAGAAAAAAATCCTTTTGCATCCACATTGGTTTGAGCCCCTTCAAAATCGTCAAGATATACATTTGCCTCTCCTTCAAGCTGAGTGTTTTTTGGATTACCCGCAATAAATGTTGCAACTTCTCCACGAAATGAAATTCGAGATGGTACGGTAGTTTCAATGTTTGGAAGCTTATTTACCAAACGAGTTAAAAAAGGCATTTCTGTCGAAAAATTTGTGTTTATTCCGATCATAGTGTTATTCACTGGCTCTGTCCCGTAATTTGCTTTTTGAGTTAATGGATTTTCACTTAAATTGATTAATGTTCCACCCACAACAAAATTATTATTGAATTGATGGATTATGTCAAATCCAGAAAAGCGTTTATTTTGTTGGCCAAAAAAAGAATTGTTTTCAACTGATATTTGAATAGGAACATTAGAAGCTTGTATGGCTGGATCCAAAATTTTCACTCTCCCAATTTGATAATTTACAGTGTAATCAATCCCTTCCTGTAACACTCTTCCTCCAGCTGTAACCCTCACAGATCCTCTTGGGACATTAAAAGCTCCAATAGCGATTCCATCTCCACCAGCAGATTTATATCGACCTTTAATTTCAAATTTGTTTTGTTCAGAAGTTTCAAGAGCTCCTGCTTGGGTTAAAGCATACATATCCCGAAATACGTACTTTGCTTGATTTGCATTGTAGGTCGTTTCATTTGCATATTGCTCACTAGACACCTCTGGATTATCTAACAGCTTGAATAGGGTTTCTCCAAAAGGCTCAACTGTTGGGAAAATAATTCGTCCATATTGCTGGTCTACCGTTATCCCAGGAACAAAATCAAAAAATCCATCTCCTTCGGGTTCGGGATCGTTGTATAAATTTAAACGATCTAGATTAAGAGTTCGCAACAAAAGTTGATTGGTCAAAGCTTTGGGAAATATTGCTGCATCAACTGGAGTAAGATAATTAATTGGTGAGGGATCAGAATACAGAATGTTCAGACGGAAGTCTTCTTGTTCAAGTTGAAATGCCCCTGTATTGTAAATATTTTTCATCATCAAATCCCATACAGGCTGACGAACATCTGTAATTGTGCTCTTCAATAGTTTAACAACTAAATTATTGGTTGAAAAAGCTGGGATTTGAGTGGTTGAACTTATTCCTGTAATTGAAGTCCCTTCTATCCCTCCGTTGGAAAACTCTCCAACTTGATAAACTTTTCCTTGAAATGTAAATTGAAAAGCTACTCCTAAAATTTCATCATTGCTTAAGCGTTGATTCAATGAAATATACCCTAATTGTGGATGCAACGTGTATTCTGTGGGTTGTAATTTTCTTGCGCTTTCCAAAACAGCATAGTCAAATCCTTCTTTTATTCGTCCATTCAATACCCCAAAACCATTAGGAACAGTAGCAACATCGCGAATATCATCTGTAATAAAAGATCCTGAACCTATGGATTTTGGATCTAATTTGTTTGCTTCATTAGCTGGAATTCCCCGTGGGGTTGGGTTATTAAAAAAAGAATTGGTTAGCTCGTTTACTTTTGTGTTTTCTGGATTTCTCTCCCCTAAATCTTGAAGTGCAATGATGTTCCTAATATTGTTAGTCTGAGACTGACGATTGGTGACCCATACCTCGGCACGTGTTATCTGAATAGGAGAGTTAATGTATGGATAGGTTTTTAAAAAAACATCATAATTATCTCTAAAGTAATGCGCTAAAAAGAAATGACGATCTGCCTCATAATCTAACGCAAACAATGAAAATTCTTGAAGAGTTCCTCCTCCTTGAGAAATTACAGATTGAGATTGAGACCGTTGTTCGGCAAAAACTCCTGTAATATTAGTTCTTCCAAATTTTACCTCAGCTTTTACTCCCATTAAACTTTGTGCTCCAGAAATAAGTGAACTATTGAGCGGCATATTGATATTCCCAATATCAATATTTTGAAGTATTGCATCTTCAGAAGCAGGTTCATTCAAAAAATCATTTATCCTATTTTGATATTCATCTGTTCTATTTTGAACAGCTGATACCTTGTCGTTGATTTGAAAAACCTTATCCTCTACCTCGGTTATTTTGTTATTAATTTTATCTGCAACGCCTAAGGCTTTTTCGGAAACTTTATTAGCTACTCCGTATGCTTTATCTAGGATCCTACCAGCTTTATCCTCAAATTTATTTCTTGAATCATTTATCGAACTAGGTAGATAATCTTCCAGCTGGTTTATTCTTGGAGGATTGAATTGTAATTTTACAAGATTTTGAAAATCAAAAGTAGATTCTGTATCGTAATTAGCCGTTATTTGAAGTCGTTCCCCTATTTTACCCAGTAAACTAAGGCTGATTCGTTGGTCGAAATCAAAACCAAAATTTCTTCGGTTTCTGGGTGAAAAAGCTGGATTATCTGTTTTTTGATAACGAACTCCTAAATCTATTCCAATAGAACCTTGAGGGATAACATCAATCTCATTGCTTCCAAAAATAGATTCAAAAAACTTAGAGTTTACGTACAACTCTGGTAAAAGGTCTCTTTGTGCTGCCTCTTGATTAGTCCCTTTTTTTTGTGAAATTGTACTTACTTTATCCTTGAAATAGGTGTTCATCTGTTCTTTTAACAACAAACGCTGATACTCCTTTGGAGTTAAAACTAATGGGGTATTTAAAGGATAGTTTCCGTCGGTTTGTACGTAAATGTAAACCTCTTTTTCAGTATCGTAAACGTAGTGATCTAAAGGACTTTGAGTTTTAGGAAAAGAGAGTGTCCCCAAATCATAAGCAGATTCCGTTGCATTTTGACCATAAAGTGTAGCACTAAAAACAACCCCTAAAAAAAAGGCAGTAAGTAGACAATGGCAGAGTATAAAAAAGTTGTCACTTTTATTTTTAACCAAAGGGTATTTACAATTTGTTCAAAGCGATTTTAATCAATTCCTCTATGGAACTATTTGGGGTGCTTTGAAGGATGTTATCAATTACTTTCTCAGACTGTTTTCTTGGATACCCA
>PAOB01000029.1 GCA_002708445.1 Candidatus Arcticimaribacter sp.
GGCGGGTGCAAATATAAAACCCTTTTTGTTCTTCAACAACATCTTTCTGATAAAATTTATCTTTTTTTTTGGGATGCAATATTTGTCTACTATTATTTACTGTAAATCAAATAGTTAAATGCTCCCATTTATAGAAAAAATATTCTGATTTTTTTTAATTACTCAATTAAAAATTTATGAATGTTAAATGATAAACAGAAACTAAAAAGAAAGAAGAAATTTGCATCTTGAAAATGATTCACATTTGAAACCTCAAATTTTAGGAGGATGATCCTAGGTCTGAACTTATTTAAAGAAATTCCATACCAATCCAAAACGGATGACAAAATCTCGATAAGGATATCCAGGTGCGCTGAAATAGTTGTAATTTTCTAGGAGTGTATTGATGTGTTCGGCCTTTAGATACAATCTGGTCTGTTGAACCTTTCCATTAACAAAGAAATCTATCCTGGGAAAATCTCCAATCAAAACATCGTTTTGTCGGGTAAAGTCACCTAGCAAAGGATTGTACCGATCTGCGAAGTATTTCGTGAAATAGTGCCCTGTAAAACCTGTTTGCAAATACATGGCCTTTTTAAAAATATCACGACTAAAACTCAAGGTTGTTCTCAAGTTCCATTCTGGAACATTTAAGGGCTGAGAGTTTTTCAAGTCTTCAGAGGTTTCTGACTCACTGGTTACTTTTTGATATTGAGCTGTGTTGGTCATCGCAAAATTACCCAGTTTGAATTCCGAAGTGTATCTAATCTTAAGATAATTTTGGGCATTGATGGCTTGCTCTGGTGCTGCCAAGTAAATATCACTAGGTGGTACATAAAGAATACTTTCTTTATCAACATCGGGATCCTCGTGATCGGGCTCAAATCTGGTTGTATTAAAATAAGTGTAATTGGAGATGAGTTGATAGTGGGCGTACAAACTTCCTAGCCAGGGATGTTTGAAGTTGACAGAAAAATGGGTTGTGTTTTGATTTTCCAAATCAGGGTTATGCCAATTGTAATTCAGGTAATCACTTTTGTAGAGTTGAAAATTAAAGTCTGGGGTTTGATTTCGGAAATTTGCTCGAGCAGTAAAGGAAGTTTTATTGGGAAATTCATATTTTGCTTTTATCCCTATTTCATCACTCAACAAACTCCCGCTTACACTTTTTTGAAGATTTGCTTGCATCGAAAAACCTTTCCATTGAAACCTCCAATCACCATTCAAAATAATTTGAGTGGTTTTTATCTGATTTGGAATGGAGTCCGATAAAACCTCGTCTTCTTCCAAACCAAAAAAATAATTTGATTGAAGGGATGATATTCCTGCACGTAGTTTTCCGGTGTATGGTGTTTTGAATTCTGTGTACACTTGATTTTTGGTTCTTGTGAGTTTTGCCAAGTCGTTTACATTTGAAAAGGCAATTGTTAAATCTCCAAAATGATCTGACCCATCTGAGTCTGTGTAGGAATAATATCGAGATTCATCAAGAAATCGATGACCAATTATGAATTTGGTTCGGACAGAGTCTTTTGGGGGTACTATGTTCCAATGGTGATCGATGAAAGAACGCTTTCCTGCCAAAAGGCTTTCTGCTGATTTAAAACGTACATCCAAAACTGAACGATCTTTAAAGTCAGGATCTCCTGATTCAAATAGAAGGATTCCTTCATCGTCGATACCACCGTTTTCTTGGTTCTCGATGGACTGATTGGAATAATGCCCCCACAAAGAATATCTTGTGTTTAGAGATTGATATTTAAATGAAAACTGAAAACGTTCATATGCCGATCTAAAATTGACATACTTCCCCAGAGAGCGTGATCCTCTGTAGGTAAACGCAAAATTAAATTGAGGACTTATGTTTGCCGTTATGGTTGTATGGGCTATTCTACCTTGCTCAAATACGGTTCGATAAAAAAGTTCAGTCAATGGAGTTGGAACTTGAAAATACAAAGACTCTGGTGCTTCTATGTAGCTGGAATGTTTTGAACGAGCCCCGAGACTGGCAAGTAAAGACTGGGTCGAAAAATCATATCCCAATTTATTAAATGCATGACCCGTGTTGGAAAAAGGTAATAATTCAAAATAATCCTTTCTCAAGAAATTCATCTTGTACTCTTTTTGTATCGTTAAAGTTGTGTCAACGTAAGTTGAATCTCTGTCTACGGTGTAAATCGCGTACATCCCAATATTTATGGAGTCTTTCTGTATGGAATCTTTTTTCTTTAACTTCTTTTTTTCAGGATTCTGAATTGATGATCTTTCCAATTCCAAAGAAGTCATTTTTTTGTTTTCATACTTTTTTTGATACGCTGCTCCTGGGATGCCTTGACCAAAAGTGATTGAGCTACTCATCAAAAAAAGTGTGAAAAAGAATCTTTGGGTCATGAAAGAATGTAATTTTGATTGCGAAGTTAAATAATTGTAAGTAATTTGAAATGACAATAATTAAATAATAAGAAGGTGTTAAGCTTACAATTACTTGAGGGACTCGAGGCAGGAACAGATGAAGCAGGCAGAGGTTGCCTTGCAGGACCTGTTACTGCCGCTGCTGTAATTCTTCCCACTGATTTTGATGTACCTCTTCTTAACGACTCCAAAAAGCTAACCGAAAAGCAGCGACAATTCCTCAGACCTATTATTGAAGACAAAGCAATTGCATATGCGGTTGCTCATTGTACACCAGAAGAAGTTGATGCCATTAACATCTTGAATGCTTCCATAAAAGCAATGCACAAGGCACTTGAAAAACTTGATCCTTGCCCCGATCATATTCTTGTAGATGGAAATCGTTTTCATTCCTTTAAAAAAATTCCACACCAGTGCATTGTAAAAGGAGATGGTAAATACCAAAACATTGCCGCAGCATCAGTTCTTGCAAAAACTTACAGAGATGATCTGATGATTGATCTGGATCGAAAATACCCCAAATATGACTGGAAAAATAATAAAGGATATCCCACTAAAAAGCATCGTAAAGCCATACTCAAAGAAGGAATAACTCCACAACACAGAAAAACTTTTAGATTACTTTCAGAACAATTACAAATTAAATTTTGAGTTTGCTATTTTTGGACTTAATAAACTATCCTATGATTCGCTTAACCTTACTTCAGCTTTTTAAAATAATACATCGGCTTGGCTTTTTAGCAGTTCTTCTAATTGGTTTGTGGAGTTGCCAAACCAATAGTGTTAAACTGAATAGGCTTACCGATTGGATTCCACAAAACAGCAGTTGGGTAATTCAAATCAACGACATCAATACTCTTACTAGCGAGCTCACTAACAATGAGGTTTTTAAAGAAATAAAATCCCTCAACCCAAATGTAACCTCTGACATCTCACGTTTACTTCAAGAAACCCCAGACGTAAAAAGTTTGTTGTGCATAACCACCGTTGGAAAAAATCCAAGTGCACTAACCCACATCTACAAGGCTCCGATTGATTCTACGCGAATAACGGGAACTTCTATTGATTACAGTAATTTTAAAATCAATATCGAAAAAAGAGAAAAAAACATTCTCTATACTACCAATATCGAGGGCTACACCTTGCGATCTACTTCTCAATTATTAATTGAGAATTGCATCCGTAAGTTTCAACAAAAAGATAAAACAACCAGACAAGAGAATCTTTTCGATAAAATCTACACCACTTTGGACACCAGCGCCCCTCTCAATTTTTTGGTTCAACCTCAGGTTGAAGAATTGATTGAAGAAGCAATTGGAAAAATTCCGTTAGTCCCAAAAATTAACCACGATTGGAATGCATATGATCTTGATTTTGAAAATTCTGGATTCAGCTTAGATGGTTTGATTGCTGTTCAAGATTCATTGGGAGATCCCATGGGTATTCTCAAAGAAAACGATGCTCAAAAAATATTTTTAGATCGATTGGTTCCAGAAAACAGTACCTCTTTTTTATCAATTCCGCTAAACAATGCTATCGAAACCGAAGATGCATTCAAGCAATGGGTTCTTCACCACAATATTGCTCTTCCACAAATCAATCTAAAAGCCCTGAGTACTGTTGATGAGATCGGATGGATTAAATTGGGTTTTGAAACCGTTTTACTTTTCCACTCTCAAAACGAGGAACAGGCTCAAGAATACCTATTGTCGAAGTTAGAAAACGGTAAAAATTTTCGGGAAGTCTCCTATTATCCATCAAAACTTCCTGATGATATTCTTTTGTTTTCCAAAGTTATTGGAGCGAAGGTAAAACCAAAATGGGGGGCTGTCATTGAAAACTTTTTTGTTTTTACATCGAGTGAAAAAGCAATGAAAACGCTTATCAGTAATTACAAAGACGGTAGCGCTTTGAGTAAAAACTTAATTTACAACACATTCAAAGAAACCCTTTCCTCTGAGAGTTCGATCTATTGGATTGCTCAAACAAAGGCCTTGATTGAGGTTTGGGGAAATAAGAAACTAAAGAAAAAACCTTGGTCAAAACTAGACACGAAACGATTTCCTTTTGTTGCCTTTCAAGGAACTTTAGAAAATAGCTTTATGCACATGCATTTAAGAATTCATGAAAATGAATTGAAAGTGGTTGAAAACTCTGTTTCTAACCAATATCTTTTGCAATTAGAAGCTCCACTAAGTTCTCCACCCCAATGGCTCAAAAACCACAGAACCAAAGGAATGGATGTTTTGGTTCAAGACGTCAACAATAAGCTTTACTTGTTTTCTGACAAAGGAAATTTGTTTTGGAAAAAACAACTACCCGGAAACATTCAAGGTCGTATTGAGCAGGTTGATTTGTACAAAAACAAACGACTACAAATGGCTTTTAGGACGGAAGATAAATTTTTTGTTTTGGATCGAAATGGAAAAATAGTTAAACCTTTTTCAATAAAAATTCCAAGTACAGAACCCATTCAGCCCCTAGCTGTTTTTGATTACGATCAAAGGAGAGATTATCGTTTTGTTTTGGCTCAAGGAAATAATTTGCAAATGTTTAATTCTAAGGGCAAAAAAGTTTCTGGTTTTAAATTTAGAAAGACCAAAACCCCGATCATTAATACTCCGGTTCATATTCGAATTAATCAAAAAGATTACATAGCAATTCAGGAGGAAAGTGGAAAACTTAACCTTTTGAACCGAACCGGAAAAGAACGGGTTAAAGTAAAAGAGAATATTGACTTTTCTGGAAATACGGTAAATTCTTACCTAAAAACATTTACAACCTCAGATAAAAATGGAAACCTAATTCAAATAGATGTCAAAGGAAATATCGTAAAAACGAATTTAGATTTAGAAAAAGGTCACCAAATTGCAACCACAACCAAATCACTGGTATCCCAATCGAATAACATTTTAAACATTAAAGGGATTCCGATTACACTTCCCTTTGGGCGTTACACAGCACCTAAAATTTTCTACATCAACAATATTATTTATGTAACTACTACCGATCTGGACGCACAAAAAGTTTACTTCTATTACAGCAATGGAACTCCTGTAAACGGGTTTCCTGTTTATGGAACTTCAGCGGCTGATTTGACAAATGCAGACAAGGATAAAGCCTTAGAACTTGTAGTTCAGTCAGAAAGTAATGGGATGATCATTTATGAAATCAACTAGGCGGTAATAAATTCTGCTTCAAACAAATTTTGAAAGTGTTTGGCAAGCTTTTCTTTTACTTCTAGTAGTGAAATTTCATTTTTAAGTTCGGCTTTTAGAGAGGTAACTCCTTTGCCTTGGATTCCGCAAGGAACGATGAAGTCAAAATAAGCCAAATCGGTATTTACATTAAATGCAAAGCCGTGCATGGTTACCCACCTACTCGCCTTTACTCCCAAAGCACATATTTTTCGGGCAAAAGGAGTTCCAACGTCCAGCCAAACTCCTGTCTCACCAGGGCTTCGGGTTCCTTCCAAACCGTATTCTTTCAAGGTTAAAATAACCATTTCTTCAAGTAATCGAAGGTATTTGTGTATGTCTGTAAAAAAGTTTTCTAAATCTAAAATAGGATAACCAACTACTTGACCCGGACCATGAAATGTTATGTCTCCTCCTCTATTTGTTTTGTAGTATTCTATTCCGCGTTCCTTAAGTTGTTCTTCGTTGAGAAGCAAATGATCGATAGCCCCGCTTTTGCCAAGAGTAATAACTGGAGGATGTTCTACCCACAAAAAATAATTAGGGGTTGGTTGCTGAGTTTCATTTCTACGATTCAAAATTTTGAGATCTACAATTTCTTTCAAAATTTTTTCTTGAAAATTCCAAGCCGGTTGATAGGCGATATTTTTTAAATCTTTTACTTGTATTTTTTTATTTAAAACACCCATCAATATCGATTGGTATTATTCAAAATAACAAGGGCTGCAATAACTCCTGGAACCCATCCGCATATGGTTAAGATGAAGACAATGACGATGGATCCACAACCTTGGTCTATTACAGCAAGGGGAGGGAAAAGTATGGAAAGTAAGACACGAATAAGACTCAAAGCTTTTTTTTGGCAAGATAACAAAAATTGAATTTTTCAATTCATGGAATTCCCTATCTTTGATAAAATTTTTACAGCTATGGCTGCACTGAGCGAACAGGAAATTATCCGAAGAGAAAAACTGGAAAAAATTAAAGCATTGGGGATCAACCCCTACCCTGCTGCACTCTATCCTGTAAGCGAATCTTCAGCTTCCATAAAAAACAAGTATGTTGAAGGGAAAGAAGTAATTGTTGCTGGACGTCTTATGTCAAGAAGGATTCAAGGTAAAGCAAGCTTTGCCGAAATCCAGGACAGTCAAGGTAAAATTCAAGTGTACTTTAACCGAGATGAAATCTGTACAGGTGAGGACAAGACTCTTTACAACGAAGTTTACAAAAAACTACTCGATATTGGAGACATCATCGGTGTTGAAGGAATACTTTTTACAACCCAAGTTGGTGAGCAGACAATTTTAGTTAAAAAATTTGATGTCCTAAACAAAACTCTACGACCACTTCCCTTGCCCAAAACAGATTCTGAAGGAAATACGTATGACGAATTTAACGACCCTGAGTTGCGATACCGTCAACGTTATGTTGACTTAATTGTCAATCCAAAAGTTAAAGACACCTTCATCAAAAGAACTAAGATAACCAACAGCATACGGGGTTATTTTAATTCAAATGATTACCTAGAAGTTGAGACCCCCATTCTGCAACCCATACCAGGAGGGGCATCTGCTCGTCCGTTTATGACACATCACAATGCTCTGGATGTTCCTTTGTATCTTAGAATCGCCAATGAGCTGTATCTCAAACGATTGATTGTTGGAGGTTTTGACGGGGTTTATGAATTTTCAAAAGATTTTAGAAACGAAGGAATGGATAGAACTCATAATCCTGAGTTTACAGTAATGGAACTTTATGTTGCTTACAAAGATTACTTCTGGATGATGGAAACTACTGAAAAACTTCTGGAAAAAGTAGCTGTTGATTCTACGGGTAATTCTGCTGTTCAAGTTGGGGAAAACAACATAGACTTTAAAGCTCCTTATCCGAGAGTACCTATCCTTAAGGCAATTGAAAACCATACCGGAATTGATGTTTCTGAAATGGATGAAAATACCCTGAGTGATACTGCTCGAGAATTGGGAATTGAGGTGGATGATACTATGGGAATTGGTAAACTGATTGATGAAATTTTTGGAGAAAAATGTGAGCATCATTACATTCAGCCAACCTTCATTACTGACTATCCCAAAGAAATGAGTCCTTTGACCAAAGAGCATCGATCCAACCCAAAGCTAACAGAAAGGTTTGAGCTTATGGTCAACGGTAAAGAATTGGCCAATGCATACTCAGAATTGAACGACCCCATTGATCAAAGAGAGCGTTTTGAAGAGCAATTGAAATTGAGTGAAAAAGGAGATGACGAAGCCATGTTCATCGATCAAGATTTTTTGAGAGCTCTTGAGTACGGGATGCCTCCTACCTCTGGAATTGGAATTGGAATTGATCGTTTGGTTATGCTCTTGACCAACAATAGTTCGATTCAAGAAGTTCTATTTTTTCCACAGATGAGGCCCGAAAAGAAAGCAGTTGAAATGACCGAAGACGAGAAATTGATTTTTTCATTGCTAAAAAAAGAGAATTCTATTGACCTCAATGAATTGAAAAAACAAGCTGGTCTTAGCAACAAAAAATGGGACAAAGCTATCAAAGAGCTAACCAAAATAGGTAACGCCAAAGTGATCAAAAACGAGGAAGGCCTGTGGGTCAGTCTTGGATAAACTCTTTTGAATAAATTCAATTTAAAGTAAACCATAGAGTTCTTACTGACAAATTGAGCAACTAATTATTTAAAGATGAAATTTATTATTGCTCCAGATAAGTTTAAAGGATCTTTGACTGGGTCCGAGTTTTGTGATGCCGTTGAAGAAGGAATTAAGCGTGTTTTACCAAAAGCGATCATTCTCAAAAAACCTTTGGCAGATGGCGGTGATGGAACTTTAGCAGTTATTAAAGATTATTTAAAAGCTGAATGGATTGAGGTCGAAGTTCAGGACCCACTATTTAGACCCATACCCTCTCAATATTTGTTTTCAGAAACTTCAAAAACAGCCTACATCGAAATGTCTGAGGCATCGGGTCTCAAGCTTCTCTCAATTGAGGAGCTGAATTGTATGAATACATCTTCATTTGGGACGGGTGAACTCATTTTAAATGCGATCAAAAAAGGCGCCGAAAAAATTATTTTGGGAATTGGCGGGAGCGCTACCAATGACGGAGGAATGGGTATGGGACAAGCCTTGGGGATTCAATTTTTAGATTCAGCAAATAAACCTCTAAAACCCATTGGAAAGAACCTCAACAATATCCAAAAAATCAATATCGAGCAACTCAATGAATTGGTTCACAAAACAAAATTTAGAGTAGCTTGTGATGTAACAAATCCACTTTACGGCAATGAAGGTGCCGCGAATGTTTTTGCTTCACAAAAAGGAGCAGATGATTCTGAGATCTTTTTACTAGACCAAGGTCTTAGAAACCTGGGAAGAATAATCAAGAAACAATTCAACATTGATGTACAAAAAACACCTGGATCTGGAGCTGCAGGTGGTCTGGGTGGTGGAGCTATTGCTTTTTTGAATGCAAGTCTTGTTTCTGGAATTGATTTTGTAAAGGAATTGGCTAACTTCGATAAAGATCTTGAAAATACCGATTGGATTATCACCGGAGAGGGTAAGCTAGACGATCAAACCTTTTTTGGGAAAGCAATCACAGGTGTTATTCAATCTGCTCGTAAAAAACAAATCCCGGTGGCTGCCCTGTGTGGAAGTGTTTCCCTTTCTGAAAGTGAAATAATAAAACTTGGGTTGGACTATTGTGCTGCTATTACAAAAGAGGGAACTCCTTTAGATGAAGCAATGCTGTTGGTCTACAATAACCTGGTTATGAGTGCATCTAATTTTTGTTATGGTTTAATTAAAAAAAAGCTTTAGATTGAGTTTGTAAAGCAACTGATGTTCGTCGATTTATCAATATGATTTTAAATGTATCCATTAAAATTTAAACCCATTCTAAAAGAACGCCTCTGGGGAGGTAGCAAACTAAAAAATATTTTAGGGAAAAACTCAACCCACGATAAGGTTGGAGAAAGTTGAGAGATTTCGGCTGTTGAAGGAGCTGTTTCGGTTGTAGTCAATGGAGCATTCAAAGGAATGAATTTTCAAGACATCATCAATAAATATCCCATTGATGTTTTGGGAGAAAATGTTGTAAAACGATTTTGGAAAAAATTTCCTGTTCTCATCAAGTTTATCGATGCAAAAATGGACTTGTCTATTCAGCTACATCCAGATGATGAGTTGGCAAAAAAACGCCACAATTCGCTTGGAAAAAAGGAGATGTGGTATGTTATGGATGCTCCCAAAAAAGCAAATTTGATTATCGGATTCAATAAAACCATTCAAAAAGAAGAGCATCTGAAGAGTTTAGAGGAGAATACTCTTTTGGATTTGTTGAATTACGAAAGTGTAAAAGAAGGAGATGCTTTTTTTATCAATACTGGAAAAATTCATGCTATTGGTGCTGGTGTTCTTTTGGCCGAAATTCAACAGACTTCTTATATTACTTACCGAGTTTTTGATTTTAACCGAAAAGATAAAAACAATAAACTGCGAGAATTGCACAGCGATATGGCTCTGGATGCCTTGGACTTTAACAAGAAAGATGATTTTAGAATTAGCTATTCGAAAAGAAAAAATGAGTCCAACAAAATGGTGGCTTGCCCATACTTTAACACCAATTACATTTACCTCGATAAAGATTGTCAGATCGACCTTTCAAAAAGAGATTCCTTTACTATTTACATCTGTGTTTTTGGGTCTGCCACAGTAGAAACCGAATTTGGAAATGTACTTCTCAAAAAAGGAGAAACTACACTAATTGCTGCTCAAAATAAGTTTGTTTCCTTTAAAACTTCAGAAATAAAATTACTTGAAGTTTCCCTCTAATTTGTTCGAATAATTAAACCTTTTTGAAGCAACTTAATCTTATTGAAAAACTCAAAAAACAATTTTTATGAACAAAAGAATCTTAATTATCCTATTGAGTTTACCGATGCTTTCCTTAGGTCAAACAGAAAAAAAAGATCAAAAATTCACCCCAGAACAAAGGGCTATCATCAAATCAAAAGAGCTTGCATTAAAACTTGATTTGAATGAATCACAAGAGACAAAACTTTTGGATTTAATGAAAACGACTTGGTCAAGTAAACCCAAGAGAATAAAGCACGAGAATCTCTCTCGAGATGAAAGGTACGTCTTAAGTATCGAGTATCTCAATTCTCAAAAAGAATTTCAAAAAGAGTTGAAAAAAATCCTTACAGAAGACCAATTTGAATCCTGGTTGCAAATGTCCAAAAAACAGATGCGAAAACATAGAATGAAACGGTTTCAAAAAAAATGGAAAGAAACGGATTAATGTCTCAGACTTTTGATTACTCGATCAAATGCATCTAGGGTAAAATCAATATCATCATTGGACAAAGCATCGTTCAAAAAGTAACTTTCGAATGCACTTGGAGGAAGGTAAATCCCTCCCTCTAGCATTCCGTGAAAATAAGCCTTGAATAAACCATTATTCCCATTAGCTGCTGTTTGGAAATCGACTACAGGAGTTTCCGTAAAGTGAAGTGAAATCATGGAGCCATAACGATTGATCTGATAAGGTAAAGATGAGTTTGCCATACGTTTTTCCATGCCGATATGTAAACGTTCTGTTTTTTGATCCAAACTTGTGTAAATATGGGGTTGCTTTTGCAGTGCCTGAAGCATTGCAAAACCAGCTGCCATTGCAAGAGGATTTCCGCTTAATGTTCCGGCTTGATAAACGGGTCCTTCTGGAGCTAAGTGACTCATAATTTCATTGGATGCTGCAAAGGCTCCTACCGGAAGTCCTCCTCCAATAACTTTTCCAAAAGTGGCAATGTCGGCTTTTACATCCAAGCGTTCTTGAGCTCCACCTGCTGCCAAACGAAAACCTGTCATGACTTCATCAAAAATAAGAAGTGTACCGTTTGAATCACAAAGTTGGCGTAAGCCTTCCAAAAATCCTTTTTGTGGTGGAATACAACCCATGTTACCGGCTACAGGTTCAACAATAATTGCAGCTATTTGATCTTGATGTTGTTCAAAAATGCTAGCTACATCATCCAAGTTGTTGTAGGTCGCTAGGAGTGTGTCTTTTGCAGTACCCTGAGTTACTCCTGGGCTGTTGGGAGCCCCAAAAGTTACTGCACCACTTCCTGCTTGAATTAAAAAAGCGTCTGAATGACCGTGATAACAACCCGCAAATTTTATGATCTTCTCTCTCTGGGTTACTCCTCGGGCTAAACGAACTGCGCTCATACAGGCTTCGGTTCCTGAATTCACAAAACGGATTTTATCCATATTCGGAATCATTGCGATTGCCAATTCTGCAATTTCAGTTTCAAGTGCTGTTGGCATCCCAAAAGAGGTTCCTTTTTTTGCTCGTTGACTCAATGCCTCAATTACGGGTTCATAAACGTGTCCCAAGATCATTGGACCCCAACTGGAAATGTAATCTATCAATCGATTTCCATCTACATCATAGAGATAAGCTCCCTTGGCTGTGTCTACAAAAATTGGAGTTCCTCCGACAGACTTGAAGGCTCTTACAGGAGAATTTACCCCACCTGGAATTACTTTTTGAGCATCTTGAAAAAGACTACTACTGCGTTGATATTGCATTTATTTGGATTTTGGAATAATCAATTCTTGACCTTTAAAAATTGTATTGTCTCGAAGATTATTTTCTTTAATAAGTTGGTTTACAGAAATATTGTAACGACTAGAAATTGAATACAAAGTGTCTCCTGCTACTACACGATGAATGTTTTTATGGGAACTTTTATTTGCCTTGGGTTTCGATCTTTGAGCGGTTCTTTTTTGTTTTCCTTTTTTTACGTCATATTGATACAGTTCATAGCGTTCAATAATCCCAATTAATTTCTTTGGGTATTTGGGGTCTGTTGCATATCCGGCTTTCTTTAGTCCTTTGGCCCATGATTTGTAATCTTTTCTGGGTAGCTTAAACAAAAAAGCATAACGCTCTCTTCCACTCAAAAAAATGGAATGATCGCGGTAGGATTCTGCTGGATCTCCATAAGTTCTAAAACATTCTCCTTTTTCATCATCATCGTGGTACATTCGGCCACCATTCCACCCTCGATGACACTTGATTCCAAAATGATTATTACCCTCGCGGGCCAATCTTCCTGAACCTGTTCCGGATTCCAAAATTCCTTGAGCTAAGGTAATACTTGCCGGGATTTTGTATTGCCACATTTCTGCTTGAGCAATGGGTGAGAATTGATCCAAATAGTCTTGAACTTTTTCGGCGTAGGTCCGTTTTACCACTACTTTGGTTGTGGGTTTGTTGCTTTTTTTCTTTGGGGGAATTTCATTCTTTGAGACAACTTCTTTGTTGCTCCGAACAGTTTTGGTTACACTACAACTAAAAATTAAAAGAGAAAATAAACACAGGAAAACACGACTTAGTATTGAATGGTTGCATGTCCTTTCTGGGATAGACGGAGATTGACTCCTTGGATGCCCTGAATCCCGCCCGTATGAATTACTAATATGTTTTTTCCCCAATGCCATTTTTTATTTTTTATTAGTGTAAAAATACCAAAAACCATTTTCCCAGTGTACAGGGGATCCAAAAGAATTTGATGTTGTTCATAAAAAACATTAATGAATGTAATTATTTCAGATGGAAAAGCCCCATAGCCTCCGTAATCGTGATCGTAAAGTAGTTCCCATTGCTTGTGGTTTTCTGTAAAATTTTGAACTGTTTTTTTGATCGATGGATCTTTGGCAACAACAAAACCCAATAGTTCTTTTTCTGGAGCAGACCGAACCAAGCCCGAAAAAGTTCCTCCTGTTCCTACTGCACAACAAATTGTGCTGAACTTTTGATCCTCTGGATTTAAAATTTCTTTACACCCCTGAATTGCTAATTCATTAGTTCCTCCTTCTGGAATTAAATAAGCGTTTGGATTATTTTCAATAAAGCGCAAGACTTGTGGGGCTTTATTTTTTAGTCGATATGCGTTTCGGGATATGAAATGCAATTCCATCCCTTGTTCTTCGCAAAAACTTAAAGTAGGATTGCGTTGTTTTGATGCCAATTCTCTTCCACGAACAAATCCATGGGTTTGAATTTTTAATTCTGCTCCGGCTGCTGCTGTTGCAGCTAAATGGTTTGAATAGGCTCCTCCAAAAGTAACAATTGATGTTGCTTTATTTTCAAGGGCATCTTTTAGATTGTATTTTAACTTTCGATATTTATTGCCCGATACCAAAGGATGAATTAGGTCCTCTCTTTTGATTGTGATGGAAAACTCGTTTATTTGCGTAACGAATTGGTTTGGAATTTTGGGAGTGGCCTCAAATAGCATATTTAAATTTATGCTACTAAATTAATTTATTTCAGAACAGCATACTAAAAAAGAATTATGTTAGGAGGTAAAGAATTAAAAGATGGTGATTTTTACATGTCTCCCGATGGTTACAAGGTCTTTACAGAACAATACCACCTCAAAAGAGGTTACTGTTGTGAAAATGGTTGCAGGCATTGTCCCTACGGTTTCAATAAAAGAAAAAAGTAAAGGCATGATTTTTGATTAATATTTTTAGTAAAACTTTTTTTATGAAAAAAACACTTCTTTTATTCCTTAGCTTTTTAGTTTTTAGCTGTAGCAGCATTAGAGTTTATCACGATTTCGATGCGAGTGTTGATTTTGACTCATACACTTCTTATGCATTTTTCAAACCTGGGATTGATGAGGTTGAAATTTCAGACTTAGATAAAAAAAGAATTCTAAAAGCTATCGAAAAAGATTTGGCAAACAAAGGTTTTACTTCATCAGACTCTCCTGAACTCTTAATCAACATCGCTGTCAAGTCTTCCAATGATGTTTACATCAACAATTGGAATGGAATGGGCTATGGCTGGGGATGGGGCTGGGGTTATGGATGGGGTTGGCCCCAGAATAATATCGCTACCGTAAGTTCTCAAACCAACGGTATACTCTTTATTGATTTGATTGATGCAAAGTCTAAGCAACTTATTTGGCAAGGAAAAGGAAGGGGTTTTATTAATGAATACTCGAAAAAAAGAGATGAGCGAATTCAGGAGTTTGTTACGGAAATCCTAAAAAACTACCCTCCTAATTTAGAATAAATTACTCCAGTGATTGAAGTTTGGTTTTCATAGGGCTCTTGTAAGGGAAAAGGTTATCTTTGCGCCTTTGTAAAAAAAACCATTCCTTGAAAACACTTTTTAGAAACTTCAGTCAAAACCCCAAAAATGATATCCTTTCTGGATTAACCGTAGCATTAGCTCTAGTTCCAGAGGCAGTAGCTTTTGCTTTTATTGCTGGTATTGATCCACTAGTTGGACTCTACGGTGCTTTTATGATGGGGATTGTAACTTCTATTTTTGGAGGTAGACCCGGGATGATTTCTGGGGCAACAGGTGCTATGGCTGTTGTTATGGTTCACATGATTCAACAAGGAAATGAAGTTGGTAATGCTTTAGCACAACCCATCGAAAATTTAGGTTTACACTGGCTGTTTGTCACTTTACTTATTGTAGGTGCAATTCAAATTTCTGCTGGAGTTTTTAAGCTTGGTAAATTTGTTCGATTAATTCCTCATTCGGTAATGATGGGCTTTGTAAACGGATTGGCTATTGTGATCTTTTTATCTCAATTGGGTTTGTTCCAGAAGACTACTGGTGCAGGAATTCAGTGGATTCAGGGAACAGAATTGTACACAATGCTGGCTTTGGTGGTTATGACCATGCTCATCATGTACTTTTTACCCAAACTAACTACAAAGGTTCCCGCAGCTTTGATCGCTATTGTGAGTGTTGCTCTGGTTACTGTTTTTGCTGAAATTGAAGTTTCTACCGTTGGTTCTTTTATTAGAGAAGGTGGTGGAGAGGGACTTCAAGGAGGCTTACCTGTGTTTCAGGGGCAAATATTTCAGTTGTTACACACCCTTGAGGGGCATTGGAATTTAATTTTACCTACTGCATTTTTATTGGCTTCAGTTGGCCTGATAGAGTCTTTGATGACCTTGAATCTAGTTGATGAAATAACTCAAACCCGTGGGAGTGGAAACCGTGAGTGTTTGGCTCAAGGAGGAGCTAATTTCTTAAACGGTCTTTTCGGAGGAATGGGTGGTTGTGCCATGATTGGTCAATCCATCATCAACGTGAATTCTGGTGGTAGGGGACGTTTGTCTGGAATTACGGCTTCGATTTCTTTGTTGTTGTTTATTCTTTTTGGATCCAGTGTAATCGAACAGATTCCTATCGCTGCTCTTGTTGGGGTAATGTTTATGGTTGTTATTGGAACTTTTGCTTGGAGTAGTTTTAGGATTTTACGCAAAATCCCAAAATCTGATGCTTTTGTTTTAATCACTGTGTCTGCGGTTACTGTTTGGCAAGATTTGGCAATTGCGGTAATTGTAGGGGTTATTATTTCGGCATTAGTTTTTGCTTGGGAAAATGCTACCATGATTCGAGCAAGAAAACGTTTTAAGGATGATGGAACCAAAGTCTATGAAATTTGGGGTCCTCTCTTTTTTGGTTCCATTCAAAATTTTAATTCGAAATTTGACATTCAAAAGGATCCCGACATCATTGAAATTGATTTCATAGAATCTCGAGTTAGTGATCATTCTGGCATTGAAGCAATTGAAAATTTAATCGGCAGATACAGAGGATTAAATAAAAAAGTGAGACTTACTCACCTGAGTCCAGAATGTAAATCTCTTCTTCTCAAAGCTAATCCTTCCTTTGAGAGAAGTATTGTTGCTTCTATTGATGATCCAAGGTATTATGTAGTAACCGATTTGGTAGATCGAGAGGTTTAAACTTTAGGCAATAAAACTCGAAGCTTCGTTTAACAGTGCTGGAATTCCTTCGGGCTGCTTTCCTCCTGCCGTAGCGAAGAATGCTTGTCCGCCCCCGCCTCCTTGAATGTGTTTTCCTAATGCTTTTACAATGTTCCCTGCATTGAGCGATCGTGCTTCTACAAGGGGTTTTGAAATGTAACAACTTACAACTGGCTTCCCTCCTTTTTGGGTAACCAAAACCAAAAAGACATCCTCTTTTCCATTACCCATGTCAAAAGCTAAATCCTTTATTGCTGCTGGAGATAGTGCTACTTCTGCTGCCAAAAAAGAAACTCCATTGATTGTTTTAATTTGAGCCTCTAATTCTTTCTTTACAATTTGAGTTTGAATTTTTGAGAGCGATTCAAGTTCTTTTTTTAAGCTTGTATTTTCTGCTTGTAAATTTCCTATTGCTTTGATTGGGTCTTGCGGGTTTTTCAAATTTTCATTGATGCTGTTCAAGGTTGCTTCCTGAGACTCAAAGTATTTTTGAACTGCCTTTCCTGTAATTGCCTCTATCCTTTTGATTCCTGAGGCTACAGCACTTTCGGAAATTATTTTGAAATGCCAGATATCGGCTGTGTTTTTTACATGTGTTCCTCCACACAGTTCGATGGATTCTCCAAATCGAATGGTGCGAACCAGATCTCCATATTTTTCTCCAAACAAGGCCATTGCTCCCGATGCCATTGCTTCTGCAACGGGTATCGAACGGTTTTCTTCCAGGCTTATTTTTTCATTGATTCGCCGGTTTACAAATGCTTCAACGGATTTAATTTCCTCTGGACTTACTTTAGCAAAATGGGAAAAGTCAAAACGCAAGTTTTCACCATTTACCATGGATCCTTTTTGCTCTACATGAGAACCCAATATTGCTCTCAAACCTTGGTGCATTAAGTGGGTTGCCGAGTGATTGCATTCCGATCGGAATCGATTTTCAACGTCAACTTGTGCTGTAAATGAATCCGAAATATTTTGAGGTAAATCTTCCGTGTAATGAACAGTTAAGTTGTTTTCTTTTTTTGTGTCTAAAATGTTGACTTTATTTCCTTTTGAATCAACTAAAATACCCATATCTCCTACCTGACCTCCTCCCTCAGAATAAAAAGGAGTTGTATTTAAAACCAATTGAAATTGATCCCCAGATTTGGCTGACTTGATTTTTCGATATCGGACCAGCTTTACTTGAGCTTCTAAATGATCATAACCGACAAAACCATCGATTGGAAGGTTGTTTACCTCTGTCCAGTCTTCTGCACTTGAACTTGAAGCAGCTCGTGATCGTGCTTTCTGTTCTGTCATGGCTTTCTCAAAACCTTCTTCATCTACTTCATAGCCCTTTTCTCTTGCAATCAGTGCAGTGAGATCCAAAGGAAAGCCGTAGGTGTCATAAAGTTCAAAAACCTGCTCTCCCTGAAGTGTTCTGGTTTTGGTTTTTGAGATCAATTCGTCTAACAACAAAAGTCCTTGGTTTAGGGTTTTTAAAAAGGATACTTCTTCTTCTCTAATTACATTTTTGGCGAGCTCTTTTTGCTGAATTAATTCTGGAAAAACAGTTCCCATTTGACTTTCTAATCGATCGACCAATGCAAAAATAAAAGGTTCTTTTAGGTCTAAAAAAGTGTATCCGTAACGAATTGCTCTACGCAAGATTCTGCGGATTACATATCCAGATCCTGTGTTGCTGGGCAACTGTCCATCGGCAATTGCAAAATAAACCGTTCTGACGTGATCCGAAATTACCCGCATAGCCCGATCAATTGTTTCTTCTTTACCGTAAACAAGTTTGGTTTTTTGCTCTATTTCGTTGATTAGTGGTGTGAATACGTCGGTATCATAGTTTGATGTTTTGTTTTGTAGTACCATGCACAAACGTTCAAACCCCATTCCGGTGTCGATGTGTTGAGCAGGAAGTTTCTCTAGACTTCCGTCTGCTTTTCGATTGAACTCTATGAATACCAAATTCCAAACCTCAACCACTTGAGGATGATCCATATTGACTAAAGAAGCTCCTGAAACCGCTTTTTTTTCTTCAGCAGAGCGCATATCTACATGGATTTCTGAACAAGGACCACAAGGGCCTTGATCTCCCATTTCCCAAAAATTATCATCTTTATTTCCTAAAAGGATTTTATCTTCTGGAAGTATTTTTTTCCAAAAATCATAGGCTTCGTTATCTTTTTCTAATCCATCTCCTATGTGTCCTTCAAAAATCGTTACGTACAAGATGGACGGATCTATTTTGTAAACATCAACCAACAGTTCCCATGCCCATGATATGGCATCTTCTTTGAAGTAATCGCCAAAACTCCAATTTCCAAGCATTTCAAAAAATGTGTGATGATAAGTGTCTATTCCTACTTCTTCAAGATCATTGTGTTTTCCTGAAACCCTCAAACATTTTTGAGTGTCTGCTACTCGAACATTTTTTGGGACACTGTTGCCCAGAAAATATTCTTTAAACTGATTCATTCCTGCATTGGTAAACATCAAAGTAGGGTCGTTCTTTATGACCATAGGTGCGGAGGGTACAATCTGATGGGATTTAGATGCAAAAAAATCTAAAAATTTTTGACGTACTTCAGCTGATTTCATTCAATAGTCGTTTTAATAGTTCTATGCAAAATAGAAATTTTACTATATTTGCTTTAAATTTTATTTCTCTATGCAAAAGAAATGAAAATTTACAAGAATACTGTTCATGGCTAAGGTTAAATATTACTACGATTCCGAAACTCTTTCGTACAGACCAATTTCTTCTAATAAAAGACTAAAAATATCCAATTTATTTTTGTTTTTAATATCCTCACTGCTTTTTGGCATCATTGGTTTGTTTACTTTGTTGAATACCGATGTAATCAAAACGCCAAAAGAAATACTTCAAGATCGTGAACTTCGCAACTACAAACTTCAGTTCGAATTATTGAACCGAAGAATTGGTCAAATGCAAAATGTGTTGACCAATATTGAACAACGTGACGATGATATTTACAGGATTTATTTTGAAGCCAGTCCAATTCCAAAAGAACAACGAAGAGCGGGATTTGGTGGAGTTAATCGCTACGATTATCTTGAGGGATACAACAGCTCTGATATGATTATCGAAACAACAAAACAAATTGATGTCTTATCTAAAATGCTTGTTGTTCAATCCGAATCCCTGGAGGAAATACAAAAACTAGCTGAACGAAAAGAAGAGCTTTTGGCTTCTATCCCATCGATACAGCCGGTTCGTAAGGAGGATCTAAAACGTATGGCCTCTGGTTATGGATGGAGAACAGATCCTTTTACCAAGGCACGAAAAAAACACTACGGAATGGATTTTTCTGCTAATCGCGGTACTCCAATTTACGCTACGGGCGATGGTAAAGTTGTTCGAGCCGATAATCGTGCCTCTGGCTATGGGAAACACATTAGAATTGACCACGGTTTCGGTTATGTTAGTCTTTACGCCCATCTCAACAAATACAATGTTAAAAGAGGTGCTAAAGTTAAAAGAGGTGATGTTATCGGATTTGTAGGTAATACTGGACGCTCTGTTGCTCCTCACCTACACTACGAAATCATAAAGGACAATAAAAAAATTAATCCTTTGAATTTCTACTACGGCAATTTAAGTGCGTTAGAATTTGACGCACTTCTTGCTCAAGCTTCACAAGAAAACCAATCTTTTGACTAGATCATGAAAATTGATCTCCCTGAAAAACGATATTACACCATTGGAGAAGTTGCAAAAGCTTTCAATGTAAACACCTCATTGTTGCGGTTTTGGGAAAAAGAATTTAAAGAAATTGAACCCAAAAAGAAAACTTCTGGTGTTCGAAAGTACACTCCCAAAGATGTGGAGAATATTCAACTCATTTATCACTTACTTAAAGAAAAGGGGATGACTATTGAAGGTGCTAAGAATCAATTGAAAGTTTCTAAAAGCGCTGAACAAAACAAAATATCGCTTCTAAAAAAATTAGCTGGAATCAAAAAAGAGCTCGAGGATTTACGAGACAACCTTTAATCTTATTTTTTTCTAAAGAAAAGGGTAATTGGTATTCCCGTGAAGTCAAATATTTCACGCATCTGATTTTCTAAAAAACGCTTGTAAGGATCCTTTACATATTGTGGTAAATTACAGAAAAACGCAAATTGCGGGTGTTCGGTTGGCAGTTGAGTACAAAACTTAATTTTGACATGCTTGCCTTTGTATGCCGGTGGTGGTCTACTTTCAATTACGGGTAGTAGGATATCATTCAATTTTCTGGTTGGAACACGATTACTTCGGTTTTTGAAGACATCAACTGCAGTTTCAATAGCTTTGAAGATCCGTTGCTTGGAAAGTGAGGATACAAAAACAATGGGTACATCTACAAAAGGTGCTGTTTGTTTTCTTATTTGCTCTTCAAATGCTTTGGTGGTTGTATGGTCTTTTTCAACCAAATCCCATTTGTTTATCAAAATAACAATTCCTTTGTTGTTTCGATGTGCTAACCAAAATATGTTTTGTACCTGTCCATCAAAGCCTCGTGTTGCATCTACCACCAAAATACATACATCACAATGTTCAATTGCTCTTACTGATCGCATTACGGAATAGAACTCAATATCTTCTTTTACCTTTGCTTTTCGGCGAATCCCAGCGGTATCAATTAGATTAAATTCAAAACCAAAACGATTGTATCTAGTATCTATGCTATCTCTGGTAGTTCCTGCAATATCTGTTACGATGTAACGATCCTCACCAATCAATGCATTGATAAAAGAAGATTTTCCGGCATTGGGTCTTCCCACTACTGCAAATCTTGGTACATCATCGTCATTTGACTCGGATTCTTCTGGAAGTGCTTTTACTAAATCATCCAACAATTCTCCAGATCCTCCCCCATTATTCCCCGACATGGGATAAATTTTATCAAAACCGAGGCTGTAAAACTCTACTGCTCCGTCTTGACGCATTGCATTGTCTACTTTATTTACGGCCAGAAAGACAGGTTTTTTTGAGCGACGAAGCAGTTGTGCTACTTCTTCATCCATACCAGTAAGTCCAGTTTCGACCTCAACCATAAAAATAATCGCATCTGCTTCTTCAATGGCGAGTTTTACTTGCTTGTCAATTTCTTTTTCAAAAATATCATCGCTTCCAACTACATAACCTCCAGTATCGATCAAAGAAAAATCTCTACCATTCCAATCGGTTTTTCCATAATGACGATCACGGGTTACTCCGCTTACCGCGTCTACAATCGCCTCTCTTTTTTGAATCATTCGATTAAAAAAAGTCGATTTTCCAACATTGGGTCTTCCTACTATGGCTACAATTGCGCTCATTTCAATAAATTTGATTTGCAAAAATAACCTTTTTGCAAGGATTAAAGGCAGTTTTAAGGGTTTGGTTCTTTTTTAATGTTTGTAACCAAAACGCCTGAGTTGATTGGAATTGTTCCTCCAATCTTTATTTACCTTCACATAAAGTTCTAAATGCACTTTTTTACCAAAAAAAACTTCAAGCGTTTTTCTAGCACCTACCCCCACACGCTTGAGAGCTGAACCTTTATGTCCAATTATGATTCCTTTTTGAGTATCGCGTTCAACCATTATGACTGACCGAAGCTTGATGATTTTCTTTTCTTCTATAAAATCTTCGGTATCTACCTCAACAGCGTATGGTATCTCTTTAGAATAAAACTGTAAAATCTGTTCTCTAATTGCTTCGTTTACAAAAAAACGCTCGGGTTTATCGGTCAACTGATCTTTGGGATAAAAGGCTGGACCCTCAGGTAAAATTTCGATAATGTAATTCAAAACTTCTTTGACTGAAAAACCCGTTATTGCAGAAATCGGAAAAATATTTGCCTTAGGTAGTATTTCTTTCCAATATTCCAGAGCAGTCAACAGTGTATCTTGATCTGCTGTGTCTATTTTGTTGATTAGAAGCAATACTGGGATTTTCGATGTTTTAATTCTTTCAAACAAGGAGGAGTCTTTCATTTCCCTCTCCCCAATCTCTATCATGTAGATGAGTA